>PCSU01000066.1 GCA_002771355.1 candidate division WWE3 bacterium CG22_combo_CG10-13_8_21_14_all_39_12 | reverse complement strand
TACAAAATAACTACTGCCGTATTTTCTCGTAACATTTGTATTTTCTTGACAAAGGTAATATACTGTAGGATATAATATGGATATTGTAGATCTTTTGGGACTAATAATTGTAGCAATTACGTTTTTTGCAAATCTATTACTTTCGGTAATGGTGTTATTAAAGGATCGTAGAAGTGAGGTAAATAGAGTCTTTTTCATGTTTATTTCACTGTTGAGTTTGTGGGTGGTTTCAAGTTTTTTATGGACGATTACAGTATTTGATGAACAACTGCTTAATGTGTTTTTACGATTTGATTTCTTTTTCGCAACACTAGGTGCTTTCGGGTTTTTTGTTTTTGCCTATGTATTTCCTTTTCGATTTAAGGGATTTTCATCGAAGTGGGTATTGATTTTAGGTGTTGTTGCTATGATTGTTTCTGTTGTTAGTTCGAGTACCAACCTTGTTATAAAAAATACCCATTTAGAAGTATTTAGTTTGTCTTATACACAGGGTCCACTTGATATTCCTTACGCTATTTTAATTTTTCTTACGATAGTAGTTTCCATGTATATGCTCTTTTCAAAGTACTTGAAGTCCGATGGCAAAGTACGACTGCAGATTACCTATGTATTGTGGGGGGCTGGGGTTAGTGCATTTATAGTATCTGTAACCTCTCTACTTCTGTGGAGGATTTTCAATTATTTAGGTACAACCCAACAATTTGCTGTTGAATTAATTCCAAATATTGGACGTTTTGGAATGGTCATTTTTACCATGTCAACAACATATTCTATCTTAAAACATAGGCTCTTTGGAATACGATTTATTTTGGGGAAAATAATGTTATGGTTTGGAATTGCAATGTTTTTCTTTGTTGGTTTTTACGTGACTCTTTGGTTGGAGCAATTCGTTTTTTCTTCTGCATTTGATCCAGTAGCGATTTTCTTGAACGTAATTATTGCGTTCTCGCTTGCTAGTATATTCAGTGTTTTTGAGAGGGAGCTTAAGGAACAGGTATATAAGAAGATTGTATATGTTTCTTATGACCCGGACGAAGTAAGAGAGGAGTTGTTCTTAAAATTATCATCTCTAGATTCAGTTGAGGAAAAACTAGATACGGTATTGGACACTGTTGAGTTTATTTTTAAACCTAAGTTACAAGGATTACTATTGTTAGATGATAGTAATGGAAATATAAGAATGAACTGGAGGGGAGTTACGGACGATCAGTTGTTGATTCTTGAATCTGAAAGTATTGTTAATATGCTATTACAACACGCAAATGATGATGTTGTTTCAATTGAAGAATTTAGTCTTTTTGGTAAAGATGTTTCAGACTCTCTGAAATCCGTTGGTATTGAAGAAGTAATTCCTAGTTCAAAAGGGTCAGTCATTGCTTTTTATTTGTTGGGTGGGAAAAAGCATTTTGGGTCTTTCACCAGGGAGAATATTGATGACTTAAAATCAATATTGACTCAGGTTATAGAAAGTATAAGTTGAAAGAAAGGGCAGTGAAGATAGGGGTATTATTCTAGGTTTATTTTCCATATTCAAGAAGTTTTTTCACATAAGTAGTTAAATATACTTAAACATATTAGGTTGCCGTAAGGCTGACTTATTGACCCCACGCTTCCCAACGGTGTATATATACATCATGACTGCATTGCGTTTGTTGGATATAGCATTCATATGAGAGTTAAGGAGAAAAAGTAAAAGTTCTTTGACAAGTATATTAGGCATTTTGTGATCCAGAAAGGGGTCGTTCGATGACAAGTCCAATGTTGTTTGATGGGAATGTTGTTGATAAGGTCATTTCTGGATTTCAGATGATCATATCAACATACGGCGTGCTTTATGTTGTCGTTTTTGTAGCAACATTAGTCCCTGCCACTTTTTTGGGGGGAGTAGCGGTAAAGTCTTTTCGAAAGAATGGACTGTTTCATAAAAGAACAATTGTGTTAACCGTTGTTGCGCTTCTTGTTTGGTTTTCGCCAAGTATCGTTACAACAGGCTATGTGGTTGCAACCGGTGCCAACCTTGCAGTATATGTCATTATTGGCCTCAGTCTTGTGATTGGTGTGTTTCTTTTGATAAGGAAGGTACCCGGAGAAGGATATCTTTTGGTGAAGGAATACATTAAGGAATTACAACTCTGTGTTCTACTCGTATTGGTGGAATTAGTATTGCGAGTAGATTTTTTGCGATCTAGTGACGTTGCTGGAATGGAACTAGTTGCAAGGTTTAGGGGTAGTCATGTTAATTGGGTTCCAAGCGCAGATGGTCCTCCAAGAGAACTTGACGAATACGATCGACAAGAAAGTACCACCCATGTGGCAGTCTTTGTTAAGTTCTTTGGAAAGAGGTGGCTGATTGGTTATGGACGTCTTCTTTTTGGATGTAACCAATTAGTAAATGGGTATAGGCATGTACTTAATCCTCGGATAGACATGTCTCAATCGGTAGAAGTGTCACGGCTAGTTTTAGCCAAAAACTTCTTTGGCATTCGAGTTCGAGGCACATGGTTGTCGGTGATACTTCAGCTCATGATCTACCGTCGATTTTTCCAGGCATGTGAAGAAAGAGGCGTGACGGAGTGGTGGGCTGTATTAGGAGATCAGCTCCATCATCGTTTGGGGATGTTCGGGTTTCCGTTCAGAAAGGTCAATGATCTGCAGGGTAAAGATTCTGCAGGTGTGTACTATGTAGTCAAGATGTTTGTCAACGAGGCAAGACAAGAGGTTTCAACAACGAAACCCCTCTTGTATCGTTGGTTTCGAAGAGTTGAAAAAACGCCGGTTAGGTTTGTGTGGTTAGGAGAGAATGTTCGAATTCCTTCTGCTATTGCAACAAATTCGGCGAATGAGCCCGTCATATCCAATTAATACTTGGAAATGGCGGGCTCTTCTTGCAAAATCAAACAGTACAGTGTCTAATTGATATAGATGTCATTCTTTTATGTACTGTCAATAATTGCAATTTCGAATATGTTACTTGGGGCATTGGTGTTGTCTCGAGGGGGTCGAAACAAGATCAATCGTG
>PCSU01000002.1 GCA_002771355.1 candidate division WWE3 bacterium CG22_combo_CG10-13_8_21_14_all_39_12 | reverse complement strand
ATTCCACATATGACGGCTTCGCCACAGGAGATACAAGATAACAATCCCCAAATCAACAAGAAACAAATAAGGAATAAAGATAGAAAGAAACAAGATACCTAAAAGACCACTATAAAACACCATCTTTTTTATATAATTTCGCGCGTTAATTCCATCAATGCCATCACCAATCGCGTAGTTAAAATACTGTTTGTAAAACTCTTGGTATGTAGATCGTGGTCTCCAATACACTATTGCTTCTTTTGCAAATGTAAATGAGTGTCCTGCTTTTATAAGAGCCAAGTCAAAAGGAGTGTCTTCGTTATATGACGTGTATTCCGGGTACCCACCTGCATCTTTCCATGCAGTTTTGGTATACGCAACAGACCGACTTGAAGGCAACCATGTTTCTGAATCAATTTTGCCATGGTCAACCAGCATGAGTTGAGATGAGACCTCTTCAAAAAATGTCTCTGACTTCGTTTTAAAAAAACCACTCACGGCTTGAACTGATGAGTCATTTTCAAATGGCGCAATAATATTTTTTAACCAATCTTTATCAGCTACCGTTCCTACATCAGTTACAGCAATATGTTCGTTGGAGGCCTGTTTTGTGGCTTCATTACGACCAACTGATCGATTTCCCGGCTTTATAACAAGTTTTATGGGTGCAGCATTATCTATAAATTGCTGTATGATTTCAATCGTTCCATCTGTTGATCCTCCGTCACACAACACAATTTCATCTGGGCTTCGTGATTGAGATAATAGACCTTCAATAAACGGTGCGATTGTTTGCGCTTCATTTTTAAAGGTTGTTACAACTGTTACCTTAATCATGAATTATATGTAGATTCAATCTGGTCGACAATCGTGTTCCAATCATATGACTGCTCAATTGTTTTACGTGCCTGATTTCTTATACGCTGAATATTCTCGTCATCACGTAATGCATGTAATATTTGCCGTGAAAGATCTTCTACATTTTCAAGTTCAAATAACAAACCATTTTGTTCATGTTTCACTAAGTCCGGTACCCCCCCTACATTTGTTGCAACAACAACTTTTGAACATGCCATCGCTTCTGCAAGTACAATCCCAAAAACTTCCCCTCTCGTAGGCAATACAAAAACATCACAGGCATGAAATGCTGTGAGAACCTCTTTACGTGAAACCTGCATAAACCGCACTTGTTTTGTTAATCCATAGGAACGAACAATTGATTCCAACTTTTCCATATAATTCTTATCACTTACGGGCCCGATAATAACTAATGTAATATCCTCAACCCCTATTTTTGCTACAGCTTTCACCAGAAGGTCGATACCTTTTGTATGTACTATGCGTCCTATAAATAACACCATCTTGCCTTTGATGTCATACTTTGCTTTAAATCCTTCACTTTCGGATGCAAGAATCGAGTCCATCTCATATAAATTAACAGCATTGGGTGCAACAACAAACTTTTCGGCAGAAATACCAGTTAATCGAATAAATTCTCCTTTCTCACTTGGAGATACGGAAAATATTTTATTTATTTTTTTTAGTTTTGGAATTACCGAGAGTCGCCAATACCATGGCGTTAACCTTGTCTTGAAAGTTCTAACTAAATCATCTGGACTAAAGTGAGGAGTTGCGAAAATCTTGGTACTTGTATTCGAATATTCTTTATAAACAGCATCAAAATGGCTTGATGGAATCGAATGACAATGGACTATATCATATTTATTTGTACTCAAAAATTCTGACAGTCCCTCCATTTCAACATTTTGGGCGTTGAAATTCTTGCGTTTCGAAACCTTTCCTGAGAGTCTGTGTACAGAAACCCTATTAATTATTTCCTTTTTTGTTTCAATTCGTTTTAGCCCATCAAGCGCGTAAAAATCACTTGTTATCACATCAACGACATGGCCTTTTTTGACAAGCTGTTCTGAAAGATTTTTGACATGACTCTCAACACCACCAATACTTGGTTCATATAGGTACGTAAGCTGTGCAATTTTCATGTTAATAATTCAAGATATTTTTGAACCATTGACTGAATAGAATACTTTGACTCGATAACTTCTCTAGATTTATTTATTATGTCGCTTTGTGGATTATTCATAACCCATGAGATTTTCTCAGTTAATCCAGTAACATCACTTGGCTCAACCAAATAACCATTCACCCCATCATGAATCCAATCAGGAACACCACCTACATTTGTCGCGATTGTAGGCGTATTACAAAGCATAGCTTCACCAAGAACTAACCCAAATGCTTCAGGTTCTGTGTGTCTATTACCAAAAACGTCAGTATATACAGAAGGGAGTACAAATACATCAAACAATGAATAGTAACCATTAAGGTCTTCGTCGGGAACAAACCCTACCAGTGAAACTACATGGGAAAGAGATTCTCGCTCTATTAATCCCCGTAAGTATTCCTCAAATGGACCAGTTCCAGCAAGGATAAGTCGAATATTATTATCTCTTGCATAAAGATTTTTAACCGCCATAACAAGAGTATCAAGTCCTTTGCTTGGAAGAAGCCTGCCAACATACCCCACAACAAAAGAACCATCGTATTGCTTTGCTAATGAACTATTAATTTTCACCTCATGAAACCGACTTGTATCCAGCCCATTTTGGATGGTAACCATTTTCCGTTGAGGAATTATTCCTTCATAAAGTTGTGCAGCCACACTATTTTGAACGGTAACATTATCGACAAACAAGGAGTTCAAATATGCGAGTACAGTAGATTTTCTATTAAACCTTGGAGCAAATCCGTGATGTGAAACTACATGCCGAGCATTAGTCAACCTACTCGCAATGCCAGCTGCAGTAGTAAACAGAAGTGGCAACTGATTACTATTTATCAGGTCATATTTACCTTTAACTAACAACGGCAATAACTTAGGTGCAAAAGTACGCATAATCGATTGCTCACCATAAACAGGAAGATATTTGACAGTTAAATAATCCGAAAGGTGAAGCTCAGATGCAGAAATACCTTGTAACTTTCCAGAAATATAGTCTGTTTGTATACCTTTACTTGCAAACGCTTTAGCAAGTGATAGGGGGTATGTTTCCCCTCCTCCAGAGGTCATACCCTCTGGAAGTACAGGTTTCTGATTCTGGATTGGCGGTGGATACGGATATACGATTGCAACTTTCATAATTA
>PCSU01000058.1 GCA_002771355.1 candidate division WWE3 bacterium CG22_combo_CG10-13_8_21_14_all_39_12 | reverse complement strand
TGGTTCGTATTGTGTAGTTTACGACGTGCAGTTTTGTACCCAAACACTGCTAAGCATGTAATCATGCAATGGTGCCGAGGGGGGGAATCGAACCCCCACGAGCTCATCACTCATTGGATTTTAAGTCCAACGCGTCTACCAATTCCGCCACCCCGGCAAGGGTTTAAGGTCACCAACGACGCAATTGTACCAGCTATGAACATATTTCTAAATAATGGAAATGACAAACTATGCGTCGGTATCAGGTTGAACTTCAGGAAGATTCTTTGAAACGCGTGTAATTTGACTATTGGGAATAATATGCACTGATTCATCACTACCCTTAAGAATAGTTGTTCGCAAATTTATATCAACCACAAAGCCTCTTGTACCAGAAATTTCAATTTTATCTCCAATGTTAAATTGATTCTCAAGGAGTATAAAAAACCCGCTAACCATATCTTTAACAAGCGTTTGTGAACCAAACCCAATAGCAAGTCCAAGCACACCAGCCCCTGTAATTATCGGCGTTATGTTCATCCCCCACTCAGCAAGAACCATCACAAAAACAATTCCCCAAATTACAACAGAAATAATATTGTGTAAAACCTGTTGCAGAGTATCAAACCTGGCATTATTAAATGAATGCCCGTGAATATGTTTTCTGTTTTGGACATTATCCAAAACTCTGTGCACAAAAAAATTCGCAGATCTTTGCAGAACGATTGCTATTGCGATTTGAATTACCGTACGCACAAGGTGAGCTACTATTTCAATCCCTAAATAACTTGTCATGATGTCCTGTATTATCTGCATTTTAGATATTATATAACCTTTTCAAATGGAATATTAAACCGATCAATTATTGACTCAAATTCAGGCAATTCTGAGCAATATATCATTTTTTTAGTTGATATGACAAAAGCAATAACCGTTTCGTCTTTATAGTAAACTGGATCTTCAAACCCTGGCCAAAGATTTTCGCTGCTTTCATGTTCAATAATGATGGTGGAGGCACGAAGAATTGAACGTACCTTTTCCGTAATCCGATACCAATATACATGACCCTCCCCCGAACTTCCAAACTTATCTGAATCGCCGTAATAAACTGTGTTGAGCTTTTCGTCCTTAATATATTCAACATTAAATTGACTTAATACCGTTTGAATTACAGGGTCATCATCAGTAAATTGTTTACTGGTTGAAAAAAAACCTTGTTCAGTGTAGGTATAGCGAGTTAACCGAAGAGATGTTGCCATGCCAGCGATAGAATGTGTAATCTCTCTTGCAAATTCTTGATACACACCCGTAAGTTGGGTAGGCACTTCGGAGAACCTAATCATGTACATAAGCTTATCGTACCATGTTTCAAAGATATTAAATGAAAATTTGTGGAGCGGGAAACGAGATTTAAACTCGCGACCCGTCCGATGGACATCGGACTGCTCTTTTTTAATTTTCCTGGAGCGGGTAGCGGGAATCGAACCCGCATCCTCAGCTTGGAAAGCTGGAATACTACCATTGTACTATACCCGCCAACGTGAATTTTGAAACTATAATATCAAAATTCTACAGGGAGTTTAAATGAAATACAAAAGAATAGCAATATTACTCTGACAAAGTGGCGTTATCGATTACAATCTTTTCTACTGGTGTTGACATTTCACCTGTTAAACCAGCTTTAACTTGAGTGTTTGCAATTGCATCAACGGTATCCATCCCATCAACTACTTCACCAAAAATTATGTACTGTGGTGGAAGTGGATAATCTGCGTGCATGATAAAAAATTGACTTCCATTGGTATTAGGTCCTGAGTTTGCATATGCAACGATTCCACGATCATATGAACGAATTACTGGTTCATCATCAAATTTGTATCCCGGTCCACCCATTCCGCTTCCAAGTGGGTCCCCTCCCTGAATCATAAACCCTTTAACTACCCTGTGAAACGTAACACCATTATAGAAACCATCTTTTACTAAAAATGCAAAATTGTTTGCAGCATTAGGAACTTCATCCTGAAAAAGTTTTATATTGATATTACCTTTGTTTGTTTGTAGTGAAACAACATAATCTTTTCCCTCTTCTAAAAAGGGTTCCGGGGCTCTTTGGTATTGTTTTACTCCTAACGTTTCTGGATCCATACCCTGTGATTGTAACTGAGGAGCGCTAGTTGGTGAAGGTGTAGGTGTTCTTGTTGGGGTTACAGCTGTAGAAATCTCCTTGTCTCCGGAGAAAACAGCATACAAACCAACTACCGTTAAAATCAATACAATTGCAATTGCTACGTATTTCATTGTAATTACTATAACATAAATGCTCCATTATTTATTCGTAAATATCACGTTTACCTTATTTTATGTTTGCTGATATAATCGTTGAGTTAGATTGATCAAGTAATTGCAAATCGATGCATATTTTTGAGGTTAAGAAGGTTTTAGATCTTCTCAAGGATATGCGCCTTGCCTTTCAGGCAAGCTCGAAATGCCTTACTTGGCATTTCTCGGGGTGTGGCGCAAGTTGGTGAAGGAACAACTAATTGTTCCTGGAGACAAATCTAGATTTTCGTCTCTGAAAATTGTCAAGGATTTGGCCGGACTAGCCAGTTGATAATGCTTTAAAAACTTAACTTACTTACCTTGGTCTGGCTGCGAAATATGCCATTCAAGGCATATTTCGGGGTGTGGCGCAGTTGGCTAGCGCGCTGCGTTTGGGACGCAGAGGCCGCAGGTTCGAATCCTGCCACCCCGACCACTAATCTATGGGTACCTAGCTTTAGGAATATTGAGTATAAACTCCACATAATATCTATCTTCACTATTTTAGAAACACTTCAAATGATGTTCTTACAACAACTCTCAATTTCACTTTAACCATAAAGTGCCTAGCGACCAATGTTATTTTGATAGATTCCCCTTATAACTCCTCAAAAAACGATATAATGTGCGCCAAATCAGATCCTTTATGAAAATCCTGAACCCAAATACTGCAGATTATTACAAGTATTGTAACCGTATAAACCACACATCTTAACTTTACAGAATACACTATAGGTGATATAATCCGTACGTAAGAAAATTGTACATTCAACGTGGAAGTGCAACACATGGCAATTAAGTTGATGCCAACTTAGTTTTCAGTTGTTCCATTTTCTCATGAGGTGTCATGTACCCCAA
>PCSU01000086.1 GCA_002771355.1 candidate division WWE3 bacterium CG22_combo_CG10-13_8_21_14_all_39_12 | reverse complement strand
GTATTATCAGACGCGCAAAAGAGGACATTTCTACATCGTTAAGAAGAGGACATTTCTACATCGGTTTGACATGAATTATAAGCGGACCAGAATGACAAGTTCACCTGCGGCAGCACCGAACCCAAGACCGTTCCCCCGCACGTTTCCTGTTGCTAAATTTCCATCATCAAAAGTTTCATCTATCGCAATCATGGTATCAAGTGGGATCACTCCCCCATTATCACTTGAATCTGTTCCGGGTCTGTCATCATCAAGGACAATTCCGATGTCTAAATCGCCGTCGCCATCAGCATCATAAATCTGCCAACCAATATGTCCACCCTATGGATGGGCAAGCGACCCAGGCTTCAATGTATGGTCCAGCCCAACCTGGCACACCATCGTCAGTCACCAGACCGTTTACTGTATCAGTTAATCGATAACTTGCTGGTGAAACGCCAGTATCGAGGGTATATCGTTTAATCGCTAAAGAAATTTCATCAACATGAGATTGTAGCTCAGCAATTTTTGCTCTATCAATAGAACCGGTAAATGAAGCAATCCCGATTCCAGCAAGCAAACCAATAATTACGATGACTACCAAAAGTTCAATAAGCGTAAATCCTTTAGAAACGTTATGCGGCACAGTGAATATATAGTACCTAAAGTTCAAGACTTCGGCTACTAACTGTTTTTTTGACCCGAGATACAAAATCTTCTAACTGCATTTCGCCCAGTTTTTCTTCTGTGCGTAATCTTACATTTACGGTATTGTTTTCCTGTTCTTTTGGTCCTATGACAAGCATATATGGAACTTTTTGCTCCTGTGCGTTGCGGATTTTATTTTGCATGGTTTCTCCCCTATCATCAATTTCTATGCGAATGTCATTGTTTAAATAGAGTTCGTCTTTTATTTTGTGTGCGTAATCTAACACCGTGTCGTTTATGGGAATTATTTGAACTTGAACTGGTGATAACCAAACGGGGAATGCACCACCGGTAGTTTCGAGTAGGTTAGCAATAAACCTGCCGTACGATCCTAAAATTGCACGATGTAACATCACCGGAGTTTTTTCAGTTCCATCCGAATCGACATATGTTAGTCCAAACCTTTTTGGCATAGCAAAATCAATTTGGACAGTTCCAAGTTGTCTGTCATTACCTAGAGCATCTTTAAGCATAAAATCAAGTTTTGGTCCGTATAATGCTGCTTCGCCTTCCATTACTTTGCCATTAAGTCCCAACGTATCGTTTACTTCCAAGAGTAGATTTTGGGCTGTTTCCCAGTCGGTATCATCACCAATATATTTTTCAGGTGTTTTGGGGTCTCTAAAAGATAGTGAAACCCAGTGATTTCCCCACATACCAAGGGCTGTATAGAACTCCTCAATTATCTTTGTGGTGTTAATGGCTTCTTGTTTAATTTGCTCAGGTGTACAAAATGTATGTCCGTCATCAATTTCAAAAGATCGGGATCGATTAAGTCCCCCAATTGCTCCAGGTTTTTCATCCCTATGTTGTTGAGTCGATTCAATGTAACGAATAGGAAGGTCCCGGTAGCTTCGTGGGCGAGAAGCATATATTTGAGTGTGATGTGGGCAATTAACGGGTTTTAGTACAAACTCGTCTCCATAATGCGTTTTAACGGTAAACAATTCGTCAGCAAATTTTTCGGCATGGCCTGAGGTTTTGTATAAATCAATTTTTGCCATATGGGGAATATTAACTTCTTGTACTCCGTATTTTTTACTAATTGAAACGAGTGCATTTTTTAACTCATTCTTAATAATGGTGCCTTTAGGGGTATACATAACAAACCCTTTACCAACCATGTCAGAGAAGGCAAAAAGATCAAGTTTTTTACCCAATACACGATGGTCATTTTGTTGTTTGAATTCAATATCGGCAAGATAAGTATCAAGCTGAGTTTGATTTTCGAATGCTGTCCCGTAAATACGCGTGAGCATGGTATTGTTTTCGTCGCCTCGCCAATATGCACCAGCAATAGATAACAGTGAGATAGAACCGATTTTTCCAGTGGATTCAACATGGGGGCCGGCGCACAAATCCACAAACGAATCGGGTGAATTTGGTGTACCAAGCCAGTAAATTGTTAGGGTGTCTCCCCTGCTAGATGCTTCTTTAATCCAGTCCTGTTTATAGTGATTATCTGCAAACAGTTTATTAGCGGCCTCACTACTAATTTCTTCTCGTGAAATCGGAAGATCCATAGCAATGATGTTTTGCATTTCAGTTTCGATTTTTTCAAAATCGTCTTCTGAGATTGAGCCAGATAAGAGCTCAAAATCAAAATAAAACCCATCATCAGTTGCGGGACCCATAGCCATTTTAAAGTCATAACCAAGACGTTTCATGGCAAACATAAGTACATGTTCTGCGCTGTGACGCATCTTCCACAATTGAGATTTTTCTACAGTTTTGTTTGTATTGTCAGACATGGTTTTATTATAATTTAGCTATTCTTAAAGAAACAAATTATGGATAGCTTATAAGTTACTCATCATTCAACTTGTATTGGGGTAACTATATCACCGTAGGTTGATCTTTACCACTTTTATAACGATTGCGTACGAAAAAAGGCGAATACAGCTGAGAGGTTATCTCAATCTGTACCCGCCTTGATTTTTACTTATATCTTTTGCAGTTAGCCTCATCGCATCACAAAAGGTACAAACACTTTAAACATAGGTATTTGTTTTTGCGTGAGATTAAACGTAACAACTGAATCACTCGTATCTTTGTTAATAACAACAATCTGGGGTTCCACTTCCTCCCACATATCGTTGCCACTAACTTCTTCTACTCGTACCGTCCACGTTGAATACGGCAATCCGCCAAACATGAACGTTCCGTCTTCAACCCATTTCACCCAGTACACACTTTCTTGAGTATCTCTGAACAGGTGAACGTCTACTCTGCTTACGGGTAATCCTTCCTGATCAACCAACCTTCCGCTAATAACACCAGACATCGGGTCCGTAGGCTCATCTTCAGGCGTTGGAGTTAACGTCAAGCTTGGGGTAGCAGTCGGTGTTGACGTGTGCGTCCGCGTTGGAACAGCAGTCCGTGTTTCTGTTGGGATTGGAGTTGTAGTTAATGTAGGTGCCGGTGTGAGTGTAGCGGTTGAATGATCACGATCATCAATCTCAACTTCTAAACTGCACCGTACCTGTCCATCTACGTTTGGATACCAGAACTTAACTGTATGTCT
>PCSU01000029.1 GCA_002771355.1 candidate division WWE3 bacterium CG22_combo_CG10-13_8_21_14_all_39_12 | reverse complement strand
TTGTCGACATGGTGGTTCACCTCCTTTCAGAGAGACTCACTGTCTAGTTTAATGGGTACCTGTCATTTCCTTGTGCACGGAAAAATTTTTCAAACATGTGGGGGATTGCAATTTCCGGGATCCCTTGGCCTGTGTCATTTATGTGGGTAATGACCTCCTTGTTTTTTTCGTCGTAGTCAATTGAGATTGTGATTTTTCCGGTTTGAGTATATTTCAATGCGTTCGAAATCAGATTGTTTAATACCTCATTTACTCTGAGTGGATCAACAGAGACAAGTGGAATTGGTTTTTTGGGTTTTTTCCACACGATATTCAATTTTTTTTTCGTTTGCAAGTGGTTTTGCGTTTTCTACAGCCTGTTCGACATTATCTAGCCAGTTTGTTGGTTGTTTTTGAAGAGCATAAATTCCTTTTTCAATTCGTGACGCTGAAAGAAGGTTTTCCATAAGACCATTTAGTTGTTGGGTCGATATTTCAATTCGGGAAATAAAAGATTTATCATCGTCATCAAGCTTTTTCCACACGGTTTCCTTTAGCATTTCCAGATATCCACGTATAGAGGTTAGGGGTGTTCTCAGTTCATGAGCAGCCATAGAAACGAAATCAAGCTGCATTTCCTGTAATTGCCGTTCTTCTGTTACGTCGTGAATCGTAATAATGCAGGCAAGGTTTGAGGTTGAGCTTTCTGAGATTTTGGCTGACGTGACGTCGACAAATGCATTGTCTCGAGATTTAGTAGTGAGTGAAAGAGATTTTTCTATAAAGACGGTGCCTTCAAAGTCATCGGTTCGTATTGGTGCATATTTATCTTGGGGGATAATTTCTCCTGTTGATGAGGTCAGGGTAATGTACTGGTCCATCTTATGATTAATAATTTCGTCGCCAAGATACCCCGTAAGCCTTTCAGCAGCACCATTGAAAATTGTTATATTTCCACTAAGGTCTACAGCAATAACTGCATCGTTGATTCCTTGTATCGTCACTAAAAATTTATTGCGTTCTGCAACAAGTGCCGTACGCTCTGCTTCAAGTTTTTCATTAACTGCATGCAGTGTTTTATCGTTTTGAACAAGAGTTATTGCATCGTGTTCAAGTTGTTTCTTCTGGTTTTCAAGAAGTATAATTTTTTCTGCGATAAGATGAACCATTCGGTTAAAAGCGTCAGCGAGGTCTTCAACTTCATCGCCGCTTGAAATAGTTACGTGCGTAGAAAGATCCCCTTCCTTGAAAGTGTGTACAGCTTCACGAAGTTTTCTAATCGATGCAGTAATGTTATTTGAAAATGCAAGTGCAATGATGGATAACAAAAGAACTGTTATTGCAACTGTTGTGTATATGACAGTTACCTGACGATTAATTTGAGATAGAGCTTCTTCTTGGTTTTGCTCAACAATAACCGACCAGTTCAGTTCATTGGTTTTTACACCACTTGCAATGACTGGTTGGTCGTCTTTATTTGAATAAAGGAAGTAGTTTGATTGATCATCGTCTTTTTGAGTATTATTTGAGAGGTGTGTAAAAATGGGCAGTGTGTTGATTAACGTTGCTCGTTGAACAACTTCAGGATTTGGATATGCAATTATTCTTCCCTCGTCATCTATAACATATGCGAATCCACTAGTGCCTGCTTTAATTTCGGCTATGAGGTCCCATAAACTTTCAAGAGAAAACTGTGCTTTGATGACCCCGATGGTCTTTGTTGCTGTTTGTATTGGGAAGTACATATCAAATTGTGGAGTTTCTGATTTTGATATGGAGTACACTTTGCTGTAGGCAGTAGTTCCTTCTGTTGCTTCGGTAAATTCATTGGTTGGGATAAGGTAATTTAGATCACTATAAGGGGTAGACTTGCTGTAACGGTCAACCCGAACAAGTTCTTTCCCATTGAGGTTAAGTATGCTTATACGATCTAGATAGCTGTTTAAGCTCATGATATCTTCAATTCGTTTGCTAAATTCGTCAAGTTCAGAAGAAGTTGGCTCTGTACTAATTTCAATGAAACTTTCAGATAATTTGAGAAGTTGAAGTCTGTTTTGGGCGTTAAATGTTTGTAGGAGAGACAGTCCGTTGCTTGCTTTCTCTTCAAGAATTTGTCCTGTTTTTTGCGTCAAGGATTGGATCAGATTTTCAAGAGTGATGTATTGAACAACAGCTGTAATAATGATTACGAGTAAAAAACCTGCAAGGAGTTTTGTTCTGATTTTTAACTTCATTCATTTACTCTAACCATTTTTGTTGGAGAAATACGAGGAATCCTTGTTGGCGTAGTGAGTTGAGAGCTTCGTCTATTCGATTTGTTAGGTCTATTTCACTAGGTCGGATAACGATTCCATAGAAATCATTGGTAAAAGGTGAACTTGCAATTTTTAGAGTTGGGTTATTTTGCACAATTCCTTTTGCGTTTGTAAGATCAGAAAAGATTGAATCTACTTGACCGTTTACGAGTGCTGTAGTTGCGTCTTCAAAGTTATCATAGCTAATGACGAGGTCTTCAGATGTATATTTTTGGGCCTCAGTCTCATTGGTGGTCTCAGTTTGTACAGCAATCTTTTTCCCATCTAGGTCTGCTACATCACTAATAGTGTTATTACTTTTTTGCGTAATAATAACTTGCCCTGCATTAAGATATGCATCAGAAAAGTCGTACAAAAGCTTTCGTTCTTCGTTTATTGTTACAGCAGAAATAATTACATCAACATCACCATTTTCAAGGGCAGTAAAGAGATTATCCCACTCGATGTTTTTAAATGTTGCAGTAACACCAAGATCTTCGGCAATTTTTTCTCCTAGGTCAATGTCATAACCTACAAGATTTCCACTATCATCAAGGGTTTCCATTGGTGGATACGTGGCATCGGTTCCAATTACTATTGTTTTGTTTGAAATAATTTTTTCCACGTTTGGTTTTTGAGCTGGCGTTGGGGTGATCTTATTATCTAAATACTGAGGGAGAAAGGCTGCGGTTAAAATAAGGAGGGTAGCTGCGGAACCTATTAAAACATAAGGTTTATAGTTAAAGGCCGGTTTTATTTGAGGTTCAATCTCATTTGCAACCTCAGGATGTGTTTCTGACGATAGCACAGTTTTTTCCATGAGTATGATTTCACTATCAATCATAAATGGTTAATCTGTAGAATGCAAGGTTGTGTATAAGTCAAGGACATATGCGACATACCTCCATTGTCGACAAGATACTGTAACGGACTTTTTAAACCCAGTGAATGGTGTCGTCTTTTGGT
>PCSU01000008.1 GCA_002771355.1 candidate division WWE3 bacterium CG22_combo_CG10-13_8_21_14_all_39_12 | reverse complement strand
CTTTCATTCGCATCCCAACACCTCCCCTCATCTCTCAATGTCGCATATGTATCTTAACTTATTCAGTGGGAAGAGATGGTCAATAAATAGTTTGTTGCCATTTATCTCAAATTAGTTATAATATGGGGGAATTCTAGTATACGTTTACTGGAACAAAACTGTGGGACTCTGAAACAAGAGTACATGTTTTTTTGAGTTTGCTGAATACATCAAACTTTGGAACCACAATAGATGAATGGGTACGGTTGTTGTTTGTTTGCTGGAAGTTGTGATTTATTATCGTGGGTCTGTAGCTCAGTTGGTTAGAGCACCGGCCTTTTAAGCCGGGTGTCGTGGGTTCGAATCCCACCGGACCCACCACTACAAGTTGCACGTATACGTGCATACATATAATGTTCCTACCCGTTTTATGCTGTAAGTTCTAAGGGGTTTTACTGTTTTTTGGTCTTCAGAAGTATCTTCACCTTGCGGTTTTCTTTTTTGTTGTTCTAATCCCAAAAGCGTTACCAGCGTTATGATTACACCAGTTATGACAAGTAAATAATAACCAATACCAACAGCAATGCCAATTCCAGCAGAAACCCATACACCTGCGGCTGTTGTTATTCCTTAAACGTGGTGATCTGACCGATGAATGATTACCCCAGCCCCAATAAACCCGACACCAGTTAGAATTGCAGAAATAATTCGTGATGGGTCGTATACAACACTACCGTAAAGTTCAAGAAAACCTGACACGGCGATTAATGTATACAAAGTTGATCCCATAGAAACGAAGATATGGGTTCTTAATCCTGCCGACTTGTGAGCACTCTCTCATTCAATTCCTACCATTCCACCTAAAACAGCAGAGATCAGAAGTCTCATTATTACGTCAATTTCAGATACATTCATAATTTTTCTGATTTTCTTAATTCTTTTAGCTTATACATAAATAATTTACCTTTTGACTTAGCATTGGGATAGTCAAGAACAAATTGAAGTGTTTTGTGTAGCCGTGAACGAGGCTCTGTCTTTGCAAGCTTGATATATAACGATTTATGAGACATGTCATTTAGCTGTTCGGCAATATGCACACCAAAAATCTGAAACTCTTGTGAAACATTTTTATCTGGATTTAATAGTTTCTCTTGTGTTTTTTCAAAAAGTCCCGAAAGGTTGTTCATGTCAAAATTATCAATGATTTGCATCTTATTATCAATGGCTGGTTTTAAGTGTTATAACGTAAAATCAGCTGATTTAAAATATTCTAGTGAAAATGGGTGCCTAATAATACTGATTACATCAATACGTAGTGGCATGTTGTGGGCATTATGCTCCTTTGCAAAAATCTCGAGAGCTTGGGTAATTTGCCTTGACTTACTTTTTGTAACCTGTTCAAATGGCATCGTTTCTTGAGGATAAGCATGCGTTTTAACCTCAATTGCAACGAGTTCATCATCCTTAGTTGCCACAATATCAATCTCATGCCTGTTTTTAAATCTCCAGTTTCGCGCAAGAATTGTAAAACCATTTTCGACTAAATATGTTGTTGCGCGGTGTTCTCCCCAAGCACCTACCTGCATACGGTCTTCCATATCATGATTATATGATAAAAAATAGTCTAAAAGAAATACAAAGGAGGGTACTTATTCTTTGCTTGCTTTAACGTATGTTGCGCGTCGGCCTTTACGATCGCGAAGAAAGTATAGTTTAGATCGACGAGGTGCACCTTTACGCTTTACTTCAACATTCTCAACAAGCGGAGAAAATTCTGGAAATATTCGCTCAATACCTATTTCATCGGTACCAACTCTGCGAACCATAAATGTTCGTGTAATTCCAGTACCTTTTTGTGCAATAACAACACCCTCAAACTTTTGAGTTCGTGTCTTTTCACCTTCTGCGATAAGGGAACTTACAATAACTGTGTCCCCAACGTTAAAATCAAATCGTGGGTTTACTTTTTCTTGGTTTTGCATGGGCAAATTGTATCACATTATCGCTATTTACTGAGACGGTAATGTTTGATCTACTTGCTACATTTTCAGATAAGAGTAAATTCGAAATGCCTGTTTCAATCTCACGTTGAATAAGGCGTTTAAGTGGTCTGGCACCAAACTCAGGATCAAATCCGGCTTCAACCAAATAGTTCTCTACGCCTTCTCCAAAAGTAATTCCCATATTTTGAGCTGATACTAAACGCTTGGTGTGTTCAAGTTCAAGTCCAACTATTTTTTTGATGTTATCTTTGGTTAACGTATGGAAGATAACAAACTCGTCAATACGGTTTAGAAACTCAGGTCTAAAGGTTTGTTTTAATATATCTTCAATCTGGCTTTCAACGAGCTCTTTTTCTTTGGGAGTTTTGGCTTTCTGTAAAAGAGTACCACCAAGATTTGAAGTCATAATAATAATTGTATTTTTAAAATCAACAGTTTTACCTTGACCGTCAGTTAAACGTCCGTCATCAAGCACTTGTAATAAAATGTTAAATACATCATCATGCGCTTTTTCAATTTCGTCCATAAATATAATGGAGTATGGGTTTCGACGAACTAATTCTGTAAGCTGTCCACCTTCATCATGACCAATATAACCTGGAGGAGAACCAATAAGTCGTGCAACAGTATGGCGCTCTTGATATTCGCTCATATCTAATCTAAGTAAGTGAGATTCATCGCCGTACATAACTTCAGCAAGTGCTTTTGCCAACTCTGATTTCCCTACACCAGTTGATCCCAAAAACATAAAACTCCCAATTGGCTTATTTTTATCTTTAAGGCCAGATCGTGCTCTTCGAATTGCATTTGATACAACTCCAATAGCCTCATCTTGTCCAACAATTCTTTGGTGAAGTTGTTCTTCAAGACGAAGTAACTTATCTTTTTCTTCCTCTGTGAGTTTAGTAATAGGGACACCGGTCATTTTTGATAATACGACCGCCACATCTTCAGCTTTAACCTCAGGTGTTTCAGTTCCTTTTGATTGGTTCCAGATATCAGTAATATCTTTTTCGGTAGTTTCTAAATCAAGAAGTTCCTTTTTCAGAGTTTTTTCTTTTTCGTTTTCATTATTAGAGGTTGCTTCTGATAGTTCTCTTTTCTTTTGTGCAATAGTTTTTCTTACCTCTTCAAGATTCTCTGGTGGAGCTATTGTGCGAAGTCTCACTTCGGCAGAGGCTTCATCAATTAAATCTATTGCTTTGTCTGGTAAAAAACGATCATTAATATACCTATCAGACAGCTCAACTGATGAAATGATAGCTTCATTTGAAATTTTTACTCGATGATGAGCCTCGTACCTATCTTTTAGGCCTTGAAGAATCTCAATTGTTTGGGGAACCGTGTTTTCTGGTACGATAACAGGCTGAAATCTTCGTTCAAGTGCTGCATCTTTTTCGATATGTTTTTTATACTCATCAAGTGTTGTTGCACCAATTGCCTGTAGATCTCCTCGAGCCAGAGATGGTTTTAAAAGATTTGAAGCATCGATTGCTCCTTCTGCTCCACCTGCTCCAACAATTGTATGTAGCTCATCAATGAACAAAATGAGTGAATCCTTGTTTTTTTGAATTTCATCCAAAAGGACCTTCATACGCTCTTCAAACTCACCACGATATTTTGTTCCTGCAATTAAACTTCCCATATCAAGTGCTAATAAGCGTTTGTTTAAAAGTGGCTCAGGTACGTCATTTTGAATAATTTTGTTTGCTAAACCCTCTGCAATTGCTGTTTTACCAACTCCTGGTTCACCAATAAGAACAGGGTTATTTTTGCGACGGCGCGACAAGATATTAATTATACGATCTATTTCGCCAGCTCTACCAATAACTGGATCAAGTTTTCCCTCACGTGCTTCTTGGGTTAAATCTCGAGTAAATTCATCAAGACCTGGTGTTTCAGACTGGGTTGGATAAGCTCCATCATTACGCAAAGACCCCTCATTTTGTGAGATTTTTTCTCGAGCAGAAAGCAAGGTAACTCCAACTTTTTTAAAAATTTGTGCTGCTAGACCCTCGCCTTCACGAATGAGACCAAGGAGAATATGCTCACTACCAACATAATTGTGACCAAGTTGTCTTGCCTCATCAAATGCCAGTTCAAGAACACGTTTTGCGCGCGGGCCGTATTCAATCTGTGTTATGGGTGATGTGCCGTGAGGAACCGTTGCTTCTATATATTTTTTCGTTTCTTCTATCGATACACCAAGCTCTGTTAGTAAACGTTTTCCAACAGTTTCATCGCTAATAAGCGCCAATAGGAGATGCTCAGTATCAAGCATTCCATGTTTATGGTCCTGTGCTATTACGGTTGCCTTTTGAAGCACTCCTTTAGCTCTTTCGGTAAAATAGTCCATAATATTGAGAGATTGGTTTTCATTTGATTGAGTGGACTTACCATACATGTCGTAAAACGGTGATTCACCACCAAATGAGAATGGCTCAAATCTATGGGAGCTATAGTGGGTTTGAGTTCTATCTTCAAGGGCACACGCTTCACACAAGTTACGATCAATGGTTCCCGCACTTGTTATTCTACGTTGTCTTGTTGTTGCTTGATTTACTCCACAAATTTCACATAACATATGTATATTCTAGCAGTTTGGTCAATGCCCTGCCAGTCCAGTTTTTACCTAACAATTCGAAAATTATCACCAATTTATGCCCACAGATAGCAAAAATTATGAAATACTTGGAATGAGAAGTTTATTGGTGAGTAATTTAAATGAGCCATCATCTTGTACATCTAACGTTCCCTGAATAATTACCAAAGAATCTTCAATAACTTGTCGTACTCCATTTTGATACGTATCGGGGAATACGATTGCTTCAACAGTCCCCGACTGGTCTTGAAGCGTTAGGAAACACATTTCTCTTTGATCTTTTTTTGTAAGAATGACATTTTTCTGAGAGACGACACCACCAAGAATTACTTTTTTCCCAGCTAAGTCTGAATCAATTTCACCCAAAGTACTTTGTGTATATTTTTGAATTTCACGTAAATGCTCTTCGTGTGGATGTTTTGTAAAGTAAAACCCAAAGATCATTTTTTCCCATTCAAGAATTTGGGCCTCTGGAACCTCATCAAGTGGAGGAATTTTACTTACCGTTGGATCAGCAGTTTCATCGGTAGTTCCAAATAAACTTGATTGTCCAAGTGCCTGCATTTTTTGGTATCGATGGCCCGCTTCAATATACTCTGCAGCTATTTGTAATAGAGCTTGACGGACACCAAACTCATTGCATGCTCCTGCATAAATAAGTGATTCAACCAGTTTGTTATTTACAACATGCGGATCAACCCGTTTGCACAGGTCTAAGAAGTCTTTAAATTTTCCATTCTTGTGGCGTTCCTCAACGATCGTTTCAATCGCCCCATCGCCAATGTTTTTTAATGCACTTAAACTATAACGAATCGCATCTGTACTATCGGATTGTTTCTCAAGAGTAAAATCAACTTCTGAATGATTGATTGATGGAGGTAAAATTTGTATTCCCCGTTCTTTACAATCAGCAGCAATCACACCGAGTTTATCTGTGTTATGTCGCTCGCTTGTTAATAAGGCTGTGAAAAACTCTACAGGATAAAGAGCCTTAAGATACGCAGTTTGATATACAATAAGTCCGTAGCTTGCAGAGTGTCCACGGTTAAATCCATACGACGCAAACTTTTCAATAAATGCAAAAACTTCTTCTGCCTCTTTGGCTGAATACCCTTGCGTAAGAGCACCTTTAACAAATGCTATTTTTTCTTTTTCCATAAGCACTTTTTTCTTTTTTCCAATGGCTCTTCTTAAAAGGTCTGCACGCCCAAGCGAAAACCCCGCCATCTCGTTGGCAATTTCCATACATTGTTCCTGGTAGATAAGTACCCCATACGTGTTGCCAAGAACTTTTTCTAGAACAGGGTGCGCATATTCTACTTTTGTTGGATCAAACTTTCTTTCAATATATGACGGAATCATATCCATAGGGCCTGGACGATACAAGGCAATCATAACCCCAATATCTTCAAAGCGATCAGGTTTCAATTCTCTATTTAACTGCCTAAATCCTGAGCTTTCCATTTGAAATAAACCAGTGGTGTCCCCTTCTTGAAGCATTTTAAAAACTTCTGGCTGATCAAGTGGTAGCGAGTACAAGTCAATATCTACTCCCTGATTTTCTTTGATAAGTCTAAGAGCTTCTTGAATTGTCGATAAGTTCCGTAAACCCAAATAGTCCATTTTCAAAAGTCCAAGAGCGTCATCAACCGCATTTAGGTCAAGACTATACATATCAAGCTGGGTCATGATTCTTCCAGTTTTACGGTCCTGCATGAGGCCTACATACTCGATGAGGGGTTTGTCAGAGACAATCACGCCGGCCGCATGAGTACCCGCATGCCTTGAAACGCCCTGGAGTTTAATTGACAAATCGAGCAATTTTTTTGCTTCAGGATTGGTAGTGTACAGTTCGTTTAATTCGGGAATATCGTTTATACAATCCGAAAGTACCACATGAAACCCTTGTTTTGGTGGAGGAACAATTTTTGCAACTCGATCGCAAAATGAATACGGAAGCCCCATGACACGACCCACATCTCTTACGGCTGCCCTAGCCTCCATCGTTCCAAATGTACAGATTTGTGCTACTTTATCCTCGCCGTACTTTTGAGCGGTATATGCAATAACCTCATCACGTCTGTTATCTTGAATATCAAGGTCAATATCGGGTGGCGATGGTCGTTCATCATTTAAAAATCGCTCAAATGGAAGATTGTATTTGAGTGGATCAAGCGGACTTATATTAAGAATGTAGTGAATAATTGACCCAACGGCTGAACCACGAGCAATTGCAAGGATATTTTTTTCTTTACAATATCGAGCTAAATCTTCAAAAATAAGAATGTATGGACTATAGCCTTTATTTGCAATAATCCGCAGTTCTTTTTCAATTCGTTCTTTTACTGCATCTGTTACCTCAGGAAATTTTATCCCAACCCGCTCGTATACAATTTTTCTTAAGTACTCATCGTGTGAATACCCACCAGGAATGGTATAGGCGGGGAAAATCATTTTCCCCATGGGCAATTTATAGTCATCGGTAATCATATCGGCAATCACCAGTGAATTCTCAATTGCCTCTGGATGGTTAGGAAATAGCTCATGCATTTCCTGTGAATCTTTAATGTAAAAATCAGGGGAATCTAGCATTGATAGTTTTCGAGCAGGATCTCCTAAAATTTCTTTTGTTTGAATTGCGAGCAAAGCATCTTGGGCCTCGGCATCTTCCTGACGTACATAATGAACATCATTTGTTGCAACAAGACGAAGTCCAAACTCTTGAGCAAGTTCAAATAGGCCAATGTTAATTTTTTCAATCATTACAAATAGACTCCCATGCGTTTCGGTTTGATGGTTTTGAAGCTCTACGAAAAAGTTATCTTTGCCAAAAATATCAATATACTCTTTGGTAAGAGTACGTGCCTTTTCCATATTGCCTTCACTTATTGTCCGTGGAATTTCTCCATCGACGCAACCGGTAGATGTAATGATTCCTTCTGAATATTTTTTTAAAACATATTTATCGATTCGAGGTTTATAGTAAAACCCTTCTAAGTGACTAATTGAGGTGAGTTGCAATAGGTTTTTATACCCTACGTAGTTTTTTGCAAGTAAAAGAATGTGAAATGGTCTTGTATCTAATGCGCCGTCTTTTTGATGAAGACGCCTAGGAGCTACATAACCTTCTAGTCCAAGAATTGGTTTTATATCGTTTTTTTTGGCTTCGACATAAAATTTTATGACTCCATGCATGGAACCATGGTCAGTAAGTGCAATTGCTGGCATGTTAAGTTCCACAGCCCTGGCGACCATACCTTTGATGCTACTCAAACCATCCAAAAGAGAATATTCACTGTGATTGTGGAGATGAACAAATGACATGATAAGGTAACTTTATCAGAGTGGTGTTTTGGGGCAACAGATGTTTGTACTGTAACAACAGCACGCATTATAAAAAGCCTATTCTACCGAGTTTACTGCGTTGTTTTGTTTGATCTGTTTATTATGGTGAGAAAGAGGCACGCACGAATGCGTGCCTCTTTCGATTAATAAACCATTACCTACACTTTGCCAAGGACTCCAGCAAGGAGGGCCATACGAACATACATACCATTTCTCATTTGCCTGAAATATGCAGCACGAGGATCATCATCTACCTCGTATGCAATTTCTCCAACACGTGGGAAAGGATGCATGAGGACCATAGTGTCAGACGCCCGTTTCATGGTAGCCTGATCAATTACATATGAAAGCTTGAGTTCCTCATATGCAGCCGGGTCGCCGAAACGTTCCTTTTGAACTCGCGTGTCATAAAGGACACCCGCCTCTTCCAATACCCCATCTAGTGAATCAGTTTCTTTAATGCCACAGTTGTGTTCGTTGAGAAAAGCAACAGTTGCCGATGGCATCCTTAAAGATTCAGGACTCACAAGGGTAAAGTGTATGTCTTCATACAGTGCGAGAAGTTGTGACAGACTGTGCACAGTCCTTCCGTTTTTGAGGTCGCCAACCATTGCTATATGCAAACCATCAACCGAACCCCGTTCCTCCTTAATGGTCATCAGATCAAGGAGCGCTTGAGTTGGATGTTCTCCAATACCATCCCCAGCGTTAATGATTGGAATTCTAAATTCATACCGCTCCAATGCACTAGCTGCGGTATTTGCAGCGCCTGTTTCTGGGTGACGTAATACAATAATGTCAGCATATGCGGCAAGGGTTCGAACAGTGTCACGCAATGACTCTCCCTTTGCAACGGAACTAAATTGTACGTTGTTGATAGGGATTACCGTGCCACCCAAACGTTGCATTGCTGCAATAAAACTTGACGATGTTCTGGTACTTGGTTCATAAAACAGATTTGCAAGAACTTTGCCGTGTAATGGCTGCACGGCTCCAAAGCGGGCAACTGTTGTTGCCATATCGTGGGACAGCCGCAATATTTCTTCAAGCTGTTCCCGATTAAACTGCGCCACACTGAGGATGTTTTTCCCGGCAAGACCGTGTTTATACATCCCGTTTCCGCCTGTTTTGTCCTCAGACCACAATCCGGTTGACATAACTATCTCCTTTTGAAATGTGCAAAAAAATACCCGCCTTGTGAGCGGGTTATCGACTAACTACGTTTGGCATTTGTACGTCATTCCAATATGTGACTTTAGAGGTTAAAACAACTCTTGTCAAGAAGTTTTGTGTTGCTGTTTACCCCAAAGATCTATAGACTATTAGTATGCGCGGATTTACATTAATTGAACTGTTGGTAGTGATTGTAATAATTGGCTTGTTATCAGGTATTGGAATTGCATCATTTCAAGGATCAATCCAAAGAGCGAATGATGCCAAAAGAATAAGTGATGCAACGTCAATAATGGATGCCGTTGATAGGTATTATCTGGATCACAACGCATTCCCCTTGCCTGCAACTGCTGGGAATTTTGCAACAAACTGTAGTGACACTCCAACACATGAAGATATTAATACTGTTCTAGCTCCCCTTGTAACAGAAGGATATCTTGAAAAAATACCTTCTGATTCAAAGGGTAATTGGCCCTATTGCTATATGTACCAAGCACCCTCTAACTACGTCCACTGTAATAACTCTACACAACATGGAGCAGTATTAATAATTGCAACGGAAGCAAGTGCTTTTTCCTCCTCAACAGAATATGCTCTTGTCGGTGAAAACGGATCAGAACACCGGTATTGCATGTATTCAAAGTTTTAGTGGGGAATTTTATGAGTTCAACTTATCTATAAGTAATTCTCTTGTAGATTTTGCATTAGCTTTGCCTTGAGATAGTTTCATTACTTGACCTAGTAAAAAATTCATGGCGTTTTCTTTACCAGCTTTATAGTCTTTAACAACATCTGGATTTTCATTAATAACTTTTAAAATATATGTTGAAATGGTATCAGTCACAACTCCCGGATTCTCTTTGAGTTGTTTCTGATTTTCAATAACCTCTCCAATGGTATCCATATCTTTGGTATTTACAATAAGTTTCACAAGTTCTTGGGTATTGTGGGTGTCTCTCAATTTAGCAAATGCTAGATATTTAGTGTCATCATAAGCAAGCATGTGGGCATAATCCTGGCGTATACCCTGTTTTATCAAATCAATTTCTAAATCCCACGGCATAATTGGCATGTCTTTAAGGATGTCATCAAAATATTTACTATCAAAAACCATAGGTGGAATATCAGGTTCAGGAAAATAGCGATAATCACTTTCAGTCTCTTTACGGCGTTGCAGTACTGTTACACCATTTTTTGAATTCCAACCACGAGTTTCCATAAAGAGCTGGTCGCCTGCCTCAAGTGCCTCTACCTGACGTTTAAATTCATATGAGATTGCATCACGCAAAAACTTAAAACTGTTTATATTTTTAATTTCGACTCGATATTGAGGAAGTTTTGTTTCCCCTACTTGCCTGACAGAAATGTTAGCTTCAAGACGCATGTTTCCTTTCTCCATATCCCCGTTACTAATGCCAAGGGTACGAACTGCAGTTTGAATCATTTTTGAAAACACTGAAACTTCTTCTGGGGTTCTAAAATCAGGTTCAGTAACAAGCTCCATGAGTGGTGTTCCCGCCTTATTAAAATCAAGATATGTTTTACCACTTTTGTGAAGCGATTTTCCTGTATCTTCTTCAAGATGTATTCGCCTAATAGTAATACGTTTTGTACTTGAACCTTCCAATGTAATATCTAAAAACCCATGCGCACAAAGTGGTTGATCATATTGTGATATTTGATACCCTTTGGGTAGATCAGGGTAAAAATAATTCTTACGATCAAATTTTGATTCTGTTGGTAAATTACAGCCCAATGCTTTTCCAAACCTCTGAGTAAAAACAACAGCTTTTTTGTTTGGAACAGGGAGTGCTCCCGGAAAACCAATTTCAACAGGTGTTACATGTGAATTTGGTTCTTCTTGCCACACATCGTTAGATGCGCCGGAAAACATTTTACTTTTAGTGTTGAGCTGAACGTGAATTTCAAGTCCAACAATTAATTCATAATTATTCATAGTCTTTTAGAGTGGGAACTGTTTTATAATGCATAGTTTCTTGTTCAAAAGCATACCCAAATCTATACAATAAAGCTTCATCAAAATGTTTACCAATTATTTGTAACCCAACAGGCAGGTTATGTGAAAATCCTGCTGGCAGTGCAAGTGATGGAACTCCAGCTAAGTTTGCTGGAACAGCCAAAACATCAAGCATATAATTTTTAACAGGATCATTTACTACTTCACCGAGTTTTGGTTGCATAACAGCAGAAACAGGCGCAATCAATGCGTCAACTTGTTCAAAGGCTTCAGTAAAATCTTTAACAACTAGAGTTCTGGCTTGTTGTGCTTTTTTGTAATACTGATCATAATAGCCAGCTGATAAACAATACGTTCCAAGCATAATTCTACGTTTTGCTTCCTGACCAAATTCAGATCTATCATATCCATATCGAATGCCATTTAACCTGGCAAGGTTTGAACTAATTTCTGATGGTGTGATTATGTAATAACTACTAATGGCATATTTTGTGTGGGGAAGAGAAACTTCTACAATTTTAGCTCCAAGGGCTGTAAATGTCTTTACTGCCTCATCAAAAACTTTTTCGATCTCAGGATCAATATCTTTTAGATATTCCTGTGGAACCCCTAGAGTTAAACCAGTAATAGAATCACCAATTGTAGAAAGATAATCTGGAACAGGTGTACGAGATGATGTTGCATCAAGTGGGTCATAACCTGCGGTTTTGTTAAGTACATAGGCACTATCCCAAACAGTTTTTGTAAAGTGACCAATTGAATCAGTTGATGACGTCATTGCAAAAATGCCATGACGAGATACGCGTCCATAGGTAGGTTTAATGCCTACAGTATTGGTAAAGCTTGCAGGAAATCGGATACTTCCTCCCGTATCGGTTGCGGTTGCTACTGGTACAAACCCAGCTGCTACCGCCGCAGCCGAACCACTGGATGATCCACCGGGAACACGACTCACGTCATAGGGGTTTTTTGTTGGGAAAAAATCAGAATTTTCACCTGTTGCCCCGTGCGCAAACGCATCACAATTTAATTTTGCAATAGTTCTAAAACCAGCAGTTGTAAGGCGTGTAACAGAAGTTGCATCATACGGTGGAACGTAGTCTTTTAATATATTTGAAGCTGCTGTTGTTTTAATATCTTTTGTGGAGTAAATATCTTTATGACCAATAGGAATGGAATGTGGTTCAATGGATTCTTCATCAAATTCAACACGTGTTATGACAGAACCAATGTGTTTATCGAGTGATGATATTCTGTTGTTATAGTATGAAAATATTTCAGGAGATGATATTTTTTTAGATTCAAGACCATTAAGTAGATCTTTTAAGGTTGGATTATCAAGATTCATCAAAAACTCCTTTCGTCACAAAGTATGCTCCGTCACGTTCATTCGCATTAGACAGTGCCTCGTCAACCGAAAGCTCTTCACCTATACTATCTTCACGTAATTCATTTACCTTTCCAGTGACTTGTGACGTGGGTTTGACATCAGTCGTATCAAGAGAATCAAGATCTTCAATAAACGTAAGGATTCCTTCAAGTTGAGGTTTAAGCTCACGTTTTTCATCTTCAGTCAATGGAATTTGTGCAAGTGTTGAAATTGCTTCGATATCTATATTCATATTATTTTTCATTATAAACTTAAAACACCAGACACCTGCACTCTAGCCTATCTAGTTATGCAGGTGTTAATACAAGTGTATTACTCTGATTCAGTTTTTGTCTCAGACGTAAAATTCACCTTAACATCTTCTCGATCAGTTTCTTCAGCTTCATAAAACTCACGAGCAGTAAATCCAAACATATTCGCAATCAAAACATTGGGGAACATTTGTACTTTAGTGTTGTAACCCAAAACGTTTTGGTTATAGAACTGGCGAGAGTATGCAACCTTATCTTCAGTATCAGTTAGTTCAGCTTGAAGTTTCTGAAAATTCTCAGTGGCACGAAGCTCGGGATATGCTTCTGCAACTGCAAAAAGTGATTTTAATGCACCGGTAAGCATATTATCGGCCTGAGCTTTTTCATGAGGAGATTTAGCATTCACCAATTGAGCACGAGCATTTGTTACATTTTCAAATACTTCTTTTTCATGTGAAGCATAACCTTTTACTGATTCAACTAAATTTGGAATAAGACTTGAACGGCGTTTGAGTTGAATATCAATTCCAGCCCACCCTTCATCAACACGTAGTCTGGCTGTAACTAATTGGTTATACATAAACCAAACGAAAACAACCACTGCTACTATTGCACCTATAATTATTGCTGGCATATTAAATCACCCCCATTCAAGGTAATGGTATAGCTAACAGTGAATACTGTCAAATCACCACATATCTTTTGTATGGTTTTACGCGCACTTCAACCTTATAGTTGTTATTGCGATTTGAACGTTAAAATTGTATACTCTCTTTGTTGACAAGTCTGGTGAACACGGGAATAGGTTATTGAATATGTTTTACATATTCAGAGCCTACGAAGTAGGCTTGGGGCCGTAGCTCAATTGGTTAGAGCGCTACCCTGTCACGGTAGAGGTCGCGGGTTCGAGTCCCGTCGGTCCCGCCACATATCAAGGCCAAAAGGTGTTCTGCCCCTGCCTTTTGAGCTTGAGCTCAAGTATCCTTTTAAAGGGGGTGATTATGCAAAGTGAGTGAAGAAACATTACTGTCAAACAAAACTGCACCTGATGAATCCTTCGATTCAAAAGAGTCTTCCCGTGTAAGTAGCATACTCATTGGAATACTTCTTATTGTTGCTGTATTTTTAGCGTTTAATTTTTTCCAAGGTACTCCAGAAGAAAAGAATGCTGATGAAAATGGCACAGAGCCAACACCAGTATTGTCTGAAGATACTAACGGAAATGCAAATGATAATTCATATACAGTTAAGACTGGAGATACTCTCTGGAGTATTGCTGAAAGTCAACTAAACGATGGATTTTTATGGAAAGAGATTGCTGAAGCAAACAATATTTCAGACAGCTCTGATTTAAAGGTTGGAGTGAAACTGACTATTCCTACTGTTGCGGCAGTAGCAGACGGAGATGAAGTTGCTATGGACGATTCCACATCTGGGAAACCAGCTGATGATGTTATGTCTGAACCTTCAACTACACCTGTAGCTGAAGCAACGATTGAACCAACAAGTGAACCAACGGTTGAGCCTACGGTTGAACCAACAGTAGCGCCTGAAGCTACAGGAACACCACTTGATACAACTCTTAATCCAGATACTGACCAGGTTTACGTAGTTGTTAACGGGGACACGTTATGGGACATAGCTGTTAAATATTACGGCGATGGTACACAATGGCACAAAATTTTTGATGTAGAGGGAAACAATCTCTCTATGTATACCCCACAAAGTGGAGGTAGTGCGTACCCATTGATTCATGCCGGAAATGTACTTACCATTCCAGCGTTAGTTGGAACTGGTCAATAGTACATTGTGCCAGTTAAAGCCTTGCAACGGTAGATTATTGAGTTATATATCCGAAATCTACCAGATTGCAGGACCTTTTTAGTGAGAGCATTTTTGATTCTGAAATAAATTCAGAATGACGAATACTAAAATTAACATGATTGTCATCCTGAACTAGATTCAGGATCTCAGATTACAATAGGAAAACTCCCACACCTGACAGAAAATTTCTCATAGATAACATGTTCTATAATTGTCTTAGCTGTGTGCGGGATTGGTTCAATGGTACAACACCACCTTCCCAAGGTGGAAACACGGGTTCGATTCCCGTATCCCGCTCCAAAATGAGAATTTCTAGATGTTCAAACTAAAAAACATTCGCTCAATAATCACAGACAAAGCGCCCATTGTTTTTATATCAATATTTATTACCAGACTAGTTATTTCAACACTCCCCTACATTTATGACTCGTTAACATTAGATACTATTAAGAACGACCCTTGGCACCATTATCATATTTGTCAAGTACCCCAAAATTTAGACACCTTGTCTCTGTCTAAATACGACGGGTGGAACCCGAAGAGCTGAATG
>PCSU01000084.1:2100-2849 GCA_002771355.1 candidate division WWE3 bacterium CG22_combo_CG10-13_8_21_14_all_39_12 | reverse complement strand
GTGGCGCCTTTATATCCAGCCAAAGACACCCCTCTCTCGACCGCCAGTATCACCCACACAATAATGCATGTGTAGCCAATTTGTCACCAACTTCAGCCTAATCAAATTATCTAATGCTTTTCCCCATCATTCTAACCACATTACATAATGGTTTGATATAAATCCCCATCAAAGAACTTGATTAAAAGCTCTCGATGGGGTTCTCTTTGGGTTACCAGACTCAAAGAGAAAACCAATGTCTCAAAATTTCCTAACTAAATCCAGCTTTCATGCACGTTTAACTGAAATTGATCAAGAAATAGCAATGAGTTGCTTAGCTAAAGGATGTGTACGTTGTGACGGAAAATTGCGAAAATTACATCAGTCAGACTACCCTCGCAGCCCAATGGGCATTGCTCAAGCATTTCGTGATTACTATCTTTCTCGCTTTAGTTTTTGCTGCATAGATTGCCGAAAACGCACAACACCCCCATCTGTCAGATTCTTTGGACGCAGGTGGTATCCAGCGCCACTACATATTTTTATTTCAATCATGACGTATGGGATTAGTAAACGTCGCATTGCGTTAATGGAAAAACATTTCGGGATCGTTGTTCGTGAATCCACCTGGAGACGCTGGCGAAAATGGTGGCGTGATGAATTTGTCGCTACAAAGTTTTGGAGCCAAGCAAAAGGAAAACTGCCGCCTGGTAATGATATCACACAGGGATCATTTCCCCGTGCGATATTCAATTTTTACACCGGCAACG
>PCSU01000084.1:216-2083 GCA_002771355.1 candidate division WWE3 bacterium CG22_combo_CG10-13_8_21_14_all_39_12 | reverse complement strand
TTGTTCTTACTTTTTTTATCACCGCTCACAAGCGGTATTTTACGCGCAATTTAATGGGAGAATAATTTACGCAGAGTTTGAAGCTTCAATCAAAAAATCACATCAAGTAGTCTGGGCACTCAACACAAATTGAGAGGTTTTATGGCTAAAAACAAACAGAATGCAGAAAATAATCATGCGCACTGGGCTCGTTTTCGTTTTTCGATTATTGGGCCTTTGCTTTCAGCGCCACCTGAAAGCGGGTGCTTGAAACAAGAATTAACAGAGTTGTCAAAAAAACAATGGAAAAATCCAATCACGGGGGATCCAATTTCTTTTTCTGTTTCAACCCTAGAGCGCTGGTATTATGCGGCAAAACGAAGCCAAGATCCCATAGAGCGACTTCGCGTGAAACGTCGCAGTGATGCGGCGCACACACGTGCATTGAGTTCTGAGTTAAAATTGGCTGTAAAAAACCAGTATCGAGAACATCCAGGCTGGAGCTACCAACTACATCGCGATAATTTGGCAACAATCGCAAAACAACTGATCCCGCCTGTCCCAGAACCATCCTATAGCACGATTTTTCGCTACATGAAATCACAGGGTTTTACAAAGCGGCGTGTTGTCAAACAAAGACAGACTGCAGGGGCTGTTATCGCCACTGAAAGATTGGAATCACGCGAAGTACGCAGTTACGAAGTGGAACACGTCAATGCATTGTGGCATCTAGATTTTCACCACGGATCACGAAACATACTGGATAAAGATGGGAAATGGCGCAAGCCATTGTTACTTGCCATATTAGACGATCATTCACGTCTCATTTGTCATGCACAGTGGTATTTGGATGAGACAGCAGAAAGCTTAGTGCATGGCTTTATGCAAGCATTGCAAAAACGCGCACTACCACGCGCCCTCATGAGCGATAACGGCTCTGCGATGATATCTGCTGAATTTACGCAAGGATTAGAGCGTCTTTCTATCTTGCATCAACCCACATTGCCGTACAGTCCTTATCAAAATGCGAAACAAGAAGTGTTTTGGGCGCAAGTGGAAGGTCGTTTGATGGCGATGCTCGAGGGTGAATCTGAACTGACGTTATCGCTTTTAAATAATGCCACGATTGCTTGGATTGAATTTGAATATCATCGCAAGGTTCATTCTGAAATTGCAGCAACGCCGCTTGATCGATATTTAAATGAAAAAAATGTAGGACGAGCTTGTCCTGAAATGCTCGTATTAAAACATGCATTTTGCGAGGAAGTGAAAAGACGTCAGCGCAGATCAGATGGAACATTGACGATTAATGGATGTCGTTTTGAAATACCATCGCAGTATCGTCATCTGGAAAATTTAACGGTGCGTTATGCCAGATGGGATTTAAGTTCTGCCATTTTAATTGATCCGCACAGCAATAGTTTTTTAACAACGCTGTATCCGCAAGATAAATCAAAAAATGCAGACAGTGTTCGACGCACCCTTGTGCGCGATAACACTCCACAACACGACACACCACCCACAGGCATTGCGCCATTGCTCAAAGACTTAATGGCGCAATATTCAGCAACGGGGTTTCCGCCGGCTTATTTATCAACAAAAGAAAAAGAGGAAATGTAAAATGAAACCAAGGTTAACAGCACTGTATGGCTTAAAGTACAATCCATTTACGCCAGACGTTCCAGTTGATGCCATACATGCCTACGCAGGGCTTGAAAGCTTTTGTTGGCGTATCGAGCATACTTTTATTCGTGAAGGTGGTTTTGCACTGATAAGCGGTGATCCTGGTACTGGAAAAAGCGTAGCACTTCGGTTGCTTGCTGACAAATTAACGGCGCTGCGTGATGTTCAAGTCGGCGTACTGACGCACTCATCAGCACGATTATCA
>PCSU01000084.1:0-199 GCA_002771355.1 candidate division WWE3 bacterium CG22_combo_CG10-13_8_21_14_all_39_12 | reverse complement strand
GGGGGATATTTTTGGCGTTACGCTATCAGCGCATAATCGCTGGGGTGGTTTTAAAGGGCTAAGAGAGCGTTGGCAGCAGCATTTAGAGAGTGCTCTACTGCGCCCGATTCTTTTTATCGATGAAGCACAGGAGATGCCGATCAGCGTGTTAAATGAGTTGCGCTTATTAACGAGCGCACAATTTGATTCGCGATTATTA
>PCSU01000006.1 GCA_002771355.1 candidate division WWE3 bacterium CG22_combo_CG10-13_8_21_14_all_39_12 | reverse complement strand
TGCGTGAAATCGGCTACTGTAAAGGGATAGAAAACTACTCACGCTACTTTGATGGCCGAAAACCAGGCGCCCCACCATACTCACTTCTAGAGTTTTTCCCTGATGATTTTTTGACTGTTATTGATGAGTCCCACATCACCGTTTCACAAATCCGTGGTATGTATAACGGTGACAAAGCTCGCAAAGAAACGCTTATTGATTATGGGTTTAGACTCCCCAGTGCCCTTGATAACCGCCCGTTACAGTTTGATGAGTTTATAGAGCGTACGCCTCAGGTTGTGTACACCAGTGCAACACCAGGTGAATGGGAAATTACAAATACGCTCCGTGCTTTTAACGAAACGAAAAAAAGAGTAGCTACAACACATGAACCCTTTGAATATTCGCAACGAGGCGTTGTTGAACTATTTATTCGTCCAACCGGAATTACAGACCCCGAAATTCAAATCCGCGGTTCAAAGGGTCAGATCGAGAACTTGCTGGTAGAAATAAAAGATAGGGTTGCAAAAAAAGAACGCACCCTTGTCACCACTCTTACCAAACGCATGTCTGAGGACTTAGCTGAATATCTTGCCGATCAAGACATAAAGGTACAGTATTTGCACTCTGATATTGATACGCTTGAACGATCGGATATATTAAATGATTTACGCAAAGGTACCTATGATGTAATTGTGGGAATTAATCTTTTACGAGAAGGACTTGATTTACCCGAAGTCTCACTTGTTGCAATCCTTGATGCCGATAAAGAAGGATTTTTGCGGTCAGAAAGCTCTCTTATTCAAACGATGGGACGAGCAGCCAGGCACATGGATGGAAAAGTAATTATGTATGCCGATACGATAACAAAAAGCATGCAGCGTGCGATTGACGAGGTGGATAGACGACGAAAAATTCAAGAAGAATATAACGAAAAGAACAGTATAACGCCGTATTCAATACAAAAACCTATACGTGATCAAATGATTAAACGAGACACAACTCAAAAAGCAAAAAACTATACCCGAGAAAAAGTGTCAATTGACAAACCATTAAACGTTGACGCAAAAACAGCTATAAAAGATCTAACTACACAAATGGAAGAGGCTGCAAAAAACATGGAGTTTGAAAGAGCCGCAATGTTAAGAGACAAAATTGATGATATTAAAAAGAATGATTCGTAATGTTATTTATTTTTGTACAGGTGAAAGAGAGATGGAAAACTCCACCTCTCTTTCTTTTGTCTTGTACTCCTTGAACTAATGGTTATTTACACGGTTTGATGCAAACACTTCGTGCAAAGCCGTTGTTTCATCTGTAATAGGAATACGCACACACCCAACACTCAAATCTACACATAAAATAGTGTGGGTAGTCATATTAGTTGAAATACTAACATGTTCAACTCCAAGCAACGAACCACAAACAGAGACCCTAATGTGTCCATCTTCTTCGATTACTGCGGTAATATGTAACCCTGCACGTTTATCGTGATGATCTTTTCTCATTTCCACCCCTTTACCCTTTATTAGGAATACTTTCCACAAGACGTCTGTCTACTTTTTTAAAAGGTGCACCATCAAGTATAATGTACGTTGTCTTGTCATGGATAACATTACAATTACGGGTGCCAGAGAGCATAACCTCAAAAACATAAATCTTACGATTCCTAAATATAAACTAGTTGTTCTTACTGGTTTGTCGGGAAGTGGAAAAAGCTCTCTTGCATTTGATACCATTTACGCCGAAGGGCAACGCCGATATGTAGAGTCACTTTCTGCCTATGCGCGGCAGTTTTTAGGTATGATGGAAAAACCAGACGTTGATCAAATTGACGGGTTATCTCCTGCAATATCTATTGATCAAAAAACGGTATCACACAACCCTCGCTCAACGGTTGGAACAACAACTGAGATTTATGATTATTTACGACTCTTATTTGCTCGTGTTGGTCACCCCCATTGTCCGAACTGTGGCCGAGAAATCAAAACTCAAACCCTACAACAAATTACCGACCATATCGTTGATATGTTTTCCCCCGCCAAAAAAGGAAAGGGAACACGTCTTATGGTACTAGCACCTTTGGTAAAAGATAGAAAAGGTGAATACTCAGCTCTGCTAGATGATTTGGTAAGGCGTGGGTACCCTAAAGCCCGTATAGATGGGAGAATTTTTGATCTTGATGAAGATGATATTACACTCATTAAAACAAATCGGCACACAATTGAAGTTGTTGTTGATAGGGTTGTACTCGAAAAAGGGTCAGACCCCAAACGGTTAAGTAATTCAGTTGAAAAAGCCTTAAAGTTAGCCAATGGTACAATGATTATCTCAAAGATTAATGATAAGGGGTTTGATTTTCCTGACAAACCAACCGATTTTGAGGATCATATGTTTTCAGAAAGCTTTGCCTGCGCTATCTGTAATATTAGCCTTCCCGAAATTGAACCACGAAGCTTTTCGTTCAATAATCCTCACGGGGCGTGCCCAAACTGTAGTGGACTGGGAACAACATTTGAAGTTGATGCATCGCGCGTTTATAACGGTGAACTTACCATTGAAGAGGGCGGACTCTTTCCATGGTCCAGATCAGTCATGTTTGACTCGTACCCACGACGATTTTTAACGTCTCTTGCACAAAAGCACAAATTTGGTTTTGATACAAAAATCAAAGATATTCCAACTCAAGCTCTGGAAAAAATTCTTAATGATGGGATTGTCCCGTATCTTAAGCGCAGATACGAAGAAACTGACAGTGATGAAGTACGCAAAAAAGTCGAACAGTATATGATTCCCCGTGATTGCCCAGTCTGTAATGGAGCTCGTTTACGCCCAGAAACACTTGCAGTAACCATTAATGAAACAAATATTGCTGACGTTTCACATAAGAGTATTGGTGATCTTAATTTGTGGATTTCAGAATTAACCGGAACCAATGTACTCACCGAAAACGAACAACATATAGCTAAAGCAATTGTAAAAGAACTCGAATCGCGGATAAAGTTTTTGGACGATGTGGGACTTGAGTATTTAACGCTTGACCGGAAAGCTGCAACGCTTTCAGGTGGTGAATCGCAACGCATTAGATTAGCTTCCCAAATAGGATCAGGCTTATCGGGCGTACTCTATGTGCTTGATGAACCATCAATTGGACTTCATCCTCGGGACCATCATCGACTACTGCGAACACTAAAGAATCTTAGGGATCTTGGAAATACCGTTCTTATAGTTGAACACGATCTTGACACCATGATGGAGGCTGATTGGATTATTGATTTTGGTCCAGGAGCTGGGGAGCATGGGGGCGAAGTTGTTGCCCAGGGGACTCCAGAAGATATTATAAAAAACCCAAAATCAATTACTGGAAAATTCATGAGCGGCGAAAAAATTGTTCACCCTCACACTCATGCACGCCCAAACAATAATGAGAAACAACTTGTTCTGTCGAATGCAAATGAAAATAATCTTAAAAACATAACAGTTTCGTTTCCACTACAAAACTTTGTGTGTGTGTCTGGTGTTTCTGGTTCAGGAAAATCAACCCTTGTTATAGATACG
>PCSU01000051.1 GCA_002771355.1 candidate division WWE3 bacterium CG22_combo_CG10-13_8_21_14_all_39_12 | reverse complement strand
CACGCAATACATATTTAGAGTACTTTGTCACGTAATGATTTATATTTTTCCCGATCACATAGTAATTATTCATTGTTTAGAGAGGTACTATGGCAAGTATAACTTAAATATATTGACGATGTATCTGTTTTTAGAACAGAAAGTCAACATTGGATGTTTGTCCTGCGTTCAGCCCACGTTGAGAAACGAAGTGCACCACTAAGTAGGGAGGTGGTAGTTAATTGTTAGCTAATATTTCAAACAACTCATCGTATCCAAACACAATTATGAGCTGACTCTGATGTAGTTTGGGGAGTTGTTTAGATAGTTCATTTGATTCGATAAATTGTTCTTCAATTTGCGCCTTATTTTCTCTTTCGCCTTCAGGAAAAACCCAGATCCAATAGCCTTTTTCCATATCTACATATAAAAAATGGTAAGCTAGCTCACTCTCAGCACCACACTTACCGCATTTATAGCTATTAATTGAACGAGTATTAATTCGCGTTATCAACTCCGCGTGTACTGTCACGTTAACACTCTCAAAAAGATCTAGGTCAACAATATTCCCACATGCACATTTAATTGAATAAGAAGAAAATTGTGTCATATATTTCTAGATCTTAGCTGCTTTTAGCTATCAGTTGGTGAAGGCTAACTAGTTTTTTCTAGTTAGTGACGATTATACTATTCCCTAGTCGACAATCACAACTTAAAGTTTTGATGTATAGACCGTCAAAACGCCTACTTTTACTCAAATAAAAGAAAGTCAACATTGGATGCTGCCATGCGTCAGTGCTATCAATTCACTCTGATGCCGGACCATAAAGTGTCTTAGTTTATTTGGTTTCGGAAATCTCTTCAAACTTAGCGGTCATAGTTGGATTGCCTTGGGTTAGTCTTTTAATTGTCAGATCTTCTGCTTTATTATTTGCTAGACGAAGATTATTTTCAGAAGACAAGAGTGCATCTTTAGTTTTTTGGAGATGGTCGATGGTTTTGTCGATTTCCTCAATAGCAGTTTTAAACTTACGACTGGCGAGGTCGTAATTCTTGGCAAAACCATCTTTAAACTTACTAATATTTTCTTCAAAATGGGTGATGTCGATATTTTGACTCCTCACAAGGGCAAGCTCCGACTTATATTTCAGAGAGTTCATAGCCGCATTCCGCAACAAGGTTATTATGGGGATGAAAAATTGTGGACGAACGACATACATTTTGGGGTATTTATGGGAGACATCAAGAATACCTGTATTGTATAGCTCACTTTCGGCTTCTAGGAGTGTAACGAGGACGGCGTATTCACATTTCTTTTCAGTGCGATCTTTGTCCAGTTCTCGTAAAAAATCTTCATTTCTTTTTTTCGTAGTAGTTTCGTCGCCTTCATTCTTCATCTCAAACATGATCGAGATAATTTCATTACCCGCTTCTTCAGTTTCTCGATAGATATAATCACCCTTACTTCCAGAAGTTGAATCGTTGTCTTTTTCAAAGTAGGCGTTTTGAAATGCAGTCGCTCGGAGTTTGTTGAATTCGGTCTCACAATGTTGCTCCAAAGTCTCACCCACCATTTTGGTACTAAGTTTTAATTTCATATCTTTACGAAGGGTGATTTCATCATCTTTCATCTTAATTATGTCGTCTTTAGTCTTAAGTTCGATCGTATATTTTTCATTTAATGTTGTAACAAGTAATTGTTTCTCAAAGTCTTTGTTTTTTAGTTCACCAACAAGTTGGTCTCTCTCTTTCTCAATTGTATTGACCGCTTCGGTGACAGCAAGTTTTTTCTCAAGATCAACGCTATTGATTTTTGATTTCATCTCAGACATTTCTGAATCCTTCTTTGCAAGTTCAACTTGTAATGTATTCGTAATGTTTGCCTCGGCGAGTTTGACAGAATTTGCTTTGTCTTCAGCGAACAATCTCTCACGTTCTTTTAATTCTTGATTAAATTCCTCATTGCGAACTTGCTTTAGAATATCAGCATAACCAGCCTCATCTACTTTAAAGGCTGCATTGCATTTTGGACATATAATTTCGTTCATATTGGTTCTTTTAATTTGATTGTTACTACAGTATATTTCAAACTCCAAGTATCACCCGAAGCTAGTAGATCTTTATTATAACTTAATATATTTACTAACGTTTCCTGAATGTTTTTCTTAATTAACAATAACGAACAACTATTCATTTACTTCTATCTTTCGCATAAAACTAACAATTTCCTGATCAACAATAACATCTTCAGGTTGTATGGGAGATGTTAGATATAAACCATCCAAACTTGTACATCTGCTTAATGCTACATATGTTTGCCCATGGGCAAATGCCCCATCGGTTAGATCAACTGCTACTGATTCATAAGTTTGTCCTTGTGATTTGTGAATAGTTATCGCCCATGCTAGTCGAATCGGAAACTGTGTAAACGAACTAACAATTTCTTTCTCTAGCTCGCGTTTCTCGGCGTCATAATAATACCGAATTGAATTCCACGATTCTTTTGAAATCGTGTGTTCAACGCCATCAATATTCACTCGAATAATGTCATCACTTAGTTTTGTAACTACCCCCACCGTTCCGTTTACCCACCTTGGTGGTTTCTGACGGTCGTTTTTTAATAACATTATCTGAGCGCCTTCTTTTAATCTCAGCTCTTTCTCTGTAGGGAATGAACTTTCTTTCAAATCGCCCGAGATTTCTGCTATGTATACTTTTTCTTCACCATCTAGTTCAGCGAGCTTTTCGTGATTTATTCTTGATACTGTAGCGTTATGCCCTGCGAGTGTTAAATATCCTGTTTCTGGTAACGCAATTTCCGCCCGCTGATTCAAATGGCTTAACACATCTGAATTAACATTCCCGTCTCTAACTGCATTCAATAACCGAATAAAATCCTGATCTTTCTGTCTAAAGATGTGGTTTAGTTCGAATATTTTGAGGTCAATCTCTTTGTATACAGGAGCGTTGAAAAAATAGATACCTTCGTAGTTATGGTCAAAATATCTATGAAGCTCTCCATCAGAAACCACAGGTGGTAACTGAAATAGATCGCCGAACATAATCACCTGTAATCCACCGAAAGGTGAGTTATTATCACGTGCTATTTGCAATTTAATATTAATAGCCTCCATAAGATCAGCTCTCACCATTGATATTTCATCAATTACCAGTGCATCCAAGTGTCGTAAAATTTCCTTGGTTTTGTAGTCAACCTTCAATGAAGTTAAGTCTTGTAATTCAGGTGCAAGTTTGAAGAAAGAATGAATAGTTTGTCCTTCTACGTTAAGGGCCGCAACGCCAGTTGGAGCAACGACAGCTACTTGTTTACTTGTATTTTCTACAAAGTATCTCAGCAAAATTGATTTACCTGACCCTGCTTTTCCTGTGATATATGAAGTAAGCCGATTGTTTTCAA
>PCSU01000071.1:2699-5943 GCA_002771355.1 candidate division WWE3 bacterium CG22_combo_CG10-13_8_21_14_all_39_12 | reverse complement strand
GTAGCGGAGCAAAAGAAGCCCCGTAGAAGTCTAGATTGTACCCAAACTAGCGCACTGCGGGGAGTACTTCACTTACGCTCGCATTATCAACACTAGTTCGTACCCTTGGGATTTCACCCGATGTGTTGCGATCTGTATCAGTTGTTATCATTTTTGTGTTTGGGCTTTCACTTCTGATTCCTCAAATAACAAAACTGACTGAGAATCTATTTAACAGATTGTCATCGGTTGTTCCGTCTCAGCACACTTCAAACTCTGGATTTGGTGATGGGGTTATTCTGGGACTTAGTTTAGGTTTGGTGTGGACGCCGTGCGTGGGTCCAATAATTGCAAGTGTAATTACGCTTGCTGCTACGAGCAGTGTGAACCTGGCTTCAGTTTTTGTAACGTTGGCGTATTCAATGGGAACGGCTATTCCTATGTTTATTATTATGTATGGTGGTCGAAAAGTATTTACCAAAATGCCATGGGTTGCCAATAATACCGTGACCATCCAAAAGATATTTGGGGTATTAATGATTTTAACGGCGTTTGCTATACATTTTAATCTTGATAGAAAGTTCCAAACCTATGTGCTCAATGTTTTTCCTGATTACGGTACAAACTTAACCCAACTTGAAGATAATGACATTGTTCAAAATGAGCTGAATAACTTAACAATCCCACAACCTGCTCAGCCGTACAAATCTATTTTTGAAAAAACGTACCCTGATGCGCCCGCACTTGTTGCTGGAGGGGAATGGTTTAATAGTGCTCCATTAACGCTTGAGGAGCTCAAGGGCAACGTTGTAATTGTAGATTTTTGGACCTATACCTGTATTAACTGTATTCGCACATTGCCGTATTTGGTTGATTGGTATGAAAAATATCATGATCAAGGTTTAGAGATTATTGGAGTTCACACCCCAGAGTTTGAGTTTGAAAAGAATCCTGCAAATGTTAAGAAAGCAATCGAAGATTTTGGAATTACGTATCCGGTGATGCAAGACAATGATTTTGCCACCTGGCAGAATTATTCAAACCGATATTGGCCAGCAAAATATTTTATTAATGCTAACGGTAAGGTTGTTAATTCTCACTTTGGAGAAGGGGATTACGACGAGTCAGAAATGTTAATTCAGGAATTATTAGAAGAAGCGGGGATGGGAATTACTGCGAGTGAAGTGAATAATCCAACGTATTCTATTGAATCAGAAACACCCGAAACGTATGTGGGGTATGCACGCATTGCAAATTTTGCATCAAAAGAAAGTATTGCCAAAGATAGTAATCGAGTATATTCGTCGCCTGATACCTTGAAGAAAAATCAGATTGCGTTTGATGGAGAGTGGATTGCAACCGCTGAATATTCTGCACCAGAAAAAGGAGCGTTGTTATTAATAAACTATGAATCAAAAGATGTGTATTTAGTAATGCGACCAGAGGTTGAAGGTCAGGAAAGTCGCGTTCGCATTTTATTGGACGGTGTAGAAATATCCATACCTGATTCGGGAGCCGATGTTGTTAACGGAATCGTAACGGTCGATACGGATCGTTTGTATCATGTGGTGTCGGCTCCTGTATCGTCTGGCACACACATCCTTACCCTTGAATTCTTGGACGGCTCAGTCGAAGTTTTTGCATTTACGTTTGGGTAGAGAACTATAGATGCTGAAGTGAATTCAGCATGACGAGAGATATCCCTATGGGTTATTTCTGCCTGTCTTCCTGAACTTGTTTCAGGATCTACTTCTTTCAATAAGGGAAACTGTTGAGTACAATACCCCTATGATTCAACAAACCTACGAAATGAAGGCATCCATTGAGGATGTGTGGGAGGCGCTTATTGATCCATCAATCATCCAAAAATGGTCTGGTGATATTGCGATGATGAGTGATCTGGTCGGCGCAAAGTTTGATTTATAAACAAAATCAACTCTGTATGTTGATTCCAGTACACAACAAAATGTTATTTCTCATTGGTCACAGGGAAAGTGATAGGTAACAGATTACACGTGAGGTTGTAGCAAACTCTTTCTCTCATACTCTTTCACGAGTTGGAGTTGTTGTTCATTCGCTTCACGTCCAGCAGTCTCAATGATCCTTTTCTTTTTACTTGAAGAATAGTCGAAAAAGCTTGTGCTTGCGATAGAACCATCCTGATAGTTAATAATAGTTAGAAAATATTCAATTAGTTTTTTCATGGCTTATGATTGCTTCTTGTGTGGTTTTGTCCACAGCCCATATTCTAACGTGTCAGACCTTTGTTTGGAACCGTTGATAATGATCCTACCAATAACTCAAACATTGAATATAGATTCGCTACATCCTCACGCTTGAGTTTTGGACAGCTCAATTCAGGTTTTTGCATTTACGTTTGGGTAGAGGCATTATACAAGTAGTTTTCTGTAAAAAGAGGGTTAAACACCCTTCTGCACCAACAAAGTCAACATTGGATGTTGCCGGGGTGTCTAATACGTCATCTAGTAAAAGTGATAAAATATTGTTATGGGTAAGTCAAAACTTTCAGGCGGCCTTGTTCACAAACTTCCGGTCGATTTATCAAACGCTCTCACTAAAACAGATAAAATTATAAGTCTCTGGGAAAGTATTACTCCCATAGCCAGAAATGAATTTATTTGTTGGGTTGAAAGTGCAAAACAAGAAAAAACGAGGGAACGACGAATTAAACGAACTGTCGAAGAACTTCTAGATGGTCAAAAACGCCCGTGTTGCTGGGTTGGCTGTGTTCATCGAACCGATAAAGACCCAAGCAAATGGCAGCAAGCTGTGTTGATAGATAAAAAGGCTAAGAGTTTAAAAGGTTAGTCAGCAAAGTCAACTCTGGATGCCAAAGGGGAAGATCCTTTCAAGAATGTAAGTATTAATTAGTAAGTCGTGAGTCTTCTCTTGATAAACCACTTCGTCTTTCTTGCTTTTCGATTTGAGCTATTGCAGCATGAATGCCATCAATAAATGAACTATTTTTCGTTTTTGAAACTATTTTTAATCCAGCCACGGGACTTACAATAAGTGTAGTATTAAATATAATGCTGTTTTCATCAGGTGTTTTTGGTTCTTCAAACGTTACTTCAATTTTTTCGATCGCAATTCTTTTATTCATTTTTTTACCAAACAGCGATAAAATTTCTTCAGCTTCCTTGACATCATCTTTAGACACATTATGTGTTGGTTTTGTCATGATGATGTTTATTGTTTCTTTGGGTTCTAGCAATTCAAGTCCAGCTAAGATGTCACGCATAGA
>PCSU01000071.1:0-2686 GCA_002771355.1 candidate division WWE3 bacterium CG22_combo_CG10-13_8_21_14_all_39_12 | reverse complement strand
ATACTGTTGTGTTCTGACTCAATAAGCTGTTTTATAATTTCTTCCTGATTTGTATCACTGCGTAATGTATGTACGTTACTAGTTGCATATTTTTCTATTGGATCATCCCCTCGAGATTCTTTCTCTGCATCAAAAGCTCGATCTGTTTGTGCAGTATCATTTTTCCCAAAGCGCTGTTTAGCGGTAGGTTTCATAAATGCATTGTGCAAGTCTTTTCGTGAAACAATGCCAGAGAGGACTCCGTTATCATCAATTAATACAACTCGTGAAACATTTTTGTCCCGCATGATTTGAAAAATATTTTCAACGGAAGAGTTGTCGTTAGCAGTAATTGGAGTATGTGCTTTTATTGTTGAGCTAAGGAATGTTAATAGATCTTTATCTTTAATGAGATTTTGGAATATATCTTTACTATCAATAACTCCTACAATTTGTTTATTATTATCAAACAAGGGGAGGCTATAGACGCGAGTTTCGAGCATAAAAGTAGCAACGTCATATAGTTGTGTTTCTTTTGTGATATAGGGAGGTTGTGTTGCAATTGAGGATACTTTTGTGGTGTAGGGATATCTATGTGTGTACAGAGCCACATATGGGGAAATAAGGCCAAGGAATTCATTTTCTTTGGTAAAAACAAATAAAGGCGAATGACTTGACTGCAATAAGGGCATAACAGATCCCAACGTGTCGTCAGCTTCACTTGTTGTAACATCATCAATTGAAGAAATGTAAGAACTAATGTCAAATGGTTTCTTTGCCGAATCATCTTCTATGTTTGTATTTGTTTGCGTATTCATAATCTGTTGCTTTTACCTATCTTGCGAGTAAAGAATCTAAGATAAAACCTTATAAAAGAGGAGGCCTGAAGGAGCTTTTTTTAATACCTATAGCTAGTCCAAAACAAACTGACAATACCATACGTCAGTTTGTTCCCATGTAACCAGCTTTGCAAGTTACCTCTTAAGACATTTCGTTTTGAGGTAACTATACTGCATTTAGTATAGCACTTAAACAAGATTAGAGTGTAACAATGTCAACTCTGGATGTTGCCGCATATTCAATTAATTCCAACCTATGCTTTTAGCAAAAATCAAGTACCACAATATTGTATACTTGATTAAATGGGTTTAGATATATTTTTTCCAGTCATCTTATTTGCGATACTTGGAAATCTCATATTTTCTATTGTTGTATACCTCCATAAACCAGGTGAGAGGCCTAATCAAATATTTTTATTGTTCACACTCTCAGCAGTAGTGTGGATGATCTCAAGTTTATTGGCAGAAACTTCTACGGATCCACATTCTAGCCTTATGTTTTTGCGAATTGACTTTGCCGCTGGCCTAACAAGTGGGTATTTACTGTGGTTATTTACGAGTTATTTTCCCCAAAAACAATCATTTCCAAGTAGAATACAGCTATGGATTGGGTTTATCGTTACCGTATTGTTTGGATTTCTCACCGTATTTACTCAACTGGTTGTCGTAGGGCTAAAACCGTCGGTAGCGTATACAACTTCAATCCCAGGGACACTTGATATTGTTTTCGTTGTCATTATTCTTTTCTTTGTTCTTATTAGTGCGTATACCCTAGTTCAACAGTACCGCTTAAGTAAGGGTCACCAAAAGTTACAAGTACAATACGTATCGATTGGTCTTTTGATTCCCGTATTTTTTATTGCGATAGTAGGACTCGGTTTAGCCCGGTTGGTAGACTATGGAGTCATAACTTTACCCTTGGAGTTGCTTACATCACTAAGACGAACGTTTGTAATTACAACGGTATTTTTCTTTATAATGGCGAGTGCTGCAATTATTAAACATAAAATCTTTGGTCTACGTGTACTGATCGGTAAATTCTTATACTGGGTATCTTTAGCAGTATTTTACACAGCAACAATCTATCTGATCATGTGGTTTGGAACCGAACAATCTTCGCAACTATTTTCTTTGAACACGATTATCATTCATGTATTACTCATTTTTCTTTCTGCATTCACCTTAAGTATCTTTGATAAAGATATTCAGAATCTTATTAATGAGCATTTAGTGCGTTTTTGGTATGACCCCGACCAGGTCACGGAACAATTTATTATTGTTGCTAATGCAAGGATTTCGAGTAACAGCCTTGCCGAATTGGTCTTTGACACAGTAGAAAAAACGATGTCACCGAGTAAACAGCTCATTCTAATATCCGATACATCCGACCAATCCGATGCGTTTGTTTCGTTTTCCCGTGGAATCTCAGACGAATACATGAAGAAGATCACTTCGCCCGATACATTACAAGAAGTGTTAATGACCGCAACTCCTCAACTCCCTTTTTATCAACAAGAAGAAGATCCCAACAATAGGAATAAAAACAGTTTTCTGACAAAGTATGATTTTGCCATGACATTACCCTTCTACTATAAAAACTAAAAGGGAGTATTTTTAGTGGGAAAAAGAAAAAACGAATCCGAATATTCACTAGAAGATCGGTATTTACTTGAGAATCTCACGTTTTATGCAGGCATAAACTTCCAATGTCTTGTTGAATTTAGCTAAAATTAAAGATCAGTAGCAATACTGCGAGATTCGTCCTAGGCAACCATCCCTCTGGGAGTGTGGTTGAGCAGTGTGGTCTACCACCGTTCAGCATCTTTGATCATATCTCCAGGATCAAAACGAGACAAAAAAGACAGTAT
>PCSU01000064.1 GCA_002771355.1 candidate division WWE3 bacterium CG22_combo_CG10-13_8_21_14_all_39_12 | reverse complement strand
AGGGAGTAGTCGCGCACAATCAAAGTTGGCAAAAGGTCGGGGAGACGGTGAATTTGGTGGCGAACCCGAGTGCAGAAACAGATGCAGGGAATTATGCATCATCTTGGGGAGATACCATAAGTGCTTCATCTACAGTTTCAGTAATTGGCAGTAAAAGTATAAAAATACTATCAGATGGTACAACAGCGGGTGTGGGTTCTCGCAGATTAATTTCCAGTGATTCAATTACTCTTGAAGAGGGTAAAACCTATTCATATTCGGCTTGGGTGTACAACCCTTCAGTTCAAGGAATGGATAGTGGTGGGGTTTCAATTAAAATTTGGGGGAATAACGGTGGTACTGACTGGTCTTCACTTGCCACATCAGGAGTAACGTATGTTCGTGATGCATGGGTAAAGCTCACAACAAGCATTGTATATAATAACGAAACGGCAGTAAAACTTGGGGTGTGGTCCGAAAATAACTCTCAAGATGCTGGAGATATGTTCTATTTTGATGGCGTACAGTTTGAACAAACCTCCTCCGCCACACCTTACTGCGATGGATCACTCACCGGTTCGGGAACGTATGCATGGAACGGCACGGCGCATGCTTCAACTTCCACATGCACATATGGTGCCGATGGCGATGTGTACGGCGCCACGTGGCAATCCTCCGGCGCTAAGGGCGGGAGTTTGAGGTTTGATGGAGCCTCAAGTTGTTTAGTTGCCCCACATAATTTCGAAACAGCTTCTAGTGCATACTCATTTTCTACCTGGTTTAAAACCAGCCAGAGTTCTGGATCACGAATGATATTGCAGGCTAACTCTGGACTTGGATTTGGTTTGTATGTAAACAGATTTACCGCCGGCAAGGCACTGGCATTTTTTGATTCAAGCTCAGGAAATAATAGTTCTGCAGATGAAACTATAACTACCGTTACCGATGGGAATTGGCATAATATTTCAGCATCAAATGATGGGTTGATAACAAGAATTTATGTTGATGGAATACTAGAAAACACTTATGCCGAAACAATATACACTCAAGGCGGTGGAGATTTTAGGGTAGGAAGCAATATTTGCACTTCTGCATATTTCGATGGCGACATCGACGAGGTAAAAATCTTCCCATATGCACTCTCATCCAGTGAAGTAAAACAGCAGTTTAACTTTGGCAACAGTTTAACATTAGGTGGTAGAACTGGAGGCGATCAATCCTCATCGTCATCCAGAGGAAGCACGGCAACAGAAGGATCTCTGGAAGATGGATTGGTAGGTCATTGGAAGATGGATGAATCCAGCTGGAATGGAACAACTGAAGAAGTTCTAGATTCGAGTGGGGCTGGAAATGATGGTACAAGTTATAATTCTGCAACAACTTCTAGCGGGAAATTTGGGAATGCAGGAAATTTTGATAATACAAATATTGCTCGAATCCCTCACTCAAGTTCATTAAATCTTAGCGAGCAGATTACTTTATCCGCGTGGGTTAAACCAGATGCAATTGTTGCATGGGATAGGATCTTAGCAAAATCAAATACTGCAGATGTTTCACCTAATTCTATGTACGGATTAATGATTTCTGGTAATTCAAGTGCATGTGGTCTTTCTGCCACTACAGGTCAGGTTAGATTTGAATTAGCAAGCAATAATGAAAAACATAACATCACATCTACAAGCTCTTTGTCTGTTAGTACGTGGACTTTTGTCACGGCAACTTATGATGGGGTAACGGCAAGAATATATTTTAATGGGGTGGATCAAGAGACATCGTTATGTAATCAAAACCTTAACGTAGTTGTTCCCACTTTAAGTGGAGGTACTATTGATACAAATACAAACGATGTAACCATAGGTGCAGCCTATTTTTCAGCTATAGGAAATCAGTTTGATGGTTTAGTGGATGAAGCACGCATTTACAACCGCGCGCTTGATGCAGTCGAAATCCGCAATCTTTATTATTTTGGCCCCGGCCCCGTGGCGCATTGGGATTTTGATGAGAATAGCGGCACCGTGGCAAAAGATACCGCCAGTCATCCTGAACTTGTTTCAGGATCTAATAATGGAGTGTTAACAAATGGCCCAACATGGGTGCCAGGAGTTAAAGGAAGTGGGTTGAGTTTTGATGGGAGTAATGATTATGTGGAACTAGGGAATACTGGTACTTCATCTACACTACCTGCGGGTGATATTGGCTTTGATGATACGCAAAACTTTACGTTGTCTACTTGGTATAAAGGCACTGATATCACTAACTATGCCATTGGAACAGCGTTAATTGGTCGAAATAGTACAGACATATTTGCAAATTTTGGTTTGGATGATGGGTATGTCACATACACGCATTATGATGGGGCATGGCAGTATAATATTCGATCAACCACATTGGTAGCAGATGGTGACTGGCATTATGTGTCTTATGTAAATCATTCGGATGCAACAGGCGATCTATATATAGATGGGATCAAAGAAATTGATGGGTTGTCATCAGCTATGTCTGCTAGCAGGTATTATAAGCTGGACAACATAATGCTTGGGTGGCCTGACAATTACACTCAAGGCCTTATCGACGATGTAAAAATCTACAACTACGCCCTTACCCCTTACCAAATCGCAAAAGAGTTTAACGGTGGGGCGCCGGTTGCACACTACGCTTTTGACGAAGGCGACGGGCAAAGTGTCCACAATACCGGTGGCATAAACGTCACCCGCCTCAACGACCACAGTACAAGTTTGGATGGGTATTTGGGCTCGTCAGCAACAACAACCACCAACGACCCAACATGGGTAACGGATGAGACTGCTTGTAAAAAGGGAAAGTGTTTGAGTTTTTCAGAAGGTAGTGCTCAAGGTGTGCACATACTAAATAATCCAGCTATAAGTTTTAGTAATTCAGATTCGTATACGGTTTCGGCGTGGGTAAATAGATCAATATCCGATACCAATTATGGGGTAATCATATACAAGGGTGGGCAGGATAATACCGGTCCTGGATACCAACTGTATTTTAATCCAGATAGTTCAGTGAGTCTAAGGCAGACGTGGACTGGAGGACCATTATATGGGCTTCAAATTTCGACTATAAAGTTGTTAACAAAAGGTGCTTGGTACCAAATAACCGCAACAGTTAATAAGGTTGATAATACAGCAAGGATATATATTGATGGTGTCCAGAACGTAACGGGAGATATTTCGGCATATGGAAATACATTTTCGACGATTGATATGGACATAGGGAAAGGTGGTGCTGGTGCTTTTGATGGTTCTATCGATGACGTCAAAATCTTCAACTACGCCCTTTCACCCGAAGACGTGGCGCGGGAGTATAACATGGGTGCGGCGGTGAGATTTAGTAATTAACGTAGGGGAATTGCGTGCAATTCCCGAGTATTGTTGTGTTAAAATTTTCCTATGGTCGGTGGAAGACCTACTAATCAACCTAAGGCTGGGTATGAGTACCTTGCGGCGTACATGCTTGGAAAAGTCATACAGGACCTAACCGAGCAATTCACCAAAAGGTGGATTTATACGTACCGTCGTCGCGACCAAATGAACGAGGCGGCTCGGTCAAACTCGCAAAACGTTGCCGAAGGGTATACTGGTGAATCGCTCAAATCCTACATTAAATTAGCAGGTGTTGCTCACGGCTCAAACGAAGAATTAACAAAAGATTACGAGGACTTTCTAAGAGTGAACGGTTATTCAACGTGGGGGACGAGTCACCCAAAGATTAGGGGCTTTAGAAAATTTAGGGTGTGTTGGGTCTGTGAAAATGCCCTAAATACCCCAAAACTCCCCAACGATCCCGAAGAGGCGGCAAATATGTTATTAACATTTTGCAATATGGACGGTTACCTGCTTAAAAGGTTAGTGGACTCCCTCAAACAAAAACACCAACAAGAAGGCGGTTTAACCGAAGAGTTGTACCGCAACCGAAAAGAGTACCGTGGATACTAATACTATATGGTTTGTTTCGGGGTAACCCCGAATTAAGCAGTATAGTATTTGGCGTTGTTCACAAAATGTACTCGGGCCGTAATTTACCACCCTGTAAGGGTAAAATTT
>PCSU01000048.1 GCA_002771355.1 candidate division WWE3 bacterium CG22_combo_CG10-13_8_21_14_all_39_12 | reverse complement strand
AACAATAAACGTATACATTCAGCTCTTCGGGTTCCACCCGTCGTATTTAGACAGAGACAAGGTGTCTAAATTTTGGGGTACTTGACAATTGTGAAAAATAGTATGTCTGCAACAATAGGAGAATTGACTGCGCCCAAAGAAAAAATTCCAACACCAACAAACGTAACCAATGAAAATAGTGAAATAATTAAACTCACACCTCTCCCACTACCCACCACCAATGAAAGCCCACTGAGAATGATAAGCACTGGCCAAAATCTCCAGATATACGTCCACACTGTCCAATCAACGACGCCAGTAGTATTAAGTAAAAATATTATCCCTACAAATATAAGAAAAAATGATCTAACAAATCTCCCTGGATCTAGCTTCTTTTTATTAACTAATACTGGTTCTAAAGGATGATTATCATTATCCATTTGAGAATTATTTCTAAACACTTGTGAGTATTATATAGTTACCCATTCAAACGATTCCTCGATATAATCTGGGCACTATACGTAATAATTGCTCCAAGGCCAATAATAAGTGCCACCAGTGTCACAATCCCACCAATAATAGGAATAATAGACACTACAGTAAACGTGAAAAGCCCAACAACTAAAAATGCGTATTGATTTTTTGTTGCATTCCCAACAAACTTTAAGATCCACTTACCTAAGCTCATACTAAAAATAATTGGTGAAATATACAGGAAAAGTGTAAACATTCCTCCAGCAATCATTGCAAGTGGAATACCAACAATTGTTGCTGAAACTAGAACCACAGCTGGAATAAATACAATGAGAGCAATAAACCCTATGCCACCAACTCGCAGAGTATTATTTGAAATAATCTTGGAAATTCCCACAAGTGCGTCACGAGCCATAAATATCATAATTGCACCTACAAGAAGCATTGAGAAAAAACCACCAACCGCAAAAACAACCAATATATTACGAATAAAATGATCTATTTCATTAATATCAACCTTTGTCGAAACAGGAACATCTTGTGTTATTGAACCTCCAACGGTAGCACTGTCATCAACGATAGCTTTTGTGTCTGAAGTGTATGAAATATCACCTGCAATGTTAGCATCTGGACCAATACGAAGTTCACCAACACCTATCGAAACATCATTTGCTACAGTGCCATTCATGTAAACCGCACCACCACCACCAACAATACCACGTGCAACCTGTGCTGCAACAGAAAAATACCCAACTCCAAAAGATAAACTTCCGCCAACTGTAGTCTGATTATCAATTGAAACATTTCCACCTGCAACCGTTACATTGTCGCCAATTATTGCATTGGATATAGTAACCTGACCTCCTGCAACCCGAACATCATCTTTGATTTGACCAGAAATTGTTACCATTCCTCCAGCAGCAAGCACATCACCATTTACGACCCCATCAATATCAACAGTTCCACCTGCAGCATACACATCACCGTTAATAACACCTCGAATAGTTACCGTCTCGCCTGCAATAAATAAATCATCATCAATAGTCTCATCAGCAGCAATAGTGACATTTCCCTTTGAATTAACAATCATTGCATTAACCGTAACGGGAAATACCACGAAAGAAACAATAATTGCGATGGATAGTGAAAGGATAATCTTTTTCATACTATAAACACTATATTAGGTAAAAAATATGCTGTCAAACAGTAACTATTCGTCTTTTTTCTAGGGAACGCAAATTACTGTAACAATATCATCCACATCGTAAGCGTTTATTCCACTCCCATTTGGTCCTCCGGAATGGACCCCACGTACAACCTTATTATCTGGAAGGCCCTCGCAACCACTTGTTGTTAGATGGCACGTGTAATCTGGATCGTAAATATACTGATTTCCCCATGGATCAAGCGGAATCGACTCAAGGTATGGTCCGCCCCACCCAGGATAAAACGACCCTGTGGGGTCAGACAACAAACCCATATATGGATTGTTTAACAGCATTTCAGAATTGAAAGTACAGGTTCGTACCGTAGCTGGAACAGTTGGAGCAGTTGATTCAGAGTTTAACGTTGGGGCAAAACCTGTCTGTACTCCCAAAATCTTTATTGCTTCTTTTATCTCCTTAAGATCTGAAACAACTTTCCCATGTTTTGCATTATTAAGCGCTCCGGTAAAACTACTTATTCCAATACCAGCCAAGAGTCCAATTATTACAATTACAACTAATAACTCTATAAGAGTAAACCCTGAGCGAGATGTTATTTTCATGTTATGTTTCTGCGGTAGGAGATAATGGAACCCCTTGACTGACAAGAGATGAGCTAACTAGCCATATAACTAAGATTGAACCACCTATGACAAATAACCACAACACTATTTTTGTTACTTTATTGTCCGGTAACATACCACCTAACATACTTCAAAGATACCATATTAACTACCAAGGCGTAATATCAATGAGATGCCATCCACAGCACGTTACCACTATCTCTTAATCCAGGGAAATTACTCAGAAGTCTTGGGTTCCATCTTTCCTCCATCAGTCGCACCTTGTTCCAAAAGTTCTTTTTTAGAATCTTCTGATAAAAACTTGAACAACTTCAACGGTTTGCCATTATGTTCTACTTCTGCCTTTGCTGCACTACGACCATTTTCCATAACAACAACTGTTACTTGATCAGGAGCAACCTCGACCTTTTCTTTTATTTGAACTGCGTAAAATTGCATTTATATTATCACCTCCACATTCATACCTATAAGCATACTAGATTACGGGTTAGATTGAAAGTTACATAATACGACGGGGGAAATAATAAATTGGCTCAGGAAAAAATAGATAACTTTTATGAATGAGGTGCATAAACATTCATTCAAAATCTTCAGTCATTCTGTGTACTATTGCAGGTAGCCCTGTCAATAAAGTCAAACCGCATTACAATTCTTCTGCTGCAATAGTATCCACAATCACCAAAACGTAAATTCTTGTGCATTCACAATAAAAAACGCCTCTTAGATTACCTGTAATCGTTCACTACTCTTCGCGAGGTCGTGCAACGTTTACCACAATCTGACGTCCGTCAACTTCACTTTCGTGGAGCTGAGAGATAGCCTGTTGTGCGAGCTCAGGAGTAGCCATAGTTACAAAGCCAAAACCTTTGCTTCGACCACTGTCACGGTCTTTAATAACAACTGCTTCAATAACTTCTCCAACTACTGCAAAAGTTTCTGCTAAGCTAGCGTCTGTTACTGAATAAGGCAAGTTGCCAATATATAATTTGTTTTCTTGTTCCATTTCAATCACCTCCTTATTGAGAAACATCTGATACTAACTGTGGGGAATTTATCCTTAGACGTGTGTACCCTGTTCTTCATGGTTATTATATCACTTCTTGGCTATATATCTAGTTAATGTATAAGTCAAGGACATATGCGACATACCTCCATTGTCAACAAGATACTGTAACGGACTTTTTAAACCCAGTGAATGGTGTCGTC
>PCSU01000049.1 GCA_002771355.1 candidate division WWE3 bacterium CG22_combo_CG10-13_8_21_14_all_39_12 | reverse complement strand
CCTCCTTTAGGTCTGAATTCTACCTAAAGTGTTGCACTTCGTTTTTGTTCCTACAAAAAATAGTATTTTTATTGGCCCATTAACACAAAAAGGAGATTGCCTATTCAAAACTCGAAGGTTTGTTGTTTTTCGTCCAAAACCTTTTTGACTGATTCCTGTTTGGGGGTCAGAACACTAATTCCATGGAGGAAAAATCATGGCACAGTTTTTCGATCAGACTTTTGACGAACTCATGACCGGCGCGCCGAAACTGCTTCGGGCAGGGCTTTCGGGAACACGCACGTATGTGCTCCCACTCCCTGGGGATTTTGATCATGGTGTCATCGTTGAGACGAATTCCCAGAGTAGGATTCTGGGATCATGGACGATCGCCAAAGGCGCAGCATACCGGATCACTCCTCAGAAGGTACAGCGGATGCCTCTCATCCAGAACGATCCTGATCCCATTCGGCGGTTTTGCCGGCTAAACGGCCTTCCCCTGACCAAAAACACCCGCGTTGAGTGGGGTGAGGAGGTATACTTTGGACCCTACCGCCACCAGGGGGACTGCAGCTTCAGGTGGATCAAGACGGGAGAGTCTCCGATCGCGTGGAAGCGAGTATTAACCACCCAAAACCCCGAATGGGTGGAAAAACTCCTCGTGGTCAAGGGCGAAGAGCCGAAGACCTGGGAAGAATTCTGCATCATCGCCCGAGAGTGGGCAGTGGTACAGGATGGCCAACTCCGTCTCGAGCCCTAACAACTGAATAAAGAAAAGCCTCAGCGTAACAACGCTGGGGCTTTTTCATGTTTAGGGATTATTGTAACTATTAACGTATAATCCAAGCTGAATATGTAATGAAGTTGTGAATTCATTTAAACATCGAATGTTTAGTTTCGCTTTGTAGCAGCATATCGTCATGTTTTTCATACAGGAATTTGTAACTCAAGTTGGGTTAGAGATGCTGAAACCCTCCAAAGGCGGGCAGGTGAATTCTGCATGACATGTGTCCGTGATGGGGTCCCTCCAATATGTTGATTTGAATCAATTTGCTAAGGATGTGGTATCGTTTCTTGAGATGTTGAGAGATGTTGAGTAAAGTGAATTTTGACAATGTTTGATGAAATCTGGGTCAAGACCTTACATGGTTTTACAAACAATTACTAGAGTATATCCACTGGGTAAATTATTTTCATCTAACTCATCTCTCAGCTGGATTTCGCATGTGGAATAAGGTTGTCAACTTCTGTCTTGCCATGTATTTTACCAACAAACTGTAACGTATCTTTTGCTTGAGTTAAAAGTTCAAGTAATTTATTCTTTACATCCTCAAGTTCTTTTCGGGATTCTTTCAAAATCCTTCTACTGAGGACTAGGTAATCCTGGAATTCTTCTTCTGTCTTAATTCCAAGTTTATGTAGCGCCATAGAATCTTTCCCCAAGCCGTCATAGTCAATATGTTCGGCTCCAAGTAACATATATTCTGAAGCCATTCCAGCTGTAAGTACTGTAGCTTTTTGTGTAGTAGTGAGTTCTCTCATGTCTAATGCCACCCTAGCTGAACCAAAAGAATCATTAAGTTCATACTCAATACCGTGAACTTCGGCACCAAAGTGTCTTGCTACGATAATATGACCGGCCTCATGGGTAGAGATGTTTTGTAGGCGTTCGGCGCTTGCAAGCACCTCCTCTTCTTTTTTAGCCTCTGTTTCGCCAAAATTTCTGGAACTTTGCATAACTTCTCTTTGTTCAAAATAAGTAGGTAGGGAAGAAGCCGATCGTTCATTTTTTCTTTGAGACATGAATGTTATTGTAATATAGATGTGCTCAGAAGCAAACACAAATGCTTTATTCTTTGTCGTCTAGCTTACAAGATCTATTTAGCAGGCATAATCCAAACTGAAAACATAATGAAGTTGTGATTATAGCTACCTGAAAGCCAAAATGGGGTGGCTTTTTAACTAACTTCAGAACTGCAATTAAGGAAAATACAGCATACATTCCACTCTATCCAGAGTTTGAAGTAATGGCATGAGTGATGTGAGATATAATGTAGTTACTATGGTTGATGCTGAAGACTCAATAAAACCCTGTGGGTTTTGCAAGCCTGAAGTTAAAGAAACACAAGAAATTATACGTACGCAGTATTCTCGTTTGATTTACCCTTTAGCACCAACAATATTTGAGAATGTGATGGTTATACCAATTCGACACGTATCCATGATTGAAGATCTCACGCCGGAAGAAATCGTAGATATTTTTGAAGTGGTCAAAAAAGTTCATGCGTATTTTTGTAAATTTCATAACACAACAGCATATAACCTTTTCATAAATAACGGGCCCTCATCAGGTCAACACGAACAGCATGTGCACTTTCATTTCTTTGGAAGATCTGAGGATGAAGAGATAAGTCCGTACAAAAAGCTTAAAAGTCCAGACAAATACCCGGTCCAGGCACTTTCTGTTGACGAGCTTAAAAGAAGAGTTCATCTGATTTCAACTAGACTAGGATAATCCAGTTATTGAATCCATTGATTATCTAACCCCGTGCCACTCATCAACAAAACGTTCTGCGTATTCCTTCATGAACGTAAATCTATCCTTTGCCATTTCTTTTCCTAGTCGTGTATAGAAGTTTTCTGGATTATGCTTTGGGTGGTTTAATTGATAAAACAAAAAATGAATCGCCGAAAAATTGGGATCATCTCCATCTTCGTAAGGTTTGTCTATGAAAATTGGTTTGTGGTATTTCCTTGATTGTAATGCACTTGCAAATACTCGCGCAATATCTACAGCCCCCATGGCGTCCAAATAATCTGCATCTCTGAGAATTTTGGCCTCGAGCGTTTCAGGAACTCTATCCTTGCTCCTTCTGTGAACAAAAATAGCGTGGCATACTTGTTCGATTTTTTCTTCAGGAAAACCAACTTTTGGTAGAATATCTTTTGCAATCTCGACACCTTTTTGTGCATGATCTTCTATTTCTCCAGAGTCTTCGAGTCCACGGGCAATATCAAAGAGCAGACATGCCGCTACAACGATTTCTACGTCGGCACCTTCTTCTTTTGCTATGCGTTTAGCAATATTCTCAACCCTAAAGATGTGATCGCTATTGTGGCTGAAATCCTCCTTATCAAGATCGTCTATATAATGTTGCACCTGTTCAAGTATTTTTTCTCTGAATTCTGTGTACATAGGATAATTATAACTTAGGGCAAGGTGGTCTTTCAATGTGTGATAGGGGAAAATGGGAAATGGGGTGGGCTAGCTGACATGTTTCTTAACCGTCAAATGGTGTTTGATGTAGATCAAAGTTTAATAAAAACTGTGTTTAACGAGCTCAATTATCAGCCACAATATACCACCTAAGTAATGAATAAGTTAAGATACATATGCGACATTGAGAGATGAGAGGAAGAGTTGGGGTGTCAATGAAGGCATACCCGATATTGAGTAGA
>PCSU01000087.1 GCA_002771355.1 candidate division WWE3 bacterium CG22_combo_CG10-13_8_21_14_all_39_12 | reverse complement strand
AGAGTGGCGATTCAATCACCGAGACGTGTTGGAAAAATCGCTCAAAGATATTAGCCTGTAGTGTCGCTTCCGCTAGTCAAGACCCTAACAAATAAATGAATGAAAAATTATCTCCTTGAATCTACAGGTGAGGTAACGGGTACCAGTAGGGGAACGAATCCGCGCAGGGTTCACCCCTCTTCTAGTACCCGTTCTACCAACGTTTAGTGCCATACCCAGTTACAGGAGTAGCACAATGCAACACCCTTACAGCGCAGTGATTTTACCGGAGTTCGTGATTCTGACACCAGGACAAACGGAGTTTCAATGTTCGGGGGTCAAAAATGCAGGAACAGAAAATGAAAGGCCCTGCACTCGCACCGTAAAAGTCGGTCAAGCCCTCTGTATGAGCTGCCGGACAAAAGTCCCTATGGCACTCACACACTTCCACTGCGCCAACTGCGGCGAGGTGCATAGTTTCGAAGAAGTCATGGATGTCTACATGAATGATGAGGATCCTCCTGGCTGCACAAAGTGTGGAGAAGACCTTCTTCTGGAATTCCATAAGGGGTTTCAACTTCCTCACCCGTGGAACACATACACAAAGGAGACCCAGGCAGTATTACGCCTGGTCTTTGTTTTGCAGTATGTGAGCGAAAACTCCGGCGAACGATTCGGGCGACTGGTTGGCGACCTGATTACAGGTCCAAACCCATCCTTCACCCAGGTCACTTTCAACGGCATTTTCGAAAGAGGTGTTGCCAACGCTATCCGCCTCCTCAAGCATGGCGCTACAGCATCCACCGCATCTACCCCGAAGATCGCCTGGATCAAGGGTAGCATGCCTGCGGGATACCGCTTGGGTAAAGGAGATACCCCATCGGGCAACTTTAGCAATGGTCTCACAAAAATGTTGACCATGGCTCAGGCTATCGGAGAAATGTCGCTAGCCGACCAAATCCAAGGAATGCTTGCTCTGGTAAATGAGGGAGAAAGAGCCGACCTAACAGAGGCAAATCGGCTCTGTAAAGAACACTTCGGAGTTGATTTTTTTGTTCTAAACATCACTCCTCTTCTCACTCCAGACTCTCCGCCTGATGGTGTCCACGGCAATGTCATCAACATCGACGGTGGCAATGTCACAGGCATAGTCACTGCGGGAAATGTCGGCCATATTGGCAATGTCGTCAATACTCGATTCATCAACACAGAAGGCGGCGCCAACGTCGAAGGTAACATCAACGTAAGTGGCGGCAACCTGGTCATGAGAGATCAAGTCAATATCCGCTACGATCGCTGGGGGAATCGCATCTAGGCTTCCCATATCGCAATCTTGAACAAAAACACGCCCGCATCCTGACCGGGGTCACTTACACTCGATGGCGAGTGTAGGTGGCTTCGGTCACTTTCATATAAGTCGATTACACATAAATAATCGGTTTATCCGTGAACGGTATTATTTCTGTTATTTATCTTCACTAACCTTCTGTATAGCAAAAAGGAGATTGCACATGAAACGAGCGTTGATTTTTACTGGGCTAGCGATCGCTTCCTTAGGATCTTTTTGGCTCATTTTTGATCGTTCTATCGCTGTTGCCCTGATCATTATGGGCAGCATTGCCTGGCATGAGGTAGGGCATATGATCGCCTATAAGTATCTGGGCATCAACTCCGAATTCTACTTTCTCCCGTTTTTAGGCGGATTTGCCAAAGCGACCGTACCCCACACCGAACTTACAGATGCGAAAGCGTCCTGGGTTGCCATCATGGGCCCTGCAACGACGTTTTTGCTTGCCGTGTTGGCATACGGTGGGTACTACCTAACGGGCGAAACACTTTATCTTGTCGCTGCCAATCTGAATGCGGGGTTAGGGTTTTTTAACCTTCTCCCAATCGGGTTCAAACAGGGAGGACTTGATGGTGGAATCATCGCCCACCGAATCTTCTCGTCTCTTAAGGAAGTTGACGAGCCCAAGTTCATGTTGGTGACACTGATCGTGGGTCTTGCACTTGCAACCTATATGATCATCGCCAACAAACTAACGTTTGTCGTTCTACTCATGGCGTATGGCATGCGGTCACGCTCAAACAGCGATGATCCAGCACATGCGTACCTACCTACGGCAATGAGCAACAAAACCGTCACCTACCTCGCAGGAATATACTTTTTCATGATGATTGCAAGTTTCGTGATCCAGGAAATCACGCCACTCTGGAATACGCTGGTATAACAGCGTTACCTTTTGGTTTCAAAAATAGTTTAGCAACTGGACCCAGCCTCTTTCGAGTGGCTGAGTCCTTTTTGTTTACAAGTACTTACAACAAACCTCTTCTATAATTCTTAACACCATGAAATATAACTGACCCCACATAATGAACAATAAATATCCACCAATAATCATAAACATTCCCTCCTGCTAACAAAACCCCACTCATAACTTTTAACGGTCCCGTTGTTGCAATAAGTAATACTCCACCAATCATAAAATAACGTTTTAAGACAAAACTGTAGACAAGGTTAATTCCAATCAATACAAAACAAATATAAACAATTTGTCTAAAATATATTGAAATTAAGGTTTGCCCCAATACAACAAATACAAAAGCAACACATGCATGTAATAAAACTTCAGCTAAAGATAATTTATATAGGGGATTGGGTAGACCATTTTTATGATCACGTACTCTATCGGCAACACTATTAAAAGAATACAACCCGCCGTACATTAATATTCCAAAACAAATATATAAAAACACTCCAGCTACTATTGTTTGTGCTGACAACTCAAACCCAGTGACTAGAATATATCCAACAGCAATAAATAAAACATTCACTGTTTTGTGAAGACGCATTACTAAAAATTGGCAGTATAAAAATGTGCGTGTTATAAACAAAGTATAGAAACGAATACTCAAAATAACAAGCCAATCACCACTGTAATCCTAGACATAGATACCACAATGATTCGTCACGAATTACGTTTGTGTCCTGAAGTAAAAGATGTTTTAGAGTTGCTTTCAAAACAATATACTCTTGGTCTCTACTCACAAGGATTTTCATTTATTCAAAAATTAAAACTTAAGATTACAGGCATTAATCAATTCTTTTCACCAACTGATACGTATATTTCCTTCAATAAAAGAGGACTGCTAGCCTTAATTCCAAACCCTCAATCCACAGTCATCGTAGATAATAGGGCAGATATGCTAGAACCGGCGCTGGCACTTAACATCCATACCATCTGGATTAATCGAGAGAATAAACAAAAACACCCAACACTACCAACAATCTTTTCATTTACTGAACTACCACTGATGTTGGAAAACTTAACGCGTTAAGTTATAATCATCATGCGCTTTGCCGAGGTTGCCAACGTGGTTTCAAGGCGCTGGTCTGAAGAACCAGTTATGGGGGTTCGATTCCCTCCCTCGGCACCAAGGCTGATTACAGCCTCTGAGTTTGCTTACAAACTCAACTTT
>PCSU01000081.1 GCA_002771355.1 candidate division WWE3 bacterium CG22_combo_CG10-13_8_21_14_all_39_12 | reverse complement strand
GTAAAAATGGGAGCCTATTGTGCTTGAGGGATTAAGCTGTCTATACTGATTGAATTAGAGCTCTCCAAGTTTTTGAGCAATTGTTCCTTTACCCCTTCGTTATTTACAAGCTCATTCTCAATCGTTATATTTATTGAATCAATTACTAGTTTTGGCATATCGATCATATTTGCTAATTTTTCACGAAAAGATTTTGATGACTTTTGTGTCAAATAGATATCTAGCACTTTAAACCATTTACGCTGTGCCTCCATATCAACCCCCTTCAATAGTTGTTTATTCTCGTACTTTGCAAATGCCTTTGAAATAAACGCTGAATCAATTAATTTATCCCACAGAATTTCATCCCCCCATAGTTTTAACGCCTTGCTAAAATACTTAGAGTCAGAATCGACCCAAATACCTTTTGCCCAGAGATGTTCGGTCAAGGAATGAAATATAAGGCCGTCAAACAATGACTTACTTGCATTTTCGGTCAGTTCATTGTGCAGTCGATTTAACTCACCCTGAGGGTTATGTAAATAGGTATCTTTATCCACATGCGTTTTACTACGCTCTATTACACCCAAGTAATCAATATCAGCCAATGATGCTCCAACAATAAAGTCTCCATCTCTAGGTCGAACCTTTTCTGCATAAATAATATGTGTCAAAATTCCAGCCATGCTATTAGTATAAACTATATACATTGGATAAGCCGTATGTTATATAGTATCCGTCTGAACGTTTATAATTAATCACTATCACAAGGAGATAAGCAATGAATACCTTTGTATGTCTGTTAGGTATTGACGGAGGAGGTAAAACTACCACTCTACAATACATGAGAGATGAACTTAAATTGGAGTTTGAAAGTTCTTGTTGGTCAAACTTCCGCCACATGGCACAAGTTCCAGGAATTTCTGTACACAAGGATGCAGGGGTTGTTCTTAACTCCTTGCCACCCAAATCAAGAGCGGCCGCAGTCACCTTGATTACCACGCTTATGTATGAGGCTAATATCGCCCCACGACTTGGTTTGAATATACCCCAAATATCGGAGTGTTTTTACTACCGAATTCTTGCAAAGGAGTTGATTTACGGAGTAGCTGAGTCCTGGTGCTACGATATTATGCGTTCGCTTCCATCGCCAGCATTAACAATTGCGATTGTTAACGACCCCCAAATTGCTTACCAGCGCAAGCGAAAACCACTGTCTAGGTACGAGTACTTTACTACACCTGATGACTTTCCAAATTTTCAGACAAAAGTTTGGACGTTATCGTTGGAGGAAGCATACTCACATTCTGAGGTGGTCGAAATACCGAATGACCAGGGTATTCCTGAACTAGCTAACAATATCGTGAAAGTTCTAAAGGCAAATATGAGGTGGTTCTTATGACAACTAGTCTAGCTTGTGAATACTTCACGAAAGAAGCGGTTGGATATGAGCTGGAAAATAAATTTGGGCTATTGACCCTTGACCCAACAGGTTTCATTTACCGGCTGGATAGCTTCTTGAACTGCCAGCATTTACGACCGCTAACCCGCCAATTTGCAATGGGCAATCAACCGAGTGGTATTCAGATGTGGCAGTACCTGATATCCTTTTATGGTTTTAAGACCGAGGGTTTAGTCACACAGTTGTTAATGGCGGTACATGACCCAAACGGTAAATTCAAAGTACCCATTATGAAGGTCTCAACACCTGGACAAAACCAAATTCAAGACTCGATGGTTCGCCTTGAAGACAAGTCTATTTCAAAGCCACATTCCCCAACCAAATTTACGGATCTTTTGGAAAGACTGTCTGATGAATTCGGTCAGCTTGTGGTTTGTTTTGGTACTATGCAACGCACCAAAACCTGGCTCTACGTCACGAACTCGCTAACACACTCCAACTATGGAGTAAGTGCCGATTTGTGTATTGCCCAGAACAGACTACCTCTTAGTCAAGTCGAGGTTGAATTCAAGGGCAGAAATGGCCTGTGGCGACCTCGTGACCGCAATTGTGTAGTAACTGAGCTTGGTGAAGTATCGAATATAGTCTGTTCAGCATTTTTGGACTGGCTTGTCCCCTCTAGCAGAACTAAGCTAGAATGGCTGTTAGGACTATGAAAATAGCGCATGTATCAAAACCATGGCTTCCTGTTCCATCAGCCAAATATGGTGCAATTGAGAAAATACTAGGGTTTTTGATTGCCGAACAAATCAAAACCCATGAAGTAACATTATTTGCCCCTGGAAACTCAAAACTTCCCAGGGGCATTATTCTTAACTCATTGTTTGACGAGGGAGTAGGAGACAAAGGATTCGATCGTAATATTGAACTGGCCCAAACATTGCATGCAGTGCTTGAAGTGAAAAGATTAAAATTTGATATTATTCATGCACACTCAACCGATCCAATGCTTGCCCTAGCCTCAGTGACTAATTTACCCCTTGTTTTCACGTTTCATTCTGTACCAAAATATGAAGGGCAAATACTTGCACAGTTAGCACAAAATACAAACATCACCTTCGTATTTCTCTCAAAATCTCACCGAAAACAATTCCCATGGATTCCCGATGCTGAGGTTGTACCCTATGGACTTCCAGTTTCCAAATTTCCGTTCTATGGACAATCAGAAAAATCCGACTACCTAGCGTTTATTGGAGCAATATCGGATAGAAAAGGTATTCTTGAAGCAATTAAAGTAGCTACCTCAACAAACCATAAACTCAAAATCGCCGGGAAAATTAGAGCTGGTGACGAAGATTTTTTTGAGCGAGAAGTTAAACCGGCCATTCAAAACAACAAAAATATTGAGTTCTTTGGAGAAATTGATAACAACCAAAGAAACGATTTCCTAGGCAAAGCCAAGGCATTGCTTTTTCCCATTAAATGGCAGGAACCCTTTGGTTTAGTTATGTTAGAAAGTTTAGTAGTTGGTACACCGGTTATTGCTTTTAATCAAGGGTCAGTACCTGAAGTGATAAACGAAAACATCGGATTTATTGTAGAAGATATAGATGAAATGTGTCAGGCGGTTGAAAATATTAGCACAATATCAAACCGTTCGTGTCGTGACCATGTGGAGAATCAGTTCTCAATCAAACAAATGAGTAATAGTTATGACCGAATTTATGGAAAAGTGTTAGCGAGTTCATAAGCAACTAGATTTATCTCATTTTTCCACTGCTGAATACTTCCGCTTGCTCTCTCCTCATCCACCCGAATATCTAAAATGAAAGTAGATAACAGTGACAATATACCAGTATAGAACTGCAAACCAAAGCCTTCAAATCCAAGAATTGAAGTTGTTGCGTTCCTTAAGGTATTAATCGAACCAAAGTGTTGGTTTCTACGAACCAACAAATCCGCAATCATAAATCCAATCGAGTATTCAAAGTTGACTGTTGTACTGAAATTATCAAAATCAATTAGAGATACTTTTTGACCGTCGTAGCAGAAGTTACTTGGTGAGGGGTCTTCTAAACCAAACCCGTACTTGTAAGTGTCGTTTTGATTATTCAAGAACCCAACTGCTTGCTCAT
>PCSU01000036.1 GCA_002771355.1 candidate division WWE3 bacterium CG22_combo_CG10-13_8_21_14_all_39_12 | reverse complement strand
GTATTTCTGCAACGTTTTTCACCTCCTTTAGGTCTTAATTCTACCTAAAGTGTTGCACTTCGTTTTTGTTCCTACAAAGCTGTTACTCAGTAAGACACGTTGAACCAGTTGTTTGATTCACCACTTGACCCGATTGCGCAGTCGTACCTCCAATAGTATCTGAACCTAAGTCATTTCTAACAAAACATTCCACCACACAGCCATTAGTTGAACCGGTTACGAGTACGTATCCAGAACCTAAAGTTTCTGAACCAGCTAAATCGCTGATTGAATATGTTGCAAGATCTGGTTCCGTTGGGATGATAGTTCCAAGTTCAGAAGCTTCATCACAGACGTTTGTATTAAGACCAATTCGTGTTGAATAGCAGGATGAAACAGCAGAACAGATTTTTCCTACATTGGTCCTAACTACAGCTTCATTTGCACGTTGGCGTTGGGCATTGATATTAATAACATTAATGGTGATTCCAGCAAGAACTCCAATGACTACAATAACGACCAATAATTCAATTAAGGTAAAACCATGGTTGTGTTTGGGCATTAGTTACATGCTAGATTGTTGAGTCACTATTGTCAATTGATGGTTTCATCGGTAGGGGTTTTTGTAGTTAGTAGACGTTTGTATCCTCAGTTTTGCATGGCGTTCATGCTAAAATTATGATCTATGTTACCCTCAAGATATACCGTTGTCGATGTTGAAACGACAGGTCTTAGTCCATATGATAACCGTATTATTGAAATTGGAATTGTGAGGGTTGAAGACGGGGAGATTGTTGAAACATTTGAATCCTTAGTAAATCCTCGCGCATCACTATCTTCAACGATTACTCGTATTACTGGAATTACTTCAGCAGATATTGTAGATGCACCATATTTTGAAGACATTGCAATTGAAGTAATTTCACTATTTGAAGATTCTATTTTAGTTGCCCATAATGCGGCATTTGATTTGCAGTTTTTGCATTTTGAGTTTAAGAGATTGGGAATATCATTTCACCCAAAGGAATTGTGTACTGTTCGTTTGTCCAGGCGCTTGTTTCCGGAACATAAAAGACATGGCCTTGATGCACAAATAGAACGATATGGCTTAACAATACATGATCGCCACCGTGCTTTAGGTGATACGTTAGCTACCCAACAGTTGCTTGAAGTTTTTTCAGAGTTATTAGATGAGGATACATTTAATAAACACGTTAAAACTTTACTGAGTCAGCCTACAAAGATTTCTAAAACAATTTGGCAAGACATCGATGATTTGCCAACAGCACCTGGAGTGTATACCTTTACCGATGAGAAAAAGAAACCTTTGTATATTGGTAAGAGTATTGATATAAAATCAAGAGTAAACCAGCATTTTTCACGTGCACGCTTTGATCAAAAGGAACGTGAGTTGTGCAGTAAAACCAAACATATTACCTATGAAAAGACTGCAGGCGAAATAGGTGCCTTAGTGCTTGAATCACGAAAGATTAAAGATGTATCACCACCCTACAATCGGGCATTAAAACGTGTCCAGTCAATGGTGATAGCTGTTATCCACACATCTTCCAGCGGTTATAAAACACTTACGTATGAACGTGTTTCATACATATCTTCTCAAAGACTTGGTTCAATTGCTGGGGTGTATTCGTCAATAAAACAGGCAAAGGCAAAGGTGGCAGAAATTTCAAAAGAATATTGTTTGTGTAATAAACTTTTAGGAATAGAAGCTGGTAGTGGAGCTTGTTTTTCATATCATTTAGGTAAATGTTCAGGTGCATGTGTTAATGAAGGTACTGTTATCTCATACAACAAAAAATTTGACCATGCATTTGCAGAGTCAATGATGTTGGAATGGCCTTTTGGTGATTATGTGATTATTGGCGAAACAAATGTAGGTAATACGTTTACGGATATTCTCTATGTTGATTCTTGGCGAGTATTTGACTCTTTAGATGATAGGGATGATAAAACCCCAATTGATGTTGATACGTATAGAATTTTACTCAGATCTTTTAAATCATATGAAAGTAGTTCACCTGTTTCCTTTGTCGTTCAGAAAAAAAAGATTACTGCGGATCAGTTAAAAGTATTCTTGCAGTCTAGCTAGCTTGGCAGTATAGTACATTTATGCCTTTTTCATCGTTTAGACAGTTGATAGTACTTTTATCATATGTTGTTATGATTGTTGCAAATGCAATGGCAACTCTGTTACCGATCAATGGTCAAACTACTGCCGAGGTGTCTGCAAAATACACTACATTTTTTACTCCCGCAGGATATGTTTTTTCAATTTGGGGACTCATTTATATACTGTTAGGGGGGTTTGTCTTATACCAAGGTTTAGGGTCTCAAAAAGATAATCAAAGAATTTCGCGCGCAGCAATCATCCTTACTCTTGCAAACATTGTAAATACGGTATGGATATTTGCGTGGCATTTTGAATTGTTCGAGATTTCACTTTTATTAATGGTGTCGCTATTGTTTTTATTGATTGCAATGTATCAGGCATTGCATGTTGGTGAGCAAAATTTAGATACTACACGGTTAGAGAAATTATTTGTTTATTCACCGGTCAGTGTGTATGTAGGGTGGATTTCTGTCGCAACTGTGGCAAATGCGTCTGTACTTTTGTCAGTATATGAATGGAGTGGGTTTGGTATATCTCAGGAATCATGGGCGGCAATTATGATTGGTGTTGTTACGATTCTTACGTTTATTGTTTTGGTTGTTAAATCTGATTGGGTTTATGCAACAGTTATTGTGTGGGCATTTTGGGGGTTAAGAAATGCTTTTTCCGAAATATCTATAATTTCTATTACAGCAACAGTAGCTAGTGTTTTAATAGTAATTCTTTCTTTCATTGCAGCTCAAAGCAGACAACGTGTCACCCCATCAGTATCTTCATGAAATAAACATCATCTTCCTTCGTAGTAATTACTGAGAGGAGGTGAAAAACATGAATTTACAAAACATAAAACTCAATAAATACAAAATGATAGGTGCCGGTGTATTAACACTGGGCTTATTGGGTGCTGGAGCAACCATAGTCAGTGCAGCTGGAAATACATCAACATATCCACCAATTGTTGAAAAAATTTCTGAACGCTTCGGATTAGATAACGAAGAAGTCGGTTCGTTCTTTGAAGAAGAACATGCCATGAGAGGTGCTGAGGTGAAAGAGCGTCACGAGGAACACCTTTCTCAATTAGTTAATGAAGGAGTAGTTACCGAGGAGCAAAAAGATGCACTTGATGCTAAGCACGATGAGATGCAGGCAAACAGAGAATCAAATAGAGAAGAAATGGACGCATTCTTTGAAGAGATTGGGCTTGATCCATCAGTCATTCGACCCGAAGGAAATGGGATGGGTGAACACATGATGGGAGGACGAGGTGGCTTTGGTCACTTTGGACCACGTGAGTAGATGGCAGTTTCTACAACATATAGGCCACGATTAAACACCCCCGGACGCGGGGGTGTTTTTGTATTAAGCAGGAAACCCCACACAAGATTAGCAGATGTTTTGTAACGTAAGGAGGT
>PCSU01000082.1 GCA_002771355.1 candidate division WWE3 bacterium CG22_combo_CG10-13_8_21_14_all_39_12 | reverse complement strand
AAACTCAGTGTTTGACTTAATACCTAGCCTCACCCTTTACCTTTTACCCTTTACCCTTTACTATAAACGTACTGCCCATGTTACGAATGAACGCCTCAGACAATTTAGTCGCATATTTTTCTATGGAAATTGGCATTGATACTAAGATGAAGACCTACAGTGGGGGACTGGGTGTACTTGCCGGAGATACTCTTCACTCTCTAGCAGACTTAAGTGTTCCTACCGTAGCAGTCACACTCATTTCAGAATATGGATACTTTACTCAAGAATTTGATGAAAACAGACAAATAGAAAAATATCCTCGCTGGCCGATTGAAGAACATTTAAAAAATCTTAATGTTGAAATTAAAATTCCCGTTGGACCTCATCAACTCCATGTTAAATTATGGCAGTATACCCTTACCGGAATAACAGGCCACACGTTACCCATTATTTTTCTTGACGCTAACCATCAAAACAACCCTCCAGAGCTCAAAAGATTAACCCAACGACTTTATCCAGCAAATCATGAATATCGGTTATTACAAGAAATACTTCTTGGTGTTGGTGGTTATTTTGCACTAAAAAAACTCGACTACAAACCATCTGTTTATCATCTCAATGAAGGACATTCGGCGTTCCTAACATTGGCACTGTATGACGAGGCAAAATCCCAAAATTGTACCGATCCTGTTAAGGAGGTTCGCAATAAATGCGTGTTTACAACCCACACACCGGTACCTGCCGGCCATGATAAATTCCCACGAGACCTGGTGCGTGAAAAACTATACCTGGCACATCATTTAGATAGTCTTCACGATGTAAGTGAAAAAAATGGAAGTATAAATATGACCAGTCTTGCTCTGGTTATGTGCGGAAAAGTCAACGGCGTAGGCAAAAAACATACTCAAGTGTCCAGGAATATGTTTCCTCATTATCGATTCGATAGTATTACCAATGGGGTCCATCATGTGTTTTGGGCATCTGAAAGCGTCCAAAATGTATTTAATACATACTTACCTGGCTGGAAAATAGATCCTTTTTCACTTTTAAGTGTGTTAAATATTCCACGCAATGAGATTATGCAGGCACACCACCACAACAAAATTAAACTCATTAATTTCATTAATAATAATTTTAACGAACAGTTTAAGCCTGATATTATGACAATTGGGTACGCAAGGCGTATGGCCAAATATAAACGAGCAGACCTTATTTTCTATGATCTTGAAAGACTCAATGCCATTGCCGAAAGATACCCGTTTCAATTGGTTTTTGCAGGCAAAGCACACCCTGAAGATAACGTAGGAAAAAGTATCATTCATGAAATAATGACCATTAAAAGTAAACTCAATAAAAACATCTCACTTATCTATATTCCAGAATACAGTATTGAACTAGCAAAAATAATTATTCCTGGTGTTGATATATGGCTAAACACACCAATGCGTCCACTCGAAGCTTCAGGAACAAGTGGTATGAAAGCAAGCTTAAATGGTGTTCCTAACGTAAGTATTCTCGATGGCTGGTGGATTGAAGGTGCAATCGAGGGTGTTACCGGGTGGTCAATTGGACCGAAACCAAAAATAGGAGAAGAACAAGAAATTCAATGTGTTGATTGTGACGATAGTGAAGATCTGTACCGTAAACTTGAAGAACCCATACTCCCCATGTTTTACAATGCGCCCAGACAATTTGCAAAAGTTCAACGTAATGCAATAGCTCTTCACGGAAGTTTTTTTAACACAAACAGAATGGCACAACAATACATTATTAAATCGTATCTTACGTAAAGCTTACAAATGACACATCCCTTACTCATTGCGTTATGGCAGGCAAATATGTAATATAAGTGGTTGTGCATTACCGGCAATTTAGCACCTTTGTCTGATAAACCGCCGGTGGTGCACGGTCAAGAGAAGACCCGCTTAGTTACACCAATTTTTTACTTTTGTGTAACTTTTAAGCTATTCTTATAAAGACAGACTCATTTTAACTCCTAGGGTAAATTAGTTTGTTTAGAATAGCTAGATTGCGGGTTTTTTCGTATTCAACATCTATTATATAGATGATACACAATGTATACATTTAGCTACTGATAGAGTAGCTTTAAAGTTGTCATTAATATGACAACTAAACATCGTCAAGTGGATATTTTCCATCACGAATCGACTTGGACTATAATCAATAATGTGATGGAATCCTCCTTGAAGAAACCCTTTGGGGCAACAGTCGAGTTTATGTTTCAACATAAACTCAAAAAAACGTACTCGTTTTATAGGCCGCAGTGCTGGAATTGGTAGACAGGCTAGGCTCAGAACCTAGTGTTTAGAAATAAACGTGCGAGTTCGACTCTCGCTTGCGGCACCACAGAATGAATACATTCTTGGTAGTGTTTGGGCACAAAACTACACCTAGTAAACTCAACAGCAGCCATAGAAAATTTGGGCTGAAGAATGGTGCTCCTCGCAAGACATCTTCTTGATTTGTGGTAGTTGTGATAATCTAATAGTTAAGAATTAAAGTATGTCTGATCAAAACGTTCAAAAATTAGTTACCTACATTACAGAAAATTCTCAATATTCTCTTAATCAATTAGAATCAGCATCCTTAAAAGCAGGCTACACAGCTGAAGAATTTAATGTTGCCATTGAAAAGATAGATAAACCCTCAACAGAATCGTCGGCTCTGCAAAATTCGGATCATGAAACAGACACAGGTTTATCTAAAGAATAAAAGAAAAAACCTTCTAAAAAAATAGTTTTCATATTATTAGGACTGATGCTTCTTCTTTTATCTATTGGACTAGGGGTATGGTACTTTTTTTATAAGCCAAGCTCGTCACTAACGTCAAACAATGAATCTTCACCTGTAGCTGAACTTACAAACGAAACACCTTCCCCTAAAATAACTACAAACCCTATGGAAAGCTTTGCTACAGCTCTGTTTGCTTCAGACTATAAAGTTACGTCCTCTGGAAAGTTTGACGTCATAAAACAAGATGATTCTAGTACCGTGACCTCAAGCTTGGATCTTAACAATGGAACAATCTACCTGAAAAAAGGTGCTGTCGTTAAAATTGAAAACAATGATGCAGATATGAACACAACCGTTTATCGAAATGGTACTGATCTTTATGTTATTAGTCCTGACCAGAAAACATACTCCATTTTAGAATCATCCAACAGTATATACAGTTTTTTTGATTCCATCTTTGTAGCATCATACCCACTTATACCTTTGCTAGAAGATACCCAACAAGGAATAGTCACATGGCAAAAAAACAGTAATAACGAGTGGCAAGCAGATTGGGCATGGAAAACACCATTTGATCTTACCGATATAAACGTTCAGGTCAAAGTATCACTCGATTCCGAAACAGGGCTAATAACAACACTATATATGAAGTTTGAAGGGTCCGATCAGTGGCAAGAAGGAACATTTGTTTACGAGAAAATTGAAAACATAGACAGCCTACTCACAACTCCTTCCGATTACACAAAAGAAGACTCGGGGTTTTA
>PCSU01000092.1:7075-16644 GCA_002771355.1 candidate division WWE3 bacterium CG22_combo_CG10-13_8_21_14_all_39_12 | reverse complement strand
AGGCCGTCAGGGTTTATCTCTGGTGGCCTTTTTTATGCAGGATTAATTACAAGAAAGCTCCCGGGTAGGTTTTACCCGGGAGCTTTTGAAACTTCAAGGAGGCGTCTCACATGACCGCTTCCTTGAGACCTACTGGAACCGTGTTGCTCATCACAAAATAGTCGTGAATGACACCTGAATCCTTTGCACGCTTTGCCGCATCGGTTCGGGTCGTGGTTACCAAACAATACCGTTTGGCGTTTGGATACCTACTTTCGTAACCCTCATCGAGGTCTTCAACCCTCAATAGGATTACATTGGCATCTTTTGCCTCGGTGACAACGGTAACCCCCGGCATGAACACCCCCATTTTGTGAACTTCTTCAGGGGTACCTACAATAAACACCCGTTTTGCTGGGGCAACCACTTTCTTGCCACCAAACCAATTTTTAAAAAACGTTGGCCATTGCATAACAACCTCCTTGGGAATATAGGTGCGAAGAATCGATTGCACAATAGTACATATTTAGTGTAACAAATAAAAGTTAGCCTGTAACCCATAGAATTCGCGAAAGAAAAAATACGCTCAAACGTATTACAATGTAGTGCATGGTTACAATGGCATCAGAGACTGATGAACAATTAGCACATTTCACGCAAAAGGGCGATAACAATGCCTTTGCTGAAATCATGCACAGGTACGAGGACAAGCTCTTTAGGTATGCTAAAAAACTTATTACCGATGAACACGAGGCCAAAGACGTTGTACAAAATGCGTTTATGAAAGCGTACAAAAACATGCAAAGTTTTGATATAAAAAGAAAATTTTCGAGCTGGATATATAGGATTACTCACAATGAGGCGATGAATGTTTTGCGCAAACGCAAACGAACAACAAACGGTATCGATAAAACAGTATTCGAATCTATTCAAGATGACGCCCCTACCATCGAAGAAAAAATAGAACAAGAAGATGTAAAAATAGAAATAACGGCACTTCTAGATTTTTTACCAGATGATTATAAAGAACCATTACTTCTTTTTTATAGTGAAGAAAAATCATACGGTGAAATTAGTGATATTTTAAGAATGCCAACAGGAACTGTAGGAACACGAATAAACAGAGGCAAAAAAATGCTTGCAGCACTCTATGAACAACATTATGGATAACAACGACATACAACAATCAATACTACAAAAAATAAACCAAGGCGAGATTAAAATGCGTCCACGATACTATTTTATTTTTGGCTCTATTCTTATTACCATTGGAACAATTGGTGTGATTATTGCTGGAACATTTTTTGTCAGTCACGCTATCTTCATGTCGCAACGATCCCCGTTGATTTCATTCTTAGGTTTTGGACCACAAGGAATTTCACCGTTCCTACAAACATTCCCCTGGCTATCTGTTATTGTTGCAACCCTAAGCATTGTTCTTGGCATACTATTTTTGCGTCATTATGATTTTTCATACAAAACTGATTCAAAAACATTTGTACTTATAGTTGTGGGAACTGTTCTTACCATGGGGATAATTACAAACCTATCTGGACTTAATGAACAATTTGAAACATTTGAACCAACTCATGGTTTGTACAATTTTAAATACGACGACGATGCATGGATTGCAGGTGTTGTTACAAATATTGAACCTAATTTTGTTACGATTTTCATTCCAGATAGAGATTTGGTTGTAGTTAAAATCCCTAATTTTATCCCACCACATATAATTATTAGACCTGAACTACAAGTAACGTTTATTGGTGAATGGGATGGGGAAATATTTATTGCTGATAAAATACAGACTCCACAGTTTCAAAGATTCCCTAAACCCTCGGTGTTACCAATGAGACACGTACGATAGTATACGTACGTTAGAAACGTACGTTAAGGACAATTTGTCTTGGTACTACTTTACAATCGTTTTACATTTAGCTACTCTTAAATAAATGAATCTGCCTAAAATTAGTGCCGTTGTATCTGCTGTTTTACTTATTGGAATTATTGCTGGTTCTGTATCAGCTACTGATTCCACCACAATTACTGATAATACAACTACTACCAGTACTGACAACAATTTTGTAGTACGCATTGTTCCAGATCAAGTACTGCTAAAACCCCTTCAAACCATTACGTTTCATGCAATAGTCACAACCCCTAATGGTAACCAATATGAAGCACCCGCAGACTACACACAATGGAATGTATTAAAAGGTGGCGGTCACATAAGTCCAACTGGTATTTTTAGAGCTGGAGAAATACCTGGAACATATGCAAATACTATTGTTGTTAAAGTACTTGAAAAAGCCGCTTCCGCTAGTGTAAAAATTGTTGACCTTATTCAAATTACTCCATCACCTACACCTGGATTACAAATTGATACGATAACAAACACACCAACTCCTTCATCTTCAACAACAGGTACTAATGACGGAACAAATGGGGCAAACCCATCACCAACCCCCTCTCCCACTCCAAAACCAACACCAATTAATTTGCCATCAACAACAATTATTGTTCCAACATTCACCCCACCTACCCCAACGCCAACACCTATAAATTCTAGTAATGGAAATTCAATCTCCCCTACAATTCGTCCTCAAAAAACGCCTACTCCTACGCCAAAAATAACACCACGTACTACTAGTGATTCCACAACCCCAGTGGATAAAACCCAAAGCGAAAACATTTCAAATATGTATAGAGCAGATGATGTTCAGCTATGTTTAAAAACAGTTTATAGTGCCGAAATCTATGCAAGATACTTTAGTCCAACAGGAGAACAAAAAAACCCATCAGAACTAGGATCTTTACTATCTGCAGCACAACGATGTTTTAAAATAAATCGAACCATTGATCTAGATGCCCAAACAATTGCTTGTCTTAAACAAATACTATCCGAAAAAAGATATAGTCAAATTACCGTAGATAACCAAAGCCCAACAAGCGATGAATTACTACAAGCCAAGGCCTGTACAACAAAACCTCGAGAAATTAGCTATGCAAGAAAAAATGAACTCGACCCAACCTTATTAAGCTGTCTTGAAATCAAGCTTGGTACTAAGCGGTTACAACAAATCCTTGAAAGTGGTGCGCGCCCGGTCGCATCTGAACTAACTAATGCAAGAGAATGTTTTACTCTTGACGAGGGCATTACTCAGCCACCACTTGTCATTAATCTTCCCGAAGAGACACAGACCTGTCTTGAAGACGCCCTCGGTGTGGCAAGAGCAACAGAAATACAAGAAGGTAAAAGCAAAGCAACGTTTGAAGAACGTACAATTGCTTCCAACTGTTTTACCGAAACCCTTGATACTTCACAACAAGCATTTATGCCTCCATCGGTTGAACAATTGCCATATATTGAACCCGCTACAAGTAAAGAAGTTACAATTACTTCGGTACAAGCAAAAACCCATGTTTCTACAGAAGTTTTAACACTTTCTGGAAAAACAGAACCATTCGCCGTTGTAGATATATACATATTTTCTGATCCAATTATTGTAAGCACTACAGCTGATGCAAATGGAGATTGGTTTTATGAACTAAGTTATCATCTTGACGATGGGAATCATGAGGCTTACACCGTTGTACAACATCCAGAAAAAGGATATGTAAAAAGTGAAGTGTTTGCTTTTAATGTTGCGCGGGCTTCCTCAGGTACTTCTGTAACTCCCAAACTTGTTGTTGAACCAATCAATACCTCATCCATAACCAGAACATATCTTGTTGCAGCTGTTGGGATAACTGGAGTTGGAATTATACTGCTTCTACTCGTTGGATATTGGTTTACAAAAAGACAACCAGCAAAACTACCTGGATTACATTCCAAAGAGAATAACCCAACAGATCTTACTCCTACGCAGGAAGAAGAACAATAGTAAAGGTTGTTCCCTTTCCCCCAACACTATCAACAAAAATTGAGCCTTTCATCTGTTCAATGAGCTGTTTAGTAATCCACAATCCCAACCCAGTTCCAGGAATATCACGGGTCTTATCAGTTTGAATTCTGCTAAACTTTTGAAACAAGTGTTTACGATCATCCGGTGCAATCCCAATTCCTGTATCTTGAACAATAATCTGAACTTTATTTCTTTCTGTAGTTGTGGAGATTGTTACTGACCCTGAAGGCGTATATTTAATTGCATTTCCAACAATATTAGTTAAAACCTCTCGTAGCCTGTCTGCATTTCCCATAGCTTGCAGTGATGTAGGAATGTTAATTGCGGTAAGCCCCAAACCCTTTTCTTTTGCAACTGGATCAAGCTGACGAACAGTTTCTTGAATAAGCGTTGCTACATCAACTGATGTAATCGTAAAATCCAATCGACCTTGTTCAATCCGTGAAACGTTTAACAAGTCATTAACAAGTGTTTCTAGTCTATAAATACTTTCCATAACCACACCAAACTTTGTGCGCTGTTTTTCGGTAAGAGAAATCTGTAAATCTTTTTGTAAGAGAGAAACATACCCCTTGATTGCAGTTAATGGCGTTCTAAGCTCATGGGACGCAACAGAAATAAAATCGTCCTTCATTCGATCAACTTCTTTTAATTTATCAACAAGAAAAGATCTTTCTAAAGCCTGAGCATGGTTTGTTAGTAAAAGAACTACAATAATTACACTAATTACCATAATAATCATTGAGTCCCGTGCCGTACGACCAACAATTGCATCAACCCTCAGGGCATTTACGGTAAGAGAGATTACCGATACGTTTCCGTTTTCATCTGTAAATGGCGTTACCAATTTCCATACTGTATTTTGAATATTTGGATCATATTCCTTGGTAAAATACTCTGATCCCTGCGAGTATGCTAAATTCTCAATAAACCCCGGCTCAAGTGTTTTCGTTGAAGTAGTTCCAACTTGTTGGGCCAACGTACCATCACTATTTTCCGCAAAAAGCGTTATTGATTCAATACTTTGCGATTGATGAGTTGTACTTACAAAAATATCCTTTAGCTCCTCATTAGTTAACTTCAAACTGGTAACAATTGGAAATAGCGTATCTTTAACACCAATAGCCTGTTCGCGAACACCAAAATTCATATCTCGCTCATATGAATTCAAGTTCCACATAGTGTTAATCACTAACGACAACGGGACAAGGATCATTAATAGTAACGAATACGTGATTGGTAACCTTTTAAAAACTGAACGTAAAAGATTCCTCAAAGAATTAGCCATATGATTAGTCTATGTGATATGTGGTTATGGGTCAACGAGAGATACCGTTGCCTTGTTATTACTGTTTTCCATCTTGTACCATTGGTTAACGTTAATATGTAAAGCCAATACAGTCGTGTCATGTTGAATAATCACAATAGATTTGTGTTGTGATAAATCAGCAAATACTTTACAAATTTGAACTTGTAAAGACTCATCAAGATTGTTAAACGGTTCATCAAACAGCATAATATCGGTGTCTGCTGCAATTGTTCTGGCTATAGCTACTCGTTGACATTCTCCACCAGACAATTCATAAGGAAACGCGGTAAGTTTTTCTTGAGGCAATCCAACCATATCAATTATTTCATGTAAACGGCGAGTATCAATATGGTCAGTAACAAACGTAAGGTGGCCAGAAACATTCATGTGGGGCCACAAAGCAAGACCCTGAAACTGCATACTAAGATTGCGTTCACCACATGGGAGATTCCACCCTTTCTTTGAAACGAGCTTGTCTCGTAAAAAAATTTCACCTTGATCAACCATATCAAGACCGGCTGTAAGAGAAAATAACGTGCTTTTACCAATACCTGAGCGACCATAAAACACACTTAAACCAACGGTAGGAATAATAATGGATGCATTCTCTAAAACCACCTGGGAAGTGAATGATTTGAATACATTTTTAAATTCAATTGCATTATCCATATTGAAACCTCTTTCTAAAATAAACTGTCACTAGAACCAGCGGTATACATAATAACCCAAGAGTTAGAAACATCATAGTGTTTACATATTCCAGTGATCCATAATGAAGCAAAATAAATATTCGTACCATTACCGTTTGAATACCTGCCGGTTGAAGTAAAATTGTCAATGGAATCTCAGAAGAAATATACCAACTCGCTACAAAAAACATCATAGTAACTGCGGGTAAAAGTAACCCTGCCCACCATACAAATCGCCAAACTATACTGTGCGGAGCATTAAGTTTATAACTTTGAATAACCTCTTCTGAAATACGCTGCCTCAGCATAAAAAGTATCTCAGTTGTAATAGGCACAATTCTTACCACATACCCTATTAATAATACTATTTTTGAATCAATGAATACTGAAAGGACTGGTGTATTTAGAATATAAATTAACCCCAATCCAACGGCCATGGGAGGCAGTAGCAGGCTAGATAATCCAATTACACGGACAATATAAAACTTCTTCCACCATGGATACAAAAGGAATGAAACAATAACTGAAATAACCCCCCCGCTTACAGCAAATAATAACGTTGCTCGCGTCGGCTCAAGCCAATCAGTAACAATTGCTTGAAATGTTTGAATATCCCAACTACTTCCTACGAGTATAGTTATAAACGGTATCCCTAACGACACTACAACTATTCCTAAAATAATTGCATAACTTAAAATAGTAAACCATCGAGGTACCTGTAGTGTAAATGCCCTGTCTGTAGTATCAACAGTACCTGATGGTTTCGATAACAATTTGATAATAGAATACGCTCCGATAAGAGCTATACCCAGTGGAATTACCGACATACCCATGGCCTTAGGCAAATCATAACTATTACTTACAACCGAAAATATCTCAGTAAAATATGAGGGTACTTCTAGCAGTGAGGGCACATCAAACGAAATAAAACTAAGCGTAAATACAATCCCAAATACTGAAACTAAAATACCAGTAAGTTGAGGAATAATAACACGTGTAAGGACCTTTAATAATGGTGCTTGTAAAAGTGCGGCAACAATATTTTCATGATTAATCTTTGAAATAGTCGCAAACATAAAAACACTAGCAATTGGCAGAAAAGAAATGGTATGTATAAGTACCAACCCACCCATTGAACGAAAACCTTGAACTATACTCAAGTCAATAAATCCAAACCCTCCTGAATAAGCAATAAGTTGTAATAAATGTAACCAAAACAAAGCGTGAAAGTATGGCGGTATCAAAAGTGGAACAATAAGTAATACTCTAAAGATTCGGGTCGAGCTGTTTCGAACAATAACAAAATATGAACCGATTACTGCAATAAGTACGGTAACCAGTAGTGCTGTAATAAAACTTTGCTGAAAAGTTTCTAATAAAATTCTACTTTCTCGTGATGTTAATAATAAAAATTCAAACCCACCCATTACACAATATTATAACGTCAATCCAGAATCTCTTCTTCAAAAAACTTTAGGAAGGGTTCTAAAGCATCATACACGTTAGACCACACCACATTCATTTCAGTTACAGAATCAATTGAAGGTACCGTTTCTGGTCTTTTCACACCAGGCAGTAACGGCATTTGCGCTGACTTTGCAAACGCAAGCTGCGATTCGACCTCAGGAGAAATTAAATAATCAATCAACTTTTGTGCATTGCTTTTGTGAGGTGCACCTTTAATTAACATCACAGTATTTGGAATCACTAATGTTCCTACATCGTATGGGTTTGGATACACAACAGTAACTGCATCACCATTAATAACGGCATCATTTGCATCATCTGTATCGGTGAAAGCAACTAGTTTTTCACCCGAAACTACCTTGTCCCGAGTTTGTCCATTACTCTGGGCAATATTTAAACCATTTGCTTTAAGATCCTTAAAATACTGTTTTGTTTTTTCTTCACCCCATATGCTCCACAGTGCAGCAATATGTGATCCCGTTGTACCAAAACGTGGATCCGCAATGGTTACCATATCCTTATAAGAATCCCCTACCAGTTCTTCTAATCGCTCTGGCACTTTTTTATCTTTACCAATAAGAAGTACTCGTGCACGTGCAGCAAAACCGGTCCAGTAACCATCAGGATCTTTTGCATATGATGGAACTTCATCAAAATGAGTTGGTTTGTACTTTGCAAGAACCCCTTCTCTATTAAGCCCAACGGTGCGTGTTACCTCGTTATTCCAAAATACATCAGCTTTAGGATTTTCCTTTTCAGCTATCAAACGATTAGTTAATCCTACAGTTTTTGAGGCTTCGGTATCATAAACAGCTTTCACTTTAATTCCAGTTGCTGCTTCAAAATCTTTAAGTATTGGCTCTGAGTAATCCTGGTCGTGAGAAACGTAAACAACCACGTCGTTTGATTCTGTGGTTGATTTAGATATTTGGAGCAACACAACCACAACTAATCCAAAAACTAAAAGTATGGTAACTATGCTTGATGCTTTCATATGTTTGAAGTATACCAAATCAATCCAACCTCCCAAACCCAAAAAAATTTTTTATAGAAAACGTGGCTTTTTGCTTTACATTTAAAGTAGTACACTTTTGTCTACCTTTACATCGTCTACTATTTCTATATACTAACTACATGACCAACGACCGTACACGTGCACAAATAGTAGACACACAGGTTCACGCAGGATTTCCAGGTGTTGTAGAAGATTCAACAGAAGAACCACTTGATCTTAATGAGCATCTGGCCCCAAACAGTACTTCAACATTTTTTGTACGTGTTGATGGAGACTCAATGGTAAATGCGGGAATATACCATGGAGACATGTTGGTGGTAGACAGATCCCTACAACCAAAACATAGCGATATTGTAGTTGCAAGACTAGACGGAGCCTTTACCGTAAAGCGCCTATATAGAACTGAAAATGTTATTAGACTAATACCAGAAAACCCTATGTATCGCCCTATGACTATTCATCCCGAAACTGACTTTTCGGTATGGGGAGTTGTAACGTGGGTACTACACAAAACGCACCATAATCAAAAATTCCCAACACGCACCTTTAGAGCATAGAGTTACAAGTTACAAGTTACAAGTTACAAGTTACAAGTATGGTGAAATTTTCATCAACGGGTGTCAAGGCAGATCTGTCATTTCGAATTTATTTCGGAATCTATGATCGAATCCTGAGACAAGTCCAGAATGACCGTTGGCCCTTTCGCCTATAACTTAGTATCTCATACGATAAACAACCAAAACCATGTCCTTATACGCCCTTATAGACTGCAATAATTTTTTTGTTTCGTGCGAACGTGTATTTAACCCACAATTAGAAAATGTACCCGTAGCCGTACTTTCAAGTAACGATGGGTGTATTGTTGCACGATCTAATGAAGTTAAGGCTCTTAATATTCCTATGGGGGTAGCACTCTTTGAGGTTGAACATATTTTAAAAAAACACCAGGTCACTTTACTTTCTTCAAATTATTCACTATATGCAGATATGAGCAGACGGATTATGGAAACCATACGCACATTTACCCCAGAAGTAGAGGTCTATTCAGTAGACGAAGCATTTATTCGTGTTGACCACATGTCGTACCCAGACCCAACCGCCTTAGCAAAACTTATGAGAAGTACCATTATGCAATGGACAGGTATTCCTGTTTCCATTGGTATTGCGCCTACTAAAACACTCACCAAGGTAGCCAACGAAGTAGC
>PCSU01000092.1:0-7068 GCA_002771355.1 candidate division WWE3 bacterium CG22_combo_CG10-13_8_21_14_all_39_12 | reverse complement strand
AGTCCCTCATATCATGGAGTTCTTAATATAAATAATAAACCACACTTTACCGATGAGATTTTATCAACACTACCGGTAAGAGAAATTTGGGGTGTGGGTAGACAGTACTCTGCATCGTTCAATCGTTACGGTATTCATACTGCCCTGGATATAAAAAATGCGAACCATGATTGGATTAAAAAAAACTTTGGGGTAAACGGATTAAGACTTAAATATGAATTATCAGGAACTTCATGTATGTCCCTTAACGTGATAACAAAACGCCCCAAAAGCATTATGCATTCACGAACATTTGGTCAAACGATTGAGTCCATTAAACCCCTTGTTGAAGCAACTGCATCGTTTACAACAAAACTTGCAGCTCAATTGCGAAAAAAACAATGTGTTGCTCGAACAATTCATGTTCGCATAGAATCAAGTCGCCATAAAGCAGAGTCCTATACCTCAAGACAGGCGCACATAACCCTGGCAGAACCGACAGATGACACCATGGTATTTTTGCATGCTACACACCAACTTATTGACCGGATCTGGGAACCACACATATTATACAAACGATCAGCAGTAACATTGGTTGATATAACAGCAAATACCCAGTGGCAACACACATTTTTGGAAAGCCCACCAACAATAATTTCTCATAAAACAAAACCCTCATTAGGAACAAGTTGGATAAGTTTCGGAAAATATTTGGATGAAGCTAAAGAAAAAAATAATACTGATCTTCTTGGCATAAAAGAATTATCCCAAAATCAGTACCAACCGCCCTGTCCAATCATTTTTAAAAACAAAAAACCTCGCATAAAAACCAAAACCCTCTATAAAGCAATTGATTCATTGAATAGTAGCATGGGTGATAATACCGTACAATTTGGATCGTCAGGAATTAAGCAAAAAAGGTGGTCCTCTAAATCTGACTCCAGATCACCACGATATACCACAAGATGGGACGAACTATTAACCGTTTCCTAACTGTCGAAACCATAAGATCAAGAATATCTAATTATCTCATTTGTATTATAATGTGTTCAAATGACAAGTAAAAGAATGTATCGGTCGCAAAATAATAAAATCCTTGCTGGAGTTGCTGGAGGAATGGCAGAATATTTTGATGTTGACCCTGCTTTCATTCGCATCATATTTGTGTTTGTTACGTTAATGTCAGCTGGTGCTGGATTTTTCATCTACATAATAATGGTTATTGTTTTGCCAATCGAAAACAATATTGCACCATCACAAAACCCAGATATGGATACAGAAACAAAGACACCGCAACCTCCAACCAATAGTGCAGGTCAGTACAAAAACAGAAGGCTATTTGGTGTAATCGTAATTGCAGTTGGATTATGGCTTTTACTAAAAAACGTGGGACTTGTACCTTCAATAAACTTTGGCATGTACTGGCCACTCCTTCTTATTGGCGCTGGGCTGTTGGTTCTCTTTAAAAAATAGATCGCCAAAGCTTTATTCAACCGCCTCATAATGTATCTCCAATTACTTCAGTGATGGGAATAATGCTGTTCGAATAGATCGTGCTTTCTCAAACAAAGCGTAGTAAACAGGGAGAAATAACAGTACCAAAACCATACTTGAAACTAACCCAAAGATTATGCTAAATGCTAATGGCTCCCAGAATGGGTCGGTAATTGCTAACGGTAAAAGTCCCGCAATCGTTGTAAGTGATGTTGTAATGATTGGCCGGAAACGTTCCGATATCTCCAGCGACTGTACTCGAATCTACTGCGCCAGCTATTGTAATCCCCGAACCAGCGAGAATTGCAAAATCATCTGCAGTTCCAAGAACTACTGAAGTTGCCGCATTAACAAGATGAGCTACACCAAAAATTATTGAAAAAGATAGAACAACAGCAAAAAACTTTGTTTGTAAGACTCCTTAAACCTATCTTTTTATAAATTAATATTTTAACTATTCTCTAATAAACTGTATCTCAACCATTATGAATATACAATACCTAGTCTTGGAGCATTGTACTACAGGCTCCCTACTGACATACTCTGCTTTGAAATATTAGTTTTGTTACCCTGTTAATTTCTCTTTATTTAGTGTTTTATTCAGTGGCGGAGGAGGCGGGATTCGAACCCGCGGACAGGTATTATCCCGTCACGGTTTAGCAAACCGTTGCCATGGGCCACTCGGCCACTCCTCCGTAATTAAGTTATTCTCCTGAGCCACAAATCTCACCAGGAATGCAAGACTTTGCATTCCGCTCAAAACCAAAAATTTGGTTTCTCGCCCACTCGGCCACTCCTCCGTAATTAAGTTCCTTACAATGATGCTCCCATAAGCTACCGTTACATCCAGGAAATGCCTTACTTGGCATTTCCGCTCAGTCGCCATTGAGGCGACTTCGCCCACTCCTCCACAAGCACCTTGGAGTATTATACATTGATAAATTCTCCAAGGCACTTACCGATTCTTTCAAACAAAGCTATTCCTTTGCTTTGTCGGCCTTATCGAGTCCTAATCCCTTAACTCCATAATATACAACTAGTGCGATTACGAGAAAGTCGATTACAACGGCGACCAAGTGCCCCCACATTATTTCGGCAGAACCAATAGCAAAAGAGGCTTGAACTAAGCCTTCTGTGGAACCTAGGGCAAGTCCAATAATTGGGTTAATAATATCTTGAACAAGAGCTGCTACAACCCTTGAAACAGCACCTCCTAAAATAAAACCAACGGCAAGCCCTACAACGCCCTGCTCACGTATAAAATCTATAAATCCTTTCATATGTAAATATCACCGCCATTTCATAATAATTTTAACATTATAAGGTTTGTACATGCCGAAAATATTTCGAAACCATAAAAGGTATATAATGTTAGGTAGGGTATGAAGCTCAATCTTCGTGTTCTGTTACCAGTAATTCTTTCAGGAGGAGTTATTCTTTCGTGGTCTACCGTTTTCCAGTCGTTCGTTGTTTTCTATGGTTATGAAGGCACAATATTTAAATTCACTAACTGTACGATTACGAATCCATTTCTCACGCCATGTTTTTATGGTGCGTTGGGATTTGGCGCAGCATTAATTTGGTCAAGTTCTCTATATCTGAAATCAACAAAGGGATTGTTTGGACCGTATCGGTATCTTACCTTTTTCCTTTTATTTTGTACGATATTTGGTTGGGGGAATGTAGCATACGAAGTCTGGGAATGGTTTAAAACAGCTGATCATACCATTTCTGGTTGTGGAGGCAAAACGTTTGTAAGTCCGTTGCAATCTCCCTGCGTTTGGGGGTCAGTATTTTATTTGATTAGCTTGATTGTGGTGTCCTCAATCTATAGAAAGACAAAAAGGGATTAACCTTTTCATGTTTCTACATGCTAAAATGTTTCGTGGAGGGGTGCGAGAGTGGTTTAATCGGCTGGTCTTGAAAACCATGCGTCTTCACCGACACGGGGGTTCGAATCCCCCCCCCTCCGCCAAACCAAGTTTACTTGGTTTGGCGGTTTGTTGAACAAACTGCATATTCTGAAACCGATGTTTAACATATGTGCCCACTTTGCAACTCCACTAATATACAAAACATTTCAGGACCCCTTGAAAGGGGGTATTCTCTTTGTAAAACCTGCAGACTAATCTTTGTCAATCCCAAATATTTTCTAAAACCAGATGAGGAAAAAGCTCGCTACGAAACCCACAATAACGGCCCTGATCAACCAGGACATGTTACATTTCTTTCTCGTGCTCTAGTTCAGGCTGAACCATTAATAAATCATGATATGAAGATTCTTGATTATGGCTGTGGCCCTGTTCCTACACTTTCAGTCATGCTTAAAGAAAAAGGATATTCTTGCGATGATTACGATCCCTTCTTTTTCCCCAACCGACAAGACAAACAGTACGATGCAATATTTTCAACCGAAACATTTGAACATTTCTTTGGTCCAAAAAAAGAATTAGACTGGATTACAAAACATTTGAAAGCCAACGGATTCCTGATAGTAATGACTGAACCGTATACAGATATCGAAAAATTTCCTACCTGGTACTATGCGCGTGATCCAACCCACGTTTTGTTTTTCCACGACACAACAATGGATACTCTCGCTAAAGCTTATGGTTCTAAGCGACTCCCATCCACAGATAATCGAGTATTCATTCTAAAAAAACTTCCTGCAAAATAAATACCGTATAATGCAGCTGATCCTTGCACACTGACAAATCTACAACAGGAGGAAACGCATGCTTATCAATCAAAAAAAGATTGATCTCATCAAGAAACTGCTAGCACAAGGCATTATTGAACTTTCACCTGACAAGTCAAAGTTCCGGTCAATCCAATTATGGAAGTTGCTACAATACCCTCGCCTACTCACAGAAGTTTCGCAGGCAATTGCGTGTCGACTCTATGCACTTGATTACGATTACCTAGCCGCCTCGAGTTGCTCAACCCTGCCTGCTTTGGTTTCGACAAGCATTGCAATGGTACGCCCTAGCGTTTTTGTACCCACTGGATGGACGTTCCTTTTAGCACACCTTAACTCTATGAGACAGTACAAGCCCGGCGAAACACTAGTATTGATTGAACCCCTTGCTAACCCAGTGAGTCTCAGCAAAAGGGTCGCCACGATACGATCGACCTTGGCTGTCGTTACCGATGTGGTTGCGCTTTTTGAACAACCGCCGTTTGAATATGTCGCATTAACATCTATGGGCATCCACCTGCAATCTGTATTTTTGTGGGATGATGTTCAACTGGCATGTTCTTGATTATGGTAATAGGACAAAATCACATGTCAGAGGGTTGCCGTCATGGTAACTCTCTGGCACGCACTACACATCATGTGGCACGCTCCATCATAAATACAGCCATTGATTCTAAAATGTCCTGATATGTTTTATCACTCGTCACTGCAGGAATCGCCTGCTTAGCATTTTCAACATACATTAAGCCCAGATCGTATACATACTTAAATGAGCCAGCATCTTTTAGTACCTCTCGCATTTTTTCTACATTCTCAGCACTAATATTTTCTTTACCTAACACTTCTTTTAGAAATGCTTTCTGTTCACTCGTTCCATGCTTAGATAAGTGAAGCGTAAGGAGCGTATTTTTACCTTCTTCAATGTCTGAACCAAGTGGTTTCCCCAACTCTTGCTCATCTGCATAAATCCCTAAAATATCATCTTGAATTTGAAACGCCCACCCAAACGCCGTACCGTACTCAATAATCGCCTGTTTTCTTGTATCATCAATATCTCCTGCCAATGCCGAACCCATAAGTAGTGGCATCACTCCGGTATACTCCGCAGTTTTATATTTATGAACTTTTAAAATATCTTCTTCAGTTGCCCCATCGATCTCAATATTAGTCACATCCAATGCTTGTCCGTAAGCACACCGAGTTACATATTGTGAGTAAATAAGACCCGTTTTTCGTATAAGGTTGTCATCAAATGGAAGGTTTAATAATACATCCCACGATAAAAAAAACACAGCATCTGCAATATCCATAGCCATTGATTCCCCATAATGCATAAGGTCTGTAGAAATATTTAGCGTTTTACCCATATCGGCATACTGGTAATGAAGGGAGGGTAAACCGCGACGCACGTTATCTTGATCCATAATGTCGTCATGAACTAAACCTGCCGTATGAAAAAGTTCTGGAATAAAACTTGCGGTATCAATTGCCTCATTATTGGTACCTCCTGACATTTGGTATCCAAGAGTCAAAAGTGCACCTCGAATTTTTTTACCTTTTCTTGCTGTAACTGCAAATCGTCGTAATAACTCTGCAGGTATATTACTAATGGAATTGGCTTCGCGAATTTTAGCATCAAAAAAAACACCAAACGACTCGTCGGTACGCTTAAAATAGTCCTTTAGAAATTGTTTTCCAATTGACCCATCCACAAAACGAATTATATCAAAGGTGTACCCAACACGATACAACGGAAGATATTTATTAAGATCTTAGAAAGAAATACCTGGGGAAATCCTACTCAGTCGTTACGCCATCAAACTCCTCGTCACAAGCCTCGGCATCTTCTTTAGTGTCTCTGACAATTCCATCTTTGTGATGGGCTGGAGAATATAACGTATACATCTTAAGTTCATCAATTCCTGAAGTGTTAATAACGTTGTGCTCTGTCCCAGCTGGTACGATAACACAATCCCCATCACAAACTTCGTATTCATGTCCATCAATAACACACTTCCCATTACCTCCCTCAAATCGAAAAAACTGATCATTATCTGCATGGATTTCCATACCGATATCCTCATTGGGCTTTAAACTCATAAGAACTAACTGCGTATGTTTTGATGTATATAAGACCTTACGAAAATTTGAGTTATCTAGCGTATCTTTTTCAATGTTTGTTGTGAAACCATTCATGGTCATATTGTACTGTTAGCAAAACCTCTTGTCTATAAAAAAACTATCCCAGAATGTTAATAATGGACTTGCATAAATGAAACACAGAGTAAATTATTTGGTAGTACAAATTTATTTTTCCGATACTAAACTGAACAACCATAGGTTTCAGTACATGCAGTTTGTTGAACAAACTGCTAAAAATGTATTCATTTTAGGCGGGACTGGCCTCCTTATTGAGGGTTTTGCTCAAAAAATGTTCGAACATCAATCAAAAAACACCGCCAATTTTCACTTTTTGTGAAATCGTAAGAAACAGCCTCGGCGCAAAGCGCCGAGGCAACCTCTTTCAATTTCGCTGAATGTAAAACTTGGCGGAGGGGGGGGGATTCGAACCCCCGTGCCTTTCAGCGCATAGTTTTCGAGACTAGCCAGTTAAACCGCTCCTGCACCCCTCCATAATTAATTTCTATATACATATCCTCCAAAGCCACTGATCTCTTCCAGGAAGTGCTTTACTTAGCACTTCCGTTCGGTCGCCGAGGAGGCCGACCTCACCCCTCCATATTGCCTTTCTACAATGTCATTATACGGTAACAATAGATTTTCTTATCAATATCTGTTCACTCACCATTCCTAATATGAATAAGTTAAGATACATATGCGACATTGAGAGATGAGGGGAGGTGTTGGGATGCGAATGAAAGCGTACCCGATAATGA
>PCSU01000018.1 GCA_002771355.1 candidate division WWE3 bacterium CG22_combo_CG10-13_8_21_14_all_39_12 | reverse complement strand
GCTTGAAAGCATGGTATTCACCTCCTTCAACCCTTTAATTCTACTCATTATCGGGTACGCTTTCATTCGCATCCCAACACCTCCTCTCATCTCTCAATGTCGCATATGTATCTTAACTTATTCAATCAAGAGTTGATCTGGAGTAGGGTTTGCAATCAATACTCAAGAATCTCTACTGAGATTAAAACACTACTGTTTTGATGAAGCCGATGTTCATACGCCTCGATACCTAGTGAGTTCGTATTCGAACTTAAAGAAATGCTACAACAACAAAACTAGGTGCAGAACTCGTAATCAAGTTACTGTCCTAATGTCCGTGGAGCCGATGAGAGGAGTTGAACCTCCGACCTACCCCTTACGAAGGGGTTGCTCTACCAACTGAGCTACATCGGCCTACAATTACTCTACTTGTATTCAACAACAATGCGCAACACGAGCAGCTCTTTAGTTTGACGACATAGTCAAACTTATAAGAATTTGCGTAACAAATTCTTAACCAACTGAGCTACATCGGCCTACAATTACTCTACTTGTATTCAACAACAATGCGCAACACGTAGTTATTATTTTATCACCAGTACAAGCACCCAAGAGATACTCGACTGGATAACTGCAAAGTATCATGTACCGTACGTTAATGTAAGCTGTTTACGATTCTTTAAACAAAATTGGTGTTATGATGTAAGAGCACAATTCGACAGAGGCAGTTTTTTGACAAGATCACTGATTTAAATCTAAAGGTAAGAATCTTAATGAGAATATCACGTTTAGGTAATGAAATTATAAGGGGGTGACAAAATATGACAGACGAAATTTCCAAAATAGAAGATGAACAAAAAAAGGTAACTCGTGAGATTAATGAGTTACAAAAGCGTGCACAAAAGGAAGAAGTTAAAGCAAAAGAGAGATTAGATGATGTTGAGAAGGAGTTAGAAAAAGCCGCTAAAGTAAAGTAGCACAAACTTTTTGTCTACCGTAACCATATGTATTATTGCTGTTAGTACGGCAATATCATATTGCAAAACCAAAAAATAATTTTGTACTACACAAAATATTTAGTAGAATACGTAATAGATATAATTTTATGAAACAAAACGTTATTATTGGTATCGTTGTTTTTGTTATTGTTGGACTTTTATTTGTTATTGTGTGGGGAAGTAACAATAGACAAAGTGTGACTAGTGAATCTCAAGGCGAGCAGACTTTAGCAAACATAACGCCAGCAATAACTACCTCGAATACCCCCATTTTCTTTTATGGTAATACGTGTCCACACTGCAAAGATGTAGAGGAGTGGATGGATGACAATAACATTGAAGAAAAAATTACCATTATTAAAAAAGAGGTCTATGACAATCCCGCCCATTCCCTTGAACTTACCGAGGTTGCAAAAAGCTGTGGTTTACGAACCAATAGTATAGGCGTACCGTTTTTGTACACGCTAGAAAAAGAATGTTTAATTGGCACTCCTGACATTATTGATTATTTGACCAATCAGGTTAATAAACTTACCCAAGAGGTAAAAGAAAGTCAGGAATAATAGGAGTTATTGATTGCTAAACGGATAACCAGTCTTGTTATTTTGTGCTTATCGTAAAACCTCATGCGTATACGCAATTAGTTCGCAATAATAACGTGTACCGTAGCAATTTAGGATTTGAAAAAAGTTTGTTATCCTAGCGCACCAAAGCCAGATTGGCACGTCATGCTGAATACCTGAGCTCTTTAGAGCTAAGCATCCCTTTCAAACGAATTACCTAGACCCGACGGGTCTAGGTCGTTAAGCACTAAGCCTGACGACCACAACTCAATCCTGTTGTACAATATAAACACTCATCATGAAGTACCGAACTCTAGGAAAAACTGGTCTTAAAGTCGCAAGCGTTGGTATGGGAACATGGCAGTTGGCAAACGATCCTCACATGTGGGTTGGTGGCGATCTTTCCGAAAGTGTCCGTGCTCTTGCCGCCTATGTTGATCTTGGAGGTAACTTTATTGATACTGCGTGGATCTACGGATACGACGATGAAAATCCTGAATCACATCCATCTCATGAAGTTATTGCAAAATATCTTAAAGAATCTGGTTCACGCGACAACGTTATTATAGCTACCAAAATCGCCCCCAAAAACTTTAGTTGGCCGGCTCTAAAAGGCGTTCCATTTAACGATGTATTTTTAAAAGATCATATTGAAAAACAAGTTGAGGATTGTTTGCGAAGTCTTGAAGTCGACTCGATCGATCTTATGCAATTTCACGTGTGGCAAGACGAATGGTCAGATATTGATGAATGGAAAGAAATAGTTAAAAAGCTGACAACTCAGGGAAAAGTAAAACACTGGGGAATCTCAATTAACGATTACCAGCCAAGTAATGTTCTCAAAACGTTGGACACCGGACTTATATCAACCGTTCAGTTTATCTTTAACATTTTTCACCAAAAACCAACCGAAAAACTGCTTCCGTATGCCAAAGAACATAACATTGGTCTTATAGCACGCGTACCATTGGATAAAGGGGGACTGACCGGCAAATTTACGCTTGATACCACCTGGGCTGATGGTGATTTTAGAACCACCTATTTTGGTGGCCAGCGTTTAGACGAGTTGGTCAAACGGACCGATGCATTAAAACACGTGATGGGGGATGAAGCCAAAACACTCACTGAACTTGCACTTAAGTACATATTAAGCTTTGATGAAGTTTCAACAGTTATACCAGGTATGCGAAAAGTAGAATATGTAACCCAAAATACTATTGTTTCGGATGCAGAAAAACTAAGTTTAGAGTTACGTAATGAACTTAAAAACCATGCGTGGGAACGAAATTTTTATGAGGGCGCCGATCCAACACTAGAGTCTACTGGGTTTATTGAAGGTTAGTTTCCAACAATCCTAGACGTAAATTTATTGAAATGGTTTATGACCACAGCTTAAAATTCTTAGTCAGTTCTTTTACTACTTCATTCTTACCAAAAAGCCCAACGCCGTAGTAGATGAGATCTGTTTCATTCATTGCTGATACACTATTTTCAAGTTCATTATCATCAGTCGTTTCAATCATCTCTTTTATAAAATACATCCCCAAAATATTTTCGCTAGCACGGACTTTTTGCGCTAGATTTCTCATTGCCTCAGCTGAATGTGCCGCTAACGCAATAATAGGGAACTGGGAATTTCGAGGCAATAATACGCCATCTTTTGTTACAAAATTATCTCCCGTATCAAAAGGTTCGGTAATTTTATTCCCAAAGTATGCCGAGACGTGGGCTATGGTATTTAACACCTGCCAAGACGGAAGCGTTTTATCCACCACAATAGTAATCTTTCGCGAAAAATCCTGTTCCATATTAGGGAATTATATCAATGTGTGTTTTGGGCCCTATAGAAAATGTTTCGTACTAAAAAGAATAATCCGATTGCAACAGGTACGAAAATATAATCGTATGGTTTTAGATAAAGAGGTTTCGTATTAAATCCCATATCCGAAAGGATTATTGGCCATTCTTCAATAATCACCCCAAATCCAATCGCCCACAAGTAACCACATTTTTGTTTTACGTTAGGGATAAGTGACAACAGTATAAAAACTATTCCA
>PCSU01000062.1 GCA_002771355.1 candidate division WWE3 bacterium CG22_combo_CG10-13_8_21_14_all_39_12 | reverse complement strand
ACGTTTTTCACCTCCTTTAGGTCTGAATTCTACCTAAAGTGTTGCACTTCGTTTTTGTTCCTACACTGAGAAAATGAGTAGATAAATTAACTTGAATCAAATCGTAAATTACTCTAAAGGTAACTGGGCAAGTTGTGTACGCAACCGATCAATTTCAGATTGATCATCAACACGCAATTTTTTTCTCATAAGGTCGTTAATAATTTCCTCCCTTACGTTTAAAAAATCTTTTTCACTATACTGCTCACCCGTTTCACTCATATTTTCAATCATAATTTCAAGCTTTGCTTTAGCCATTTGGGACGATTTATCCAATACATTTTTCCACAACTGTATACCAAACAATAACTTTTCTTCTGCAGTCATTTTAGGAACTGCACTCAGGTAAAGCTCTCTGCGATCAGGAGAAACAATTGCAACTTTAATTAATTGGATAAGAGAATCTTCTTTCATTATGGATTAGATTGTCGCCTACCACGCGTTCGATTTCCAGACTTTGGTTTTGGTTGGCGAGCCTTGTTCTCTTTTTTAAGAGATAATCCCAGTAACCCTGCAAGAACTCGCGCAAAAGAAAACCCGCTTCCCATTTTTTCTTTTAGCTGATCTTTTGCATCAGGGAGATTCTTATCAACACCATAATATGTATAAAGATCATCTTCCATAGATGATCTTCCCCACCCCGGGAATAAGCCCTTCGCAATGTCAAGATCAGGTTCAGAAACTTTTGCTGCTTGAATCAACACATCTGAGTTAACCGCTTTAACCACATCTTCCATTACTGCTTTTCGAAGACGCAAATCATCAACCTTGGTAGCGTAATCTGGATCGGTTTTGTCTAAAGACGATATTTCAAGATCAATTTGACCTAATAACCCTTCTACCACCCTTACATCGGTTGGCAACTCTTCACGAATAACAATCTTTTTGGCTGCCTCGTCTAATTTTGGCATGACTAAATCTTCAAGTACTTTTTCTTCAGGTGAAATATCTAGTTCAGTCAAAACTTGCATGAGCTCTTTATTTCCCGACGCGTTTACAACTTCATGAAGCGCTGTTAAATTTTCTGCCCTTTGGCATTTAGCTGCCAAATACTCAACCTGCAATACCTTAATTTTAATCTCACCATACTGAGCATTGCTCAATGATGTTTGAACTTCTTCAAGCTTTTGTTCAATATCTGCAGGTGGGGCAAACTCTCTTTGCAGCTGGGTAACAAAGGCCTCAACGTCTTGTTTTGTTGGAACATCTTGAATTTTCTCAACCATTCCTTTAACTATATGTTGCGACTCACCATAAACCTCACCTCGTGTTGCCTGAAACGCACTGCCCTCTTGAAGAGATTGATTTGCATCTGCCAACCACCCCTCAACTCTAAAATCTTTAGCATGTTTTTTGTATTGCTCATCTCTTTTTGTTCGCGACCTTTCAAGCTTCTTTCGATCTACTTCACCTCGAAACACACGCTTATACCAAACCAACTTTTCTCGTTCTTCTTTAAGTTTTGCATGGTCAATATCTTCTCGATCTATTTTTACCCCTGTTAGATTAGTAAAAAGTGCATCACGTGCACGCATGACTGCATCGAGTGTTTGCTCACCTTGATCATCTAACTCACCTTTTCCAAGAGAACTATAGTTTCCAGCAAACTCTGAATCTGGATCGCTTATTTCATTTTCAATAATTGACAATAATACATAAGTACTAGCCTGCTCTTGTGGGGAACCAGGAATTTCTCCTGCTAAATACCTTCTCACCACTTCGTGTAAATTAGCAGCTCGTTCTGGGTCCTCTACCCACTTTTCTGCATAAAACAAATCATATGCTGTTAATACATCACTAATTGTCTGCAAGTCTACTGAGGATACCTTTGAAACTTCATTACCAATACCTGCTTTTGCATACCAATATGCTTGTTGTTCAAGAAGGTGTGCCTGACGTTCACGTGAAATACTCTGTGCAACCACTTGATGAGCTTCCGAAGATTGACGACGCTTATTTCTTCCTGCTTCCCAGTCTTTATCTACAACTGGAGCTGTTTCAACAACGGGAGTTACAACTGGTACTTCAGCAGGTTCAGTTTCTGGTTGTGGTTGAGGTTTTTTTAGAGTCACTACCGAAAGATCAGGCTCGGTTAAACTAGCTTGGACATTTTGTTTGTTCCTTAAATATGCTGAGTTAGCAATTCGACGCGAAATTTCTTCATCAGTCATATCAGGTTCCCCTTTTGCCTTTTTTACAATTTTTGCAATATCATCAGGTGTAAGAATAGTCCGGATTGGTGGACTTACAATGATAACTGAATCCTCATCTTCAACATCAAAGACTTGTTCAATAGCCCCGTTATTTCTTTCCCGATTAAACATACCTGGTTGAGGATCAGTAATCATTTCCTCAACAACCCCGCCCCTAAACCGGTAGACCATCCCTGCCCCAAGGTGTGAAATGAGAGCATTTTCACCTTGAAATGCCACTGCATCAAACCCATATATTTCAGCTGTTGCAACAGGCTCCACATTCCCATCCGCTGATCGTAGTCGAAGCTCCTCTTCAAAGGTCCCATAACCTGCCTGAATAGCTTCACTCATTTCTTGAGAACCCACCTTCTTCTGAAAAGACAATGATTCATGAACACCTCTTGCAAAAGTTTCTGCTAACTGTGAATTACCGTGACTTGCAGGATCACGAACTGTTTCAAGTTCAGAACTCTGATCACTTACTAACATCCCTACTCCCCGAGCCTCGTCCACAAAGAAGTTGTTCCGCTGTCTGGAGTGTTCTTTATATTCCTCAAAATCCATCTGCTCAAGGTCTTTGTAGTTACCTTCTTGTTGACTAATTGAAACGCCGCAACCCTCAACCTTACGATTGGTAACGGGAACTGGGGCAATTTCTTTTCCAAGAACAAACGATCCCTCCCTATTACCACCGACCTGCGCATCGAATTGATCATATGTTGAATCCATAGTTACTGCTGACTGTGCAGCCTCTCGCATGTATGGAGCTGCTTTTTGTCCAGCAACTACACCAGCATCAACAGCCTTTTCACCTATTGACGAAAGTCCACCACCAACCACTCCTCCCAAACTACGTGCAGCTTCTGTTGCTTTGGTTCCTATCCCAGAAAATCGTCCGGGTTGTGGTGTTGGGGTTGACGGTGCTCTTTTCTTTGGACCCTTCGGTGATTTTCCTAACTGACCTCCCGAACCTCTTCTACCTAAAGATTTTCTTGCCATAGTAAAACTATATCATTAACTGCCTGTTTTCTGAATAGCATCCACCTTAACCTGAACACTTGTCCTCCCATTGTATTCATTTTTATCGATGGTATACAACACGTCAACCATATCCCCTTCTAATAAATCAGCATTATCAACGGCCAACCCAAAGCCAATACCATTAAGCGAGTCGAACCGTAGTTTTAAATGCGTTTCGGTTTTCCCTACTGCTCGGACCTCGGTAAGCGGTACATTTTTAGATATGAAGGTTGGCTGAAGGTTTCCCATACCAAATGGCTCGAGTTTTCTTAATGCCTCATACTGCTCAAGCGTAACTAAGCTTAATGGAATCTCACAATCTGCCACAACGTGTTGAATTTCATCCATATTATATTCTTGGGTTAGATCAATTCCTGACATGTTCTCAACCAATATTTCAACATCGTGAGCATGCAAACTACAGCCTGCTGCCTGGGCATGACCTCCCATATTTGTAAACAAATCTTCAAATCTCTTTAATAAATCTACAATATTTATTCCTTGAACTGACCGTGCGCTTCCTTTTGCCTCACCATCAACAATCGTTAACGCCAATGTTGGCGTTTTGTATATTTGTGTAAGTTTACCTGCTATAAGGCCAATAACACCTTCGTGCCAATGATCACTGTACACAAGAATTGGAGAAGTTTTATTCCAGTTTGCTTCAACCATTTCGATGGCCTCCTCAACAGCATCCTTAGTAAATTTTTGACGCTTGATGTTTAAATCGTTAAGACGCATAGCTAATTGCCTTGCCTGCGTATTGTTCTGAACAACAAGAAGCCTGAGTGCATCAAGTGCATGATCTAAACGCCCAGACGCATTAATACGCGGTGCAATTACCCACCCGACTTCAAATGGCCCAATCTCTTTACCCACAATATCTGACAGTTGGTAGAGTGCAAGAAGCCCTGCACGATTGGTACTAGTTAACTGCTTTAAACCTTCAGTAACCAAAGAACGATTAAAGTCTGTTAGCTCTTGAACGTCGGCAAGTGTAGCTAACGCCACTAAATCAACACCTTCTAAAAATATAGTTTCATCTACCAATGAGTTTGGGTTAGACAATTCAAAATGACGCTTTCTAAGTGCTGAAGCCATAACCCACGAAACTCCTGCTCCACACAATTTGTACGAATGCAAAACTGCCGTTGCCTGGGGAAGATCAGTGTCATTATCCGGACGCGTATGGTGGTCAGTAATAATAACCGTAAACCCTTTTTGTTTTGCATATTCGGTAGCATCCTTCCCTGTAATTCCACAGTCAACAGAAATCAACACTCCCGGTTTCTCACCACGATCAGAAAGCTGCTTTTCAATATCACTAATCGACTCTTCTGACAAACCGTACCCATGATCAACACGATGCGGAATAAACGGTTTTATATTTTCATAACCCAAATCGTTATATACGGCTTCCCACAAAATAGCAGTAGCACTCACTCCATCAACGTCATAATCTCCATGAATAACAATAGCCGTGTTACTTTCAATCGCCCCCAGAATCGTGTCGGTAGCAATCTGCAATTGATCTCCAAACAATAATGAAACATTGTTAACAAACTCAGAATTAATCGGACTCGGTGATAAAAAACCTTCAACATTATTAATGTTGCGAGAATCTAAAATAAGTTGAGTAAGTTCATCGGGTGATGATAACGATTCAATTGTTAGTCGTGATGTCCAGGGCATATTAGAAATGTAAGTTTCATATAGGTGAAACTTATTATTTTTTCTTTGATTTTGAGTTGACACGTCGGTGCCACCACACCGTCAACGGAGCAGCAATAAAAGGCGATGAATAGGCACCAGAAATAGTACCAACAAGTAAAGCAACAACAAACCAACGGATACTTTCACCACCAAGCACAAGAAGTGATATGAGAACAAAAAGAATTGACAAACTCGTACTTAATGAACGAACAAGAGTCTGATTAATGGCAGTATTTATTGCCTCACCATACTCTATTTTTGGCTGACGTCGACGCACTTCACGCACACGGTCAAATAATACAATTGTGTCATGAACTGAAAATGCAATAGCCGTTAAGGTAGCTGTGACAAACAACACATCAACCTCAACGTTAAATAATTTACCAAACACAGCAAATGCCCCGAGGATAACTAGTACATCATGAATGAGGGCTAGAATTGCCGCTACCCCAAATACGCGATCTTTAAACCTCCATGCAATATAAAATAGTAGCGAAACAACCGTAACCAGTACAGCAGCAAGCATTTTTTGTATTAACTCATTTCCAAGAACAGGACCAATCGCCTCAAATGATTCTGTTGAATAATCCTGAAACTCTGATTTTAAATCTGTAGATAAGGAATTCCACACATCCTCTTCCATAAATTCAAGTTTAACTACGAGCCCATTATCAGACTCAACAATTGAACCTGCTGTTACATCTAACGCTTGCAAGCTAGAATCAAATGCATCACGATCCGTTACTCCAGAAACATTAACAATAGTTCCACCGGTAAAATCAATTCCAGGTTGCAATCCAAATACTGCTAGCAAAACGATAGCAATCGTAACCGTTCCGAGGAACCCACTTAAAAATATGTTTGTTCGCTTTATAAAATTAATCATTTTTTGTTTTTCTCTTTTTCTCCACTAACCATTGGGTAAAAGTTATAAATAAGTGTTTTTGTTACCTTTACCCCTGTGAATAAACTTAACACAACACCAATACCTAATGTTACGGCAAATCCGCGAACAGTTCCGCTGGTTACCAAGAAACTCCAATCAAAAGGATTAAACAAAATAAATACAGTAATTAACGTAGCGGTATTCGCATCTCGAATACTTTCCCATGCCCTGGTAAACCCAACATTAATCGCTTCTTTTGTTGCACGACCTATTCGTTGTTCTTCACGGATGCGTTCAAAGATTAAAATATTGGAATCAACCGCCATTCCAAACGAAAGCACAAATCCGGTAAGTCCCGATAACGTAAGGGTAACAGGAATGTATTTATATACCGCAAGCGTAATCACACCATATATTAGTAAACTAATAACGGACAAAAACCCGAACAATCGATAGTTAATAATCATAAAAATTGCAACCAAAAGGATTCCTACTAAACCAGCGATAACACTTTTTTGCACTGTTTCTTGCCCTAAGGTTGGCCCAACCGTATTTTGGCTAATAACAGATACTGGTGCAGGAAGTGCTCCAGCATTAAGCTGAACTACAAGTGCCTTCGCTTCTTCGATTGGATATCCTCCCGAACGAGATATTGTTGCAACACCGCCTGAAATAGCCTGTGAAACTGTAGCAATAGTTACGGGACGGTCATCTAAAAATATGGCCAAGGATTTATCGATACTTCTCCTGGTAACTTCTTCAAATAACTCCGCACCCTGGGAATCAAACGTTAACTGAACAGCAGGAAACCCGGTATTTGGGTCATACACTACTAATGCACGATCTAGATACTCACCTGTTAACTCTGTTTTCTTCCATTCTTGTTCTTCTGCTGGCAGGTCAGGATTAACTTCATCTACAGGAAATTCTTCCCTAAAATCAAGTTGTGCAGTCTGACCAATAGTATCAATGACCGATTGTTCATCTGAAATCCCTGGAAGTTCTACAATAATTCTATAAGAGTCTCCAGAAACGCTCGTGTAAATATTTGGTTCAGTAACACCCAAAAAGTTTACTCGTCGACTAATTATTGACTGAACTGATTCAAGCGCATCATTGCGCAAGGTTGAATCGACATTGCTCATATCAGCTTCCAGTGTCACCTGTGTTCCACCCTGAAGATCGAGTCCTGGTAAAAACCTTAAATCACGGGAAAAATGCAATCCAAAAAGATTTACATTTATGTCATATTCACCAAATTCCTGGTCTATCTTTATAGGCAGTGACCCCAATGTTTGGTCGATATTGACTGAAAATCTCGGTAATACCATAAGAACCGCAAAGGTTGTAACAATAACTGTAATCCAAAGCCATGTAGATTTATTTTTCATAATATGTAACAACGTTCAGTATACATCCTTTACTCTGTCGCCTCAGGTTACCCAAGATATATGCGTTTTGCAATCTGTCGACGCCGGTACCAAACTAATGAACCAACCACAATAATGATTCCTGGAACCCCAATCATTATGCCATATCTATAATTTTGCTTCTGATTAGCAGACTCAAATGTAAGGCTTGGAGGAATACGGTTTTTTGATCGAATCTCTGCTAGTGAACGATCCTGACTCATAATCTCAATGACATTTCCCAAAAATAGTGCATTGTTTTGATTTCGAGCTGCAAAGGTCTCAGACAATACCGTTGCAGAACCAATAACAACAACCCCACCCTCACTAGTTCCACGAGATTTAAGTACAACAACTGGCTTGGAGCTTCGTGAATCAACGGATGGTACTTCATTGGGAGATAGGGAAAATGGAACATTAAGCTCACCGCTTGATGGACTCGTTTTAACAAGAGTTTCAAATCGCTTAGCATTCTCACCAATAGTCACAGGTGATATCCACGGTAACTCAATAGTTTCAATTCCTGTAAACAACGGGACATCTTGACTTACCATACCAACTGGCCACAAGGGGTATGGAAGTACAACTGTCCCATATCCACTATTAAATTGAACTAATGAATTATTGTATGAATCAGACATAAGAGTGGTATTAAGTGAGATATCCCAATTGATAAGCAAACTATTTATGGGTAAACTTTCTTTTGCTGTTGCTTGACCTGTTTGTAAATCAATATTCACCCCATTATCAAAAACAAGAAGTGACGACCCTTGGGATACAAGACTACTTACAAAACCTATATATTCTTGTGTCAATTCAGTTTTAATATCATGAAAAATAATTATGTCCCCTGTTAGATCGGTCTCGTTAACTCCGTGCTCAGTTACAACATACTGTGATGGCAACAACACTCCCAATAGTTCAGCCGCTGACTGATCACCCTCAGTTACATAATCTACGTTAACATCTTTTGAGTTTGTTAATTCATGAATTAAAGACATTACCTGAAACTCAAAATCTGAAGTTTGCTCAATATATGGAATTACCCGACTATCAGAATCGGTAACAATTTCAAGACCCAAAAAACCTTCTTGTGCTGAAAGTTCAGTTTGTGAAACCACCGTAAACTGCCTTGAAACAATTCCCTTTTTCGACAATTCCTGAATCATTTCTTGATTGTCTTTAGGGTATAAAGATTCAAATGTTACCTTATCACTTGTTCTGGCAATTCCTGATAGTACACGCTGAATATCGTCTAATCGGGGTTTAAATGCTGGCGGTAATTTTCGAGTGGTATAAAGTTTAAGCTTAACGTCTTGATCAATATTTCCAATAATTGTTACTGCGCCATTTGAAAGAGTAAATACCTGTGCTCCCGTTACGTCTAATGCTCCTGGAATAAGATGAGAAAATATCGCCCCTATAATAAATAACATTCCTATGACCCTTACTGTCCATTCAGATAGTAACGAACCTTGAACCCTTCGGCCTCTTAATCGAGAAAGACTAAATACCGCAAAAGAAACTGACCCAGCTGCTATAAAAATGAAATATAGAATGTCAGCAAATCGAATGTTTCCTGATGACAATCTTACAAAATGTTCAACGGGACTAAGCTCAATTGCAAAAGGAATCACAATAGATGGGAGTAAATTATCAACCGCGGCAGTACCCATTAGAATCAAAAGTAAATTTGCAACAAATGACATTAAAAATGCCGCAAACTGATTGGTGGTAAGGGAAGATAGCAATGTATTGATTGAAACAAAAAACAAGATGAGTAGAAATGTCGCTCCATATGCCGCGTAGATAACACCCCAATCAAATGTTCCTGCATTACTAAACACAAAAGGAATAATAATAGTTACTCCAGCAAAAACACCCATCACAATAGTTTGTGCAACAACTTTCCAAACAATAATTGTCCATTCCGAAACAGGATGTGCAAATAACAAATCAAGAGTGCTCGTTTTCCTTTCTGCAGCAATACTTCCCATTGCAAAAGCCGGTACGACTAAAGCAAAAAGCCATGGAAATAATCCAAACAAACCATCAAGGGTAGCACTATTCACAGCGTAAAATGAATTGAAAAATAAAAAGAGAACAATTCCTAACGTCACCCCAAACACCAAATAGTTTGATATTAATATCGTATACAGTTTTAATTCTTTTCGTAATAGTGTTGTATTCATTTTTGTTTTGTTACCTTTTGAAAGACTTCTTCTAATTTATTACTCTTTTTATGCATGTTTGTTACATACGACTGTGCTGATGATGCTATTGCAATGTCTTTATATAACTGTTGTTCGTTTTCTTTATCTACCATCACCACAAAATGATTATCTCTATGTGAAACATTATACTTTTGTTCAAGAGAATTTATTATTGACCCTGACCCTGACACACTTAACCACACCTGCATATTCCCAGTCTCATCACCAAGTAAGCTTTCTACGTTTCCTTCAAGAACAACTTTGCCGTTATCAAGGATTAACACAGAATTACACATTGCCTCTACCTCTTGCATGACGTGAGTACTAACAATAACAGTATGATCTTTCCCGAGTCTTGTAATAAGAGCACGGATGTCTTGTCGTTGGTTTGGATCCAAACCCTCTGTTGGTTCATCAAGGATCAAAATATCGGGATCTCCAATCATTGAAACGGCAATACCAACCCGTTGTCTCAAACCCTTAGAAAGAGTTTCAATGGGACGATAGTAAATCGCTGAGATACCAGTCTCTTGAATAATACGATCTTTGTTACTATTAAAAGTTGACTGATCAACCCTTTTTAGACGACGTGCAAATTCAAGCATTTCATAAACCATAAGGTCATCATATAAAGGATTATCTTCAGATAGGTAGCCAATGTGACTTTGAATTTCAGGTAAATCCGTAGTAGTAGATAAACCATCAACCACTACTCTACCGGTGTCAGGTCTTAAAACACCAGATATGATATCTAACGTTGTAGTCTTTCCTGCACCATTTGGTCCAAGTAGCCCAAACACCGTACCCTTATCTATCTTAAATGACACACCCGAAAGGGCAGAAATGGATCCATAGTATTTTGAAATGTTGTCTATTTCTATCATGCGCAAAGACTATAATACTACATCCTGTTTATAGTTGTCACAAATCAAATTATCATATGATGACAACTTCAAAAGATACTTACTAGTAGCAGCTATCCCTATAGCACCAAACTAACCAGTTAGATCCCATAGTAGAGTTAGTTTGTTTTGGATAGCTACACCCCCATCAAAATAACTTATGGGATATTTGACGAAAGGGTCAACAACGGCCTATACAACCAAGTAGGTTCGCTTTGTGAAAAAAAGTAACTACTTATACAATTCAAGCTCGTCTCCTACAAGAATAATCTGAGGTTGACTTAACAACGATGCAACAAAGGCATCTCCCCTATCCTTGCGAAACGCAAACTCATCTTCTGTCATTACTGTATAGTTAACCTCTCTCTCCACTGCCGTTTCATATTCTCGGACAATAGACTGTAGTGCATCCAAATCTACGTTTCCTACAACGACAAGGTCAATATCATTTGTTCCGGACACTCGCCCTCTCACAAATGCAGTCGCCAACATTATATATTTTGGTTTACCAAGTTCTGATATTTTAGATGACAACTCGTAGGCAAGACCAGATGTTTTACCAACAATACGCAATAATTCGTTGTAATACAAAAAATCTGTTCTCACCTGATAATACAAACGATTTGCACGTTTTTCGGTTCGTAATAATCCTATTGCTAACAGCCTTTCTAACTCCCTGCGAACCGCATTAACTTCCTCATCTGTCATACGAGTAACTTCGCGGACATAAAACATTTTTTCAGGTTGAGGAACAAATATCTGCAACACTTTGAGACGAACACGTGACGTAAATAAATCTAATAATTCTTTCTGTAATCGAAATTCCATTAGTATGTCACCTCCGAATCCAACGAAACAACCATAAGCCATGAATTACCTCTGTTAAGCGGAATTGCATTTGACTGAGCATCTTCAAATGTATATGCATCAGTAAAGGTATCCTTAGACCACTGCCCCTCAATTACAGTACCATCCCTAAAAATAAGCGCTTTCCCTGTACCGATGGCATCCACAACAATTCTACTTGTTCCATCATTTGCAAGTGCCTGAGGAGTATACATAATAATTACATTGCGTGCCGTTAACTGATCCCTTGTTACCGCATCAATATGAGCTTCGTTTTGATGGAATCGAAAATACCGGTTTGTGGCAGAGTCAAACTTCCACGTAACAGACCATGAGTTTGATCCCCAGGAACCCCAATTAACGTTAATTGTTGGAGCGGTAACGTTTTCAACATTGCTAACAGGGTCTTTATATTTCCACGTTTCTAAACTTGGAGACCCTGTCCACCCCATATCCTTAGCAGTCTCACGTAATTGAACAACACTACTATATGCATTGTGTGGGGCAAAACGATCACTTACTCGCCAAGATGTCCCATTTAATAGCCCCAATGATTTAACGCTCCGCTGTGAAAGAACGGCAAGTGCATTAGCCTCAGGATTATCACTTACAGCACCCCCAATATGCATAAACAAAGGATCGCCAAACCCAGCGATAAAGTCTAGGAAATATTTTCTTACAGACCGAACAGGACCAACGACCTCAGGGGTTTTACTCTGAAATATACCCACAAAACGTGTAATACCACCTTCAACTAGCGTCTCAAAAACAATATCTGCATCATTTAATCCTGATTGAGGACGTGCATCGGGATGATTTTCAACAACAACAGCCAAAACTTTCCGGTCAATAATATCTGCGTATTCTGACATAGTAACAAGCTCCCCTGTTAATGGTAATGCTTTATCCTTTGGCTCTTCTGGTTCTGTAGCTACAACATCACTGTTTCCAATGTTTGATAGCGGAGGAACAACAGGCTCCTTGGAATCAGCTGAGAAACTGTAAACTGCAATTGCACCCCCACCAATAATTGCGACTAGTAAAATAAGTGCAGCAGATTTTTGAACTTTTGTTGCATTCTTCCACCACGATTTTATTTTTTGTATAAATTTCATGATTACCGATACTTTTTTTTCGTTAGTTATAGTGTTTTCTTCTAATGTCACATCTTCCATAATTAAAATTGTAATCCTACTCTAACTCCCTCGCCTTTTTTATAGCAATGACCTCTTCTTCAGACAACTCATATTCAGTCGACGTTCCTTTATTAATTGGTTTTGAATACATTCTCGTACGGTCTCTCCCATGCATACTTGTAATTACAACCCCATCATCCGATTCATCTAATAATGCTACAACAAAACTCTGATCTCCACCAGTATCACCAAAAGGGTTATATCTAATAACACCAACTTTTGAAATAAATTTCTTACTCTTCTCTTCTACTTGAGAAAGGGTTGTTACAACATCATTTAACCGAACCTGAACTGCACCTACTCTGTTAATATGCTCACCCAAAATTGATTTTAATTCATCTTTTTTGGTTCCGCCAAACAATTTTTTGTTTTCTTTCAGGGATTTATACAAGAAAACTGATAGGATAATATTCCATACTAGAAGGAACGCAAAAACGATCCAAAACAATAATGGCATCGAATTAAAAAGGTCAACCATGAGTAATATCTTTATACACTAGATGTCTGATTCCTACAAGTCAATTGCAATAACAATTACACGTAACCAACCTTCCCAACAATAAACATACACGCCTGTCTACCTATACAACCATGATATAGTAGACATATGAGTGTACAAACAGAATTGACGAATGGGAAAACTCAACTCACCAATAGGCAACAACAAGTACTAAACGTAATCATTGAGGAACTTGAAACACATGGATTTCCCCCAACAGTAAGGGAAATTCGAGACCATATTGGTGTAAATTCAATTCGAGGAGCTTCTGTCCATCTTGACGCCTTAGAAAAAAAGGGCTTCATAAAAAGAACAACAAAAGCACGTGGAATTCAAGTATTAAGAAGAGGCACGGGAACTAACGATACAGGAGAAATCAGGATCCCACTCATTGGACACATCCAAGCAGGAAGCCCTATTTGGGCTGAAGAAAATTTTGAGAGATACATTAACGTAAAAACAAATCTACTCCATGGGTATCAAAACACATATGCGCTACACGTACAGGGAGATAGCATGATAAACGCTGGTATAGATCCTGGAGATATCGCCCTCATATTTCCAACTGAAGTAGCCACAAGTGGAGAAATTGTAGTTGCACTTGTTGATGATTCGGTAACGTTAAAAAGATTTCACAAAATCGATGACTATATTGCCCTTCTTCCTGCAAACCCAAACTACCAACCAATTATTGGGGTTGAATTTAATATACAAGGGAAAATGATTGGACTCATAAAAAAAGAAGAGCCTTCGTATGGCTCACTCATGCGTGACGCAACTCTCGTTCCAATGGCAACACGTTTGGCATCAGACGAACCAAAACAGCAAAAACCCGTGGTACAATGGGTTTATGGTAGCAGATATTCTTAATGGAAAAAAACGAGCCCAAGAGATCCTCGACATACTTTCAGATAACTCATCTCATAACCGCACCATGAAACTTGCCAGCATTGTTGTTGGCAATGATAAGCAGTCACAATATTTTTCTGACCTTAAATTAAAAAAAGCTCACGAAATTGGATTATCTGGCATAAAAAAATCATTCCCTGAATCTTTTGACCCAAGAAAAGTCGTAACCTATATTCATGAGTTAAATGATGATAGAAACATAATTGGAATCGTCCCTCAGTTACCTCTTCCACCACAATTCGACCGAGCATCAGTACTTAAAACAATACATCCATTCAAAGACATTGATTGCTTGCACCCCAAAAACTTAGGGTTACTACTTGAAGGATCTTATACATTTATTAGTCCGGTTGTTTTAGCAATTATGGAACAAATCGTATTAAGCAAAAAATATGAAAGCAAAACTATTCCGTACTTAAACACATCAATTGAACTACCCGATCTTACGGGAATCCCAATATGCATTGTTGGTACAGGATTACTTGTTGGGAAACCTCTCACTGCATTTCTTTTGAACCAAGGTGCAACAATAACTGTCATTGACGAACATACCCCAAATCCTTTCGAACATACGCAAAAAGCAGATATCGTCGTGACTGGTACAAATGCTTCAGATGTACTTACAGCCGATGCAATTACAGATGGTACTGTTGTAATTGATGTCGGGAATGACATAAATGCTGAATTGTTTTTGAGTAAAGAAATCTTTTTAAGCACAAATCCCGGCGGCGTTGGTCCCCTTACCGTTTCGTATTTATTGTTCAATGCAATCCATAGCATTATTGCTTCCTAAGAAGACTCTTTTAAAATTGTAGAAATCTCAAGGGAAACTAATCCTAAGGCTAACACCATAAACCATGTTCCAAGAATACTATACGCACCTGTTTTGGGTAAAACCATTACCCCTAAAACCTTTTCGAATGGTTCTTTAGAAACCAAAATATCATCTGCAAACCGAGGAAGAACTCTGTAGGAATCCTTATACAACGACACAATACCGGTAACTTTAACATAATAACCTACCCTCATTGATGGTTTGTCTATTCCGGTAGATTCTTTAACATAAACCCTCACATCTTGCCCCTCAACATCAACGTAAAAGGTATCTCCTGACGTTTCACTCACTACACCATACATAGATACTAGTTGCCCCTCAAATTCTGAAATACCTCTAGCACCATTAAAAACAACAGGATCTTTATGTACACCATGAGAAATAATAATTACAAAATTTTTATCAGAAACTCTCACAACAGATTCACCGTATTTTTGGCCATACTCACCAACAATTGTAATTTCATCACCATAGTCTATCTGCATTTCATTATCTTTAGATAATACAATTTGTATCCCCCCAGTATCATCACTTACATAAAAAACACCCTTACCCAATGAGTGAAGCGAAGCTGTAACGACCCCATGAAACGAAACAAGGGTACCAAATGCGACATTCTTTACATCGCTAATTGAAGAAACGGTTTCGGCAGAATACTTACCATCTGTAGTATCAACCAACTCCCCCTCGTTAGAAGGGGTGAGTGATGGCGTTGGTTTAGCCACATCTGGCGTTGGTTCAATAACCGAAACCGTTTCTTGTGAAGAATAGAATATACTCAATCCATTTGACTCTTTAATCTTTGCACGCACAAAATATGTACCTTCTGGTGAACCACCTTTTACTTTAAACGCACCTTCCATAACGCCATTACCAGTACCATCGGTAGTAATAACTGGAAAGTTTGACCAGGGACTATTCCATGCATAATACTGGTTATCATTTCCCAAAGTTACTGAAAAATACCATGACTCAGTATTGTCCTTAGCTTCAATCTTTACGATATATTGGTAATTTGGTTTTGCATTATTAATCTCTAGAACATACGGTACTTTGTGATCTACAACAACATCGTTTTGTATAGTAAGAGTTGCTGTCTGGATAGGCTCAGGTGTAGGAGTAACGGAAGGCGTGGGTGAAATTATTACTACAGGCGTAGGATCTATTATGGTAGGGATTGGCGATAGCGTTGGAGTTGGAGATACCGTAATACAACTACCTACCTCTTCACCATTTTTATCTCCAGGAGAAGCTATATTCTGCACACTCCAATCCTGACTAGAATCTCCTCGTTTACCATCAACAGTTAACCCTATTGATGTACCCGCATCTCCTATGGAAACTGTTTCATCCTTTACCCACAGTCCTGCCTCAATAGCATCCAAAGACCATGCTTGACCTGTCAGACCATATGACACGTAATCACGAATAGTGTTAAAGGAACGCACACTCCCTTCAAATAACGCAACATAACCCGAGGTATTTCCCATATTGGAATCTACAATATCAACCCCGGTAAAAACATCATGGTCAGTATCTATTCCTTCAGCTCTCCAGTGAATGGTAATGAATTCGTGAGACCCAAGAATCACTTTCCCAAAAGTATAATAGTCCGCACTTGATGCAGTAATGGTATATCCCGATAAATCGAAACTCTCACAGGTAGGATTATAAAGTTCAATCCATTCAAAACCGGTATCGGCCCCTTGAGGATCGAACATAACTTCATTTATTGCAATTGTTGATTCAACTGCAGTAACCGAACGTGGCATTGTTACTATAAGTAACAATACCATTGTAACTAGTGTAAAAAGTCTCCCACCTTTCACTAAACATATAATAGCACATATGTCAACCTATTAAAAATAAGCTTAGAAAACGTATTTAACTATTCCTAAAATACCCTGCTTCCACGGCACACGATGCGTAACACCAGAAGACTTTTCAAACTGATTCTGGTTTTGAATATACCACTCATAGTTTCTAATAAGCGCATCCTTATTTGAAAACTTTGGAACGTATCCCAAAACACGTTTAGCTTTTTCAATAGACACAAATGAATCTTTTGATGCTGTTTCGTATACCCATTTGTACAAAGGGGAGATGCCGAGACGTTCCAAAATCCTTAATGTCCAAATCATTGGAGCTGCAGGAAACCCTGTTATTTTTTTACCAAAACCTGCCCTATCTAATACCGCCTGATAATCCTGCTTCATCGTAGTAAACTCTTCTGCACCAATATTAAAGGTATCGTTTGCAACCTCAACTGGTTTTGTAAGCGTAAGGTAAATTGCCTGACATAAATCCTCAACGTCCAAAAGCTGATACCTGTTGTTCCCCGAACCAATCATGGGAAACCCATGGCCATCTTTTGCCCAATCATAAAAAAGCGCAAATACACCTAATCGTTCAGGTCCAATAAAAGATTTTGGACGGACGATTGGAACACACATACCTTGTTTACGAAAATCTTCACACATTTGTTCTGCCTTTACCTTTGACTCACCGTACGGCCCGACCCCATCAAGCTTATCGTTCTCATCAAGAGGATGATGATCAGGAATTCCATACACTGCAGTTGATGAAACATGAACCATACGCTTAACACCCAATTGCTTTGCCGATTCCAAAACGTTTCGTGTTCCTTGAATATCGGTAGAATAAATCTCTTCTGGTGTGTAGAGTGGAAGTGCTGCCGCTGTATGCACTACAAAATCAACACCCTCCATAGCTTGTAATAAATCATCTTTGCTTCGTATGTCGCCAATAACCTCAGTAATCTTATCTTTTTCTGGATAGTTAAAAGGTAATAAATCGTACGATATAACATCGTATCCTTTGTTCAATAAAAACCGTGTAAGGTTAATTCCCAAAAACCCTGCTCCACCCGTTATTAATACTTTTTGTGCCATATTTTTTGTTCCTTTACCAACTTTACGATTGTACTATAGAAACTCTTCAAAAACATGTTGTATTCCATTCTCTATAGTTAAGGTTTTCGCCTAATTTCACAAAAAGGCCGCCAGAGATAAACCCTGACGGCCTTTTGTTAATTTTCCACCCACGTTATGCATTTCACAACGTATCACCAGGTGAATTTGACGTGAGCCAA
>PCSU01000015.1 GCA_002771355.1 candidate division WWE3 bacterium CG22_combo_CG10-13_8_21_14_all_39_12 | reverse complement strand
AACACTAACCTTTTACAAAGGTATGTATTATCAGACGCGCAAAAGAGGACATTTCTACATCGTTAAGAAGAGGACATTTCTACATCGGTTTGACAGCCTTTGTTAAAAAATTCGCAGACTCTATTGGTAAAATTGCTACCCATACAGGTTCGCTTGATCCATTAGCAGATGGTGTTGTTATTGTACTTACTGATGACGATCGTTTTAGGAAGGAAGAGGAGTCGAGTGTTTCAAAAGAGTATACGTTTAGGGTCTTAGGTGGGTTTAGTACTGATTCTCATGATGTTCTTGGTATTATCTCAAAAACGCTTCCTGTTAGTGTTGATATCTATAATCAGATTGTAGTTAACTTGTCTCATTATTCTGGTACATATTTACAAAAGGTTCCTGATTTTTCTGCACGACGTATAAATGGTGAATCGGCATTTGATTTTGCAAAACGCGGTGAAAAGATTGAAGAAAAGATTGAAGAAGTTTTTATACTAGGACAATCAGTTACTGGTGTTACTTTAGTATCTGAACAGCATTTGTTACGTGATATTACAGATAGGATTTCTTGTGTTAAAGGTAGTTTTCGCCAAGCGGACATTATCAAGGGATGGGAAGAGGTGCTTTACAAAACTGATCGCCAGTTTCCATTAGTTGAGTGTTCAGTTGTTGTGTCAAAACGGATGTATGTTAGAGGTCTTGTTCGTGATTTGTCGGAAGATATTGGTGTTCCACTGACAACGTTATCAATTACGCGGATAAAAAATGGGAAGTATTCCATTGATGACTGTACAGTATTTGAGTAGCTATGATTCATTGCAGACTTTTTGCGCGTGTGCCATACTTAGAGTGATGTCTGATACACCAACATTATTGTCACAAGAGGTTGTTGAAACGTTTCTAACTGCTCATGATGGGTGGGAGTTTGAATCAGGAGAGCGTCTTGTTCGGCAATTTTGGTTTGTTGATTTTTCCGATGCCTTAGCATTTGTTAATAAAGTTGGTGATTTAGCTGTTAAACACGATCATCATCCAGATATTCTTTTACACGATTGGAATAAAGTAACCATTCGTTTATTTACCCACGAGGTAGGTGGGATATCAAACAAAGACATTGCCTTGGCTGGGCAGATCAATAATCTTTTAGAAGGATAATATTTCCCATTTGAAATAGATTTTTGGTAAGATACGTCTTGACGTTGGTGATGGGTCATATATAGTGGTAACACATGGCAAAAACAAAAATAGTAGCAACAATTGGTCCAGCGAGTGAGTCTGAAGAAGTTTTGCGCTCAATGATCATAGCTGGTGTTGATGTTTTAAGATTTAACACAAAACACAATGAACCTGAGTGGCATGGCGAGGTAATTGAACGTGCTCGAAAGATTTCGAAAGAGGAAGAAATTCCAGTTGGGATTCTGGTTGATCTACAAGGTCCTGAAATTCGTATAAATACTCCGGATAAAAAACCTATTGTTGTGAGAAAGGATCAGCTAGTTACATTCTCCATGACAGGTGAAAATGGCGCTGTGCAAGTTCCAACAAAAGAAATATATGGTGCTATTACTGTGGGAGATGTAGTTCTGATTGATGATGGCAAATATATGTTTAATATTGTTGAAGCAGACAAAGAATTTTTTGTTGCAAAGTCGGTTGATGACTATGAGATAGGGAATAGAAAAGGTATGAATATTCCAGGGGTACGTATTGATCTTCCCTCATTAACAGGTAGGGATTTTAAGATGCTTGATATGGCTGAAAAGGTTCAGCCAGATTTTGTTGCACTTTCATTTGTTCGTGATGCTCATGATATTGAAATCCTTCGAAATGAGCTTAAGCAGCGGGATATTAACAGTCATATTGTTTCAAAAATTGAAGGGAAACAGGCGGTTGAAAATATTGAACATATCATTGATCTTTCAGATGCGGTGATGGTAGCACGAGGAGATTTAGGGATTGAACTGCCACTTGAACAAATTACGTACTGGCAAAAGCTTATTATTAAAAGGTGTCGTTTGGCATCAAAACCAGTAATTACAGCAACAGAAATGCTTCAATCAATGGTAGAGAATCCACGTCCAACACGTGCTGAGGTAAGCGATGTATCTAATGCCGTATTTGATGGAACTGATGCAACAATGTTGTCAGGAGAGACCGCAACAGGAATGTACCCATTAAAGACAGTTCAAATGATGGAAACTATTGCAACGTTTAATGAAGGGAAAAACTTCGTACCAAGTGTAAAGTTTTCAGAAACAGCAAATCAAACTCGAGCTATTACCCATGCGGTAATGGATATTGTTGATCAGTCAAAGGATTTTGATATTGACGCAGTAGTTGTATTTACAGAAACTGGTCGAACAGCCAGAGATTTGTCACGATTTAGACCGCATGTTCCAATATATGCAATTACAGAAGATGAAAAGACCAGAAATCAACTAAATCTGTCATATGGTGTGATTCCATACTTAGTTTCCTTACCAGATGGTGTTGTTTTAGAAATTGATAAAGTTATTGCAGTGTTAAAAGAACGAGGAATTGTTTTGTCTGGTCGTAGAGTTATTTTTGTTCACGGGGATCACTGGAAAATTCCTGGGCTTACTAATACCATTACCATTAAAGAGATTCAGTAATCCATGTATGGGAACTAATCGTCAATTACGCAAAATTCAAGATGTGGATATAAGGAACAAGACTGTTTTATATCGTTCTCCGTATGATATTGGTGTTGAAGAAATAGATGGTGAGTTAGTTCTTACTGACGATTCACGCATGGTGGCAAGTATTCCCACACTAACGTACTTACTTGAAAGAGATTGTAAAATTGTGGTGTTAACGTATGTTAAACGTCCCCAAGGGATTGAAGAAAAACTTCGTACTAATCCTCACGCCAAGCATTTATCCGATTTACTTAATCGACCAGTTCAAAAGTTAGATGATTGCATTGGTGACATGGTACGTACTCATATTTCAAACATGAAATCTGGAGATATCGTTATGCTTGAGAATACTCGTTTTTATAGTGAAGATAATGATAACGATGATTCCTTTGCTCGTGAGTTAGCTCAAAATGGAGAAATTATTGTTTTTGATGGTTTCCCTCAAGCACATAGGAGCCAAGCTTCGGTGACAGGAATTATGGGATATTTACCTTCGTATGCAGGATTGTATTTTCAAAAAGAGTATGAAGCATTATCAAATTTGCTTGAAGAAGTGAAGCATCCTTTTACGGTTATTATTGGTGGAGCGAAGATTTCGGATAAAACGGAGGCTATTAACAATCTTTATGAAATTGCAGACTCATTTTTGTTGGGTGGAGGTGTTGCAAACGTATTTATAAAAGCTCAAGGACGAGAGATCGGTGGGTCATATCTTGAAGAACGTTCCATTGATACGAGTGAATCTGAAGATTGGGTGGGTTTTGCCCACGGTCTTTTACAAAAAGATACTGATCTATCACTTCAACAAAAGATTCATGTTCCACAAGATGTGATCATTGGTCAGGTGGATTCATCGGTACGAGAAACTCATGTAATCAGTTTTGAAAGTGATAACACCAAAATATCAAAAACCGAGGCTATTTACGATATTGGTCCGGTGACTTTACAAGAATATATTTCCATTATCGATCAGTCAAAAACGGTATTTTGGAACGGTCCGCTTGGTTTGACTGAAGATGAAAGATTTAATGATGGTTCAATTGCGATCGCAAAAGTGATGGAAAAATCGAGTGCACAAACAATTCTTGCTGGTGGAGATACCATTGATGTGGTGAATGATGTTGCAGACCTTTCAAAATTCTCCCATGTGAGTTTGGCAGGAGGAGCAACGTTAGAGTTTCTGGCGGGTAAAAAACTTCCGGCAGTTGAGTTATTACTTGAATATAGTTAACTCAAAATAGAATGTTTAGGTCACCTAAACCTATTGATAACTTGCTTTTAATGGTCGCGTAGGAGAATATATAAACATGCTCAAACATACTCCCCACGGGTTCACCTTAATTGAAATTCTTATTGTTGTTGGCATCATGGGGTTGTTGTTGGTTTACTCTTTACCGCAATTTGTTGGTTTTAATCATCGATCAACACTCAATTCTGATGCGCAGCAGGTAGTGGAAGGATTTAAGACGGCACGAAGTTTAGCTGTTTCTAATACTCAAGATCAAACGACCGAAGTAGAGAAATATCGTATTGATCTATTACAAGGAACAGGTGATGCCTCAGGGTGCTATCGGGGTTTCCAAACATCACGAGAAGATGTGAATGGTGACCCTATACTTCCAACGTTTGACATTACTGAAATCACATGCCCTGCTGTAATTGAATCAAGTTGGCAAACTGCAACGTATGAAACGACAACCGGAGTTCTTGGTGTTACGGGTGCAACCTCTCCTGCATCATTTGATATATGGTATCCGGGCGAAGGTTTTCGAACAGTAACAATAGATTCATTGGGAAAGGTTTCAAAGAGCGATTTTACAGCGGATACATCGACGCCAACGTGCTCAACCTCATGTAACGCTGTTACCCCCGTTGTTTTTGCAGGACCTACCCCTACGCCGATACCTACTGCAACACCTGTTCCTCTTAATTGTTGGGGGATCGGTGGCGTATGTGACTCAGCGTGTAATGTATCTTCTATCGCAAGTAGAACTGTTTATACAAGTTTTTCCTCTAGTTCTTGTACATTATCTCCGCCTAGCGTGACGTGGAAGCGTTCCGATGGATCATATTCGTCAAATCAGTGCAGCATGCTTATTGAAAGTGATACCAGCATGGGGCAGGTTTACAATTGTCAGTCAACTGGATGTAGTTCAAGTCAAGCGTGTTGTTATGAATTGACAGGTAATTCAATAGCTGGGTATCTCCCTACTACAGGTAACACTTACTACAATGGTGTGTCATGTTCAACGAGTACAAGTGCCATTCCTTCTACACTTACCAATGCCAGCGAATCATATAATTCGTTAATTAAACATACTATTACAACCGGGAACACCTTTACCTACAGTGGGGCTGTCACACGATACAACGGTAGCGGTTTTTGTTCGGTAGATGGAAGTGGAAACTGCCATAAGCTCTCTGGACAAAGTAGTTATTATCCAGGAGATGCAACGTGTACCCTCTATGTATCACCATTTCCGAGCAATTATTATAGTAATTCAGAATCATGTACATGGTATTAAAACTTTGCAAACACAATACAGGATTTACCCTCATTGAAAGCCTCGTTGTTATTGTAATCATTGTTCTAACTCATGGATCTTAATAAGTTGATCATCTATGAATTATATGTTGATAAGTTTGCAGGTGATTTTAAGGGTCTTACTCGTAAACTTTCATACCTTTCTGATCTTGGGGTAAACACACTATTAATTTTGCCGCATTATCCTTCACCAATGATTGATGGGGGGTATGATGTTTCAAACTATAAAGCTGTTCGGTTTGAACTAGGAGATCTAGAGGAGTTTGAGGAGTGTATGGTTGAATGTGAAAAACGAAATATTCGCGTTATTGTTGATCTTGTTCTTAACCACACTTCGATTAGGCACCCGTGGTTTATTGATGCTAAAAGTTCTAGGCAGTCGCAAAAAAGAGATTGGTATTTATGGGGTAGTGATAGGTCACGGCTCAAAGAATCAAGAAATGTGTTCCCACGTTTAAAACCCTCTAATTGGATATACAGTGAACCAACAGACAGTTATTATTACGCAACCTTTTACCCGCAGCAAGCAGATTTAAATTGGGATAATCCTCAGGTGTTTGAAGCTTTTGTTGATATTATAAAGTTTTGGCTGAGACGTGGGGTTTCAGGGTTTAGGCTTGATGCGGTGTCGCACATGATTAAGCGTGAACATTCCGAAAGTGTGAACGAACCGGAGGTACACAATATTATTAAGCGGTTACGATTGTGCTTGGAAGAGCATAATCCGGAAGTGATTTTATTGGCAGAAACGTCCGGTACTCATAAGGACGCATATTCATATTTTGGAAATGGCGATGAGTGTCATCTGGTGTTTAACTTTGGAATTGCTGCCGCATTATTTTCAAAATACATTATGGGTGAAAGTGAAATGTTTGCAGCCTATAAGGCTGACGTTGTCCATGTTCCTGAAGGTTGTGCGTGGGCCGTTCATCTGAGAAATCATGATGCACTGTCATTTAATCCATTGCCGATTGATGACAGGACGAAAATTATATCAATGATTGATCCACACCATGATTTTGAGTTTATGAGAGGAAACGGTGTCTCTATGAGAATGGGGTCAATCCTTGATAGTGAACAAATAATAAAAATGTATGCAGATTTATTTAGTCTTGAAGCTGCTAAGATTATTTACTATGGTAGTGAGATTGGGATGAAGAACGAAGTATTTTATAAACATCCACGAGACACGCGAGAATATGTACGGGGTGATTTTGATTGGGAATTAGCTCAATCACAAAATGAAGATCCACATTCAATACTTTCTTTAGTCAAAGCTAGAATTAGCCAAAACAAATAGGTTGATTATTTCTTTTTATATCTATAAGATAATCATATGAGAAGAACGTCATTGGCAGTTATCATTGCTTTTGTGCTGTTTATGGGTAGTGGTGTGAGATTTGTTACTGCTGAACCTGGTGATGATGCTTTACAAAAAGAACGGGTGGACCTACAGGCTACACTTGGGGCTAAGCGTGAAGAGGCGACTGTGACAGTTGCTGCAAAAAAAGAAGAGGTATTACAAAAGATAGAGGATGTTGTTAAAGAGTCTAAGGATAGATACGTTAAACATCTTGAATCGCTCATCTCTCACTTGTCTTTGATTAGAACTCATGTTTCTGAAAGGGTGTACCTTACCGATGAGCAAAAACAAGAGATATATAGTGAAGTCGATACTCTCTCATCTCGTTTAGATGAGGTAAAGCTAATGGTTGAAGAAGCTAAGTCTAGAGATGATGTGCATGTTATTAAGGATACAATGTCATCTTTGTGGCAAGAGGCTCGTTTAGTAAGAAATAGAGCAGTGGGATATATTCTTGTGGGTAGGTATCAAGAACATGTAAATAAAGCCGAGGAGGTTGTGGTACGGATACAAAATCGAATTGAAGCTATTCAGGATGAAGATGTCGATGTGTCAGGAGTTACAGACGCATTATCTGCATTTTCGTCCGAACTTTCAATTGCCAAACAAAGTATTGCACGTGCAAAGACTACATTTGAAACTATGTCAGAAGGCCAAGAGTTTGAAACAGGAATAGGGTTGTTGGCTCAATCCAGAGACGACCTTTATATTGCCGGTGGGTTACTTAAAAAAGCTGTTGAATCATTGATTACTATTACTCAATAATATGAAAACATACACTACTAATGCTTCAGGTTTTGCTTTACTAGAGATTCTTGTGATGGGATTTGTTGTTGCCATTTTTGTTGGTGGTTATTTTGTTTTATCTTCTTCAAATAACGCATTAGATTTGAGTATTAACGATAGTTCTTATTCTACGGTTGTAAGCACACCTGAGGATGAATTTTCAGCTTCTGGCGATGGTCAGAGCTTGCCTTTGCCCACAGTGGTTCCACTTGATGTAAATTCGTCTGATAAGGAAACGGTAGATCTTTCTAAAGAAGTAAATTCCTTGTTAGGTGAAATTAACCAGTTGGATTCTATAGACAAAGATTTAAATTTACCTGACGTAGATTTTTCCCTCTCGTTCTAACGTAGAATTTTCTTATTCAACTACAAAGCATATTTTTGAGACTTCAGAAATAGCAACCGTTACAAGAGGATCTTTTTGGTTGTCACGTATTGTAGTACAACTTTGGTATGTCTCATCTGTACTAATACCACAGTTTTGCATACAGGCAAGTGAAACCCCACAGCTATCTACACAGCTTTGTGCATTTTCGTCAGCAATTCCCGTACATAATGTATACTGGGCATCAATAGGTGCAATGTTTTGTTCTGCGTTCCCAATTATTGTTCGCGCTTTGTCAGCGATGTCTTCAGTACAAATATATATTTGTGTGGTAAATGTTGCAGTAATTTGAATATTCTGTGGAATTGGTGTGTTAGTTGGTAGTGGTGTAGATCTAGGTGGAGTAATGGTGGGTAGCTGCATAATATGTTTGTTACTAGGTGTTTTGTTAAGGTTAGGGGTCGGGGAATTGTAAGGGATAATGGTAACCATAGGTGTGGTTTCAGGGGGGAGAGTTGGATTTACAGTTGGTTGTGGTGAGAGGTCGAATGAAAATGTTTTATCAAACCACATGTTTGCAAATACCATAAACCCTCCTGTTGCAAGTAATCCAATCCCAACAACCAGAGGTATTTTTGAGGTCATCTTCTTACTATAATGAGTTTAATTCTCAAACGCAATGAAAGGTTATTGGTGTCGTTGCGAAGCTTAAGTTCATCATGTAGTATAAAATCTGATGGCAAACCTAAAGTCGCTTGATATAAAGCCATTACCAAAACCACTAGCATTAAAGGACCTTATTGGTCCAAGTTTTATTATTTTAGGTTTAGGATTAGGAAGTGGTGAGGTTATATTGTGGCCATACTTATCGTCACATTACGGATTGGGGATAATCTGGGGAGCATTATTTGGTATCACTATCCAGTTTTTTATTAATATGGAAGTTGAAAGATATGCTCTTATTAATGGCGAAAGTATTTTTGTTGGTTTTGCACGTATGGCGAGATGGCTACCGTTGTGGTTTATTCTTTCTACATTTTTAGGTTTTGGGTGGCCAGGAATTGGTTTGGCAGGTGCCACAGTTTTAGCGCATATTTTTGGGGTAAGTAGTCCTACTATTATTGCAGTCATAATTTTTCTCATTATTGGTTTGATTTTGAGTTTTGGTAAGGTTTTATATACAACTGTTGAAACATTACAAAAATGGTTGATTGGTATAGGAGTTCCTGCAATTTTTTGTATTACCTTGTTTTTAGCGCATCCAGTTGATTATCAGGCACTCGCCTTAGGTATTGTGGGTTCTGGCGACGGATTTCAATTTTTACCTGAAGGAATTGTACTACTTACATTCCTTGGTGCATTAGCATACTCAGGTGCCGGTGGAAACTTGAATCTTGCACAGTCGTTTTATGTTAGGGACAAAGGTTACGGCATGGGAGCGTATGCACAAAAGATTACTAGTTTGTTTAGATCCGGAGAGAAACAACAGAAGGTTTCTTTAACAGGGGCTACTTTTGATCCAACCCCCAAAAACATCAAGCGCTTTAATCAGTGGTGGCGAGTGGTAAATATTGAACATGCTGTTGTATTTTGGGCTTTGGGATTATCGACGATGTTACTCCTTGCATTGTTAGCCTATACGACTACGTATGGAAAAGGTGTGGATACTGAAGGAATATCATTTGTGCTTGAGGAGGCTTATGTTATGGGTGTTAAAACACTCCCTGTTGTAGGAACCATTTTTTTGGTTGTGATTGGAGTTATGCTTTCGGCAACTCAGCTTACTGTTCTTGATTCAACAAGTAGAATAATAACTGAAAACATTGCTCTATTGTGGAGGTCAGAATCCCCACGTATTTCTTTGATCTACTATATTGTGTTGTGGATTCAGATATTATTCGGAATAACAATTTTCTTGCTAGGGTTTAATCAGCCACTTACCTTAATTATTCTTGGTGCTGTGATAAATGCTTTTGCAATGTTTGTGTATATTGGACTTTTATTACGATTAAATAACACAAGGCTTCATGCATCTTTACGTCCAAGTCTAATTCGTAATTTCATATTGATAGGAGCATTCATATTCTTTGGTGTTTTTAGTACAATAACCATTGTTCAATACTTTAATGGAGCGTAATGTTAAATGATAACTCATGAACACTATGAATCAGACTATGCCTGGATTTACTCTGATTGAGATACTTTTTGTTATTGCTCTCATGGGTAGTCTTTTTGTTTTTTTGTTACCTTCATATTTAGATTTTAATGATCGGGAATTGGCGCGAAGTGAAGCACGAACATTGGCAGATGGGATTAGAAGAACCTTTGAGTATGCAACTGGAGGGGTTCAGAATGATTCAAGTCATACGTTGTTCTACCAGTTTTCATTAATTCACAATGAAGCAGATCCGGCAGGAGAATATCGAGGATATGCTATTAATACTCTCGATTCGTCAAAAAGTGTACAAACGAGCGATCTTGATAAAAATGAATTTTCGTGTAATGTATGTCTAACAGGAAGTGAAAATCTTGTAAATGTTCGTGTTCCCTCAGGAATAATTGAAGATGTTTCGAGTTTTCCCGTTACCTACAGTGTTTGTTTTCCTGGCCAAGGGTCGTATGGAGTTACTCTTAATAGAAGTGGTGGGGTTACTCTGAGTGGATTTTCCGAAAACACTTGTTCTTGTAACCTATTGGGTTGCTAAATAGCGTATACTATAGTGGCATGTATTAACGGAATGTAATGATTATGTTTAATAAACGGCTTAATTTATTTCAAATCTGGAACTCAAAAGCAAAAAGGTATGATGAGTTTTTGACAAAAGAAGGTGATGTGTATCAGCAGGAAGTTAATTGGCCTGCATTAAAAGGTTTAATTGGCGATGTTTCAGGGAAGACGGTTCTGGATGCCGGGTGTGGAAATGGTCTATATACACAATTGCTTCATACCATGGGGGCTCAGGTTTCGGGTATAGATATTGCCAGCAGTTTGACTGAAATTGCTCAGACGAGATACCCAGAAATTTTTTTTGATATAGGTGACTTAACGAATGATCTTCCATATCAAACAAACACCTTTGATCTTGTTTTTTCAAAAATGGTACTCATGGATATTCCGAGTATAGAAAATACGGTAGCTGAGTTTTATAGAGTCCTTAAACCTCAAGGTGTTTGTGTTATTTCAATTCTGCACCCATTTTACCCACTTTATTACATGTTTAAAAATAAATGGACTAGTGAACCTACTGGTAAATTTGAAAATGTGAAACAATATCATGATGAAACCTTTACGACAGCTTTTTATAAACACATTAAGCTCGAAATTCCTGTCTGGACGCGGTCTCTTGAACACTATATTAATACATTTACTAAACGAGGGTTTGGTGTAAAAGAAATTAATGAACCAAAAATGAGTAGTGATTTCTTAGAAAAATACCCGGAATATCAGGAACGGAGTGAAATTCCTATTATATTAAACATCAAGTATATTAAGCATGTATAATGTCATTTAATGGGTAGAAAAAAAATCGTTAACACAAGGGGGGTGAAATCATGAAAATATATTTTACAGCTTCGCTTTCGGCTAAAGAAAAAGACCAATCAATCGGTGAGGTGTATTCAGAAATTGTTGAAAAACTTGAACAGTTGGGTCATACGGTAATTGCTGATCACGTTCTTGATCTTGACTTAGACTTTGTAGAAAAAGTTGATGATGAATATCGTGTCAACTATTACCGAACAATGCTTAAAAACATTAATGAAGCAGATATTGTGTTTGCTGAAATGACACACTCAAGTTCGAGCATTGGACACGAGGTAACTCTTGCTCTCGAGAAAAATAAAGCTGTCATCATAGCAACTCAAACTGGGGAGATCCCACAGATTTTTAAAGCACTAAAGGATCAGCAGGTATATTTTATTGAGTATAAAGAGACTTCAGAGCTACTTAATCGCCTAGAAGAAGAGTTAGACCTTGTTAAAGAAGGTGAGGATATTAGATTTAACTTTTTAATTCCACCTAGTATGGTTGATTATTTGGAGTGGGTTTCAAAACAACGTCGAGTACCAAAGTCAGTCTTTTTAAGAAATTTAATTAGAGGAGAAATGGAAAAAGATACTGACTACGGAAGTAGTTAAAAGATTTGCATATCAAGGTAGTACCCGTGCATCTGACATGGGCGTTATTTTTGTTTTTGTTATTCCATTTAATCTCTATGATTTATCCATCCTGTGTGATGTTATTCGCGTTTTGTAACTGGTCATACGCATAAGCGTATGGAATGTTTATTTATCTATATAATCAAGTACGTTTATCTTTGATAAGAGTTGGTAAAGTACCGTATTATAAATAAAGGGTTTTCCCTTTGCTGTAGGCGTGTTATAACTATACTATATGGGAAAAAGGTCGCCACTCGTTATTGACTATCTTGCTTTTATTTTTCGATTTGTAGCAAAGATAATTGCCTTGACTTTGATATACTCACTTTCCGCAAAAACGGGGGCTGAAGTTTTGGCAATGTTAGTACTAATGTTGGGGGAGGTTTATCATGTCGTTGTGCTTGCAATTTCGGTGGTTTATCCTCAAAAAAGATCTTTTATCTATTCTATTGTAGGAGTTCTTGATGCCGTATTGTTATGTGGAGGATTATGGTTTTTAGGAAATGTAACATCAGATGCATACTTATTGGTGTTGTTTATTCTTATACCTTTGGTTATGACTGGAGGGTTATGGCCAGCATTAGTAACCTCAATCACAACAGTATTAATCTATGGTTACCTCATGACTCAGCTTCATGTTGAACTATACATACAGATTCTACGTACAGTTATTATGGTTTATGGGCTTATTCTTTTGGGGTTAATTTCAGAATGGTATCATCAAAACTTTACAGATATTCAGCGGTTGAATGAGCAAGATATTATCAGGGAACGTGCCAACGCTGTTCGCGAAAAATTTACCATTGTTGCCTCTCATAATCTTAAAACACCACTTTCTTCAATAAAGGAAAGTTTTGGTTTAATCAAAGATGGCCATGTAAAAAAAGAGGGTGTTGATGATGTTATCCGCAAAATGGTTTCTCATACGAGTGAACTTGAAAGATTTATGGAACAGCTATTACGGTTGAGTGCAATTAACACAGTAATTCCAAAAGAGGAAAGGAGTACCGTAGATCTTCAGAGTATTATCTCGTCCGTTCGAGATTTGTTTAGTCCCCAGATAAGCCAAAGAGACATTGAGTTTATTCGTGAAGGTGAAACAGGGAGAGTGATGATTACGGTAAACGATCGTTTATTTAGAGAAGTATTTATTAATCTGATTGATAATGCAATTCGCGTTGTGAGTGACGGGGGTGTTGTAGCGGTGAAGGTTGATATTAATAAAACAGATGTTAAGATCCATATAGCAGATAACGGTCCAGGTGTTTCAAAAGAGGTTCTTCCATATATGTTTACTCAATTCAATCGTGTGGGGGAAGAACTTCAGGAAGGTGAGTGGTCTGGGCTTGGATTATATATTGCAAAATCGATAGTAGAAGCGCATGAGGGTACAATTTCTGTTGAGAGTGCACTTGGTGTTGGGACATCGTTTACTATTTCGCTTCCTGTTACAACAGAAAATAGTTATTAAATACAATTATGTAGATAAATTCTAACAAACAAAGTTCTCGATCTATTCAAGATAGTCTTTGAGTTTACGTGCCCGTGTTGGGTGTTTAAGTTTACGCAGTGCTTTTGCCTCGATTTGGCGAATGCGTTCACGGGTAACACCAAAGTCTTTTCCTACCTCTTCTAGCGTTCGGCTTCTACCATCTTCGAGCCCAAATCTTAGTTCAAGAACTTTTCTTTCTCGAGGAGTAAGGGAGTCAAGAACATCGCGTACCTGCTCTTTGAGTAGCTCTGCACTTGCAGCATCATCAGGAGACATTACCATTTCATCCTCAATAAAATCACCAAGGGATGAATCATCGTCGTCTCCAACCTTTTTTTGTAGACTTGTTGGCTCTTGAGCAATTTTAATAATTTCCCTTCCTTTTTCAGGTTCAAGACCCATTTCTTTTGCTACTTCTTCAGGTTCGGGTTCTCGACCAAGTTCTTGTGCCATACGGCGTGAGATTCGGTGGAATTTGTTTATTGTTTCAACCATATGAACAGGGATTCGAATGGTTCTGGCTTGGTCTGCAATTGCGCGGGTTATTGCTTGTCTAATCCACCATGTTGCATAGGTTGAGAATTTGAAACCTCTGCGCCAGTCATATTTTTTAACTGCCTTCATAAGACCCATGTTTCCTTCTTGAATAAGATCAAGCATAGATAATCCTCGTCCGAGGTATTTTTTAGCAATTGAAACAACCAATCGAAGGTTTGATCGTATAAGAAGTTCGACGGCCTCTTCGTCACCTTGTTCGACTCGTTTAGCAAGTGCGACTTCTTCGTCTTTTTTAAGGAGATCCACTTTACCAATTTCGGTAAGATACATGCGAACGGGATCTGAAGCATTCTTTCGTACACGCTTGGCTAGATCATCAAGTTGTTCCTGAAGGGTCTTTTTAGGTGTTTTCTCTTTAATCTCTGCTTTTGATTCGAGGACTTCAATACCTTTATCGAGTAATTTAGCATATAGCTTGTCGAGATCATCAATATTTTTCTCTGCTTCTGGGAAAACAGATAGAATATCCTCATTCACAAGGTAACCTTGTTTTTTACCTTTTTTTATGAGAGATGTGAGTTTAGTGTTTTGTGGTTCTTTCTTTACCTTTGGCATAAATCTAGGTTATCCCAGGACTTTTAACTGATTTGTTAGCTCTCGCAATTCAGACAAGTCCTCTTTCGTAGGTTCAATACTTTTAGCAATTGTAGCTACACGTGCCTTTATTTGATTCCTGCGAATACTGGTAACAATTTGCGACAAATGAGCTATATACGAATCATTGTTACTTATCATTGTACCAAGGTCTTTTAAAAGCAACAAATCTGCGCATTCTTTCTCATTTTCCTCGAGCTGATCAATAAAAGAACCTACGTCAATTCTACCATGGTCTATCAAGTGGGAAAGAAGCTTATCTGAGAGTGAAAGAAGGGGGTGGGAGGTGTCTGTAACAGATAGCGGTTTTAGAATGTTGATTATTACAGTATTTTCTTGTAGGCTATCGGGTAATTGCAATAAAGAAGATATTAACGTTTCCCACAGGAGACGGCCTTTGGTTGATTTTTGTTTCTCGGAAACTGGGGGGGGGGGCGGGTTTTTTTGTGGTGAACTACCTTTGTTGAGTTCTCGTTTAAGACTATCGATACTTATATCCACGGCTGTTGATAACTGTCTCAGGGCAGATTCCTGATCGATTGCATTATCAATAACCTTGATGAGTGGCAGGACTGCATCTGCGACATGTTTTTGAAAATGTGGTTTGTGTGGGTCATGGGATTTTTTACTGTGCCTGATTGCAAATTCAATTGCATCTTGATTTTCAAAGAGTTCTTTTTTGGTAACTTCTGGGTTATTAGCAAACGCTTCGTCGGGATCTTTTCCCTGGGTAAGGGTTGCGACTTTAACTTCCATACCTTGTGATAGGGCGGTTGCAATTGAGCGAAATGTTGCATCAATACCGGCAGTATCATTATCAAGCAATAAAAGGATTCTTGATGTACTTTGCTTTAAGATACGAACATGATCCTCGGTAAGAGCTGTCCCTAAAGGCGCAACAACATTTTTAATATTATGACTAGTAAGACTAATTACATCCATTGTTCCTTCAACAATAATTACGTAATCAAGTTGAAGGATTTTTTCTTTTGCCTGAAATAATCCATACATAAGGTTTCCTTTTTTATAGAGCACCGTTTCGGGCGTGTTAATATATTTTGCCGTTTCTTCTTTATCGAGAGCGCGGGCAGTAAATCCAACGACACGACCAATCCGATCGGTAATAGGAAATACAATTCTGTTTCGGAATCTGTCGTACCATCCACGCCCACCTTCTTTTGAGATAGCAAGGCCCGCATCTACTAGTACTTTTTCTGTGTGACCTTTTTGTTGCAGAAATTCACCCGTTTGATTCCATGAGTTTGGTGCATAACCAATTCCAAACTCTGAGATTTCTTCTAGGGAAAGATTTCTAGATTCAGTAATATATTTATAAGCAAGGGATGTTTTATCAGAAAGAAGTTGTGTCTGAAAATATTCCGTTGCGTCAGAAAGTGCTTGATACAAACGTTTTTTGTCATCTGACTGAACGAACGCACCTTTTTCAAGTGGAATATGGTACATCTCAGATAAAAGTTCAAGTGCTCCCAAAAAATCTATTCCCTGTTTTTCCATCACGAACGAAATTACATCGCCGCCTTTATCACATCCAAAACAATGCCAGGTTTGCCTATCGGGGGAAACAAAAAAACTTGGTGTTTTTTCACCATGGAATGGGCAAATGCCCCGAAGGTTTTTACCGGTGCGTTTAAGTTCAATACTTTTTGAGATATGTTCAACAGTATCAACTGCTTCTTTAATTTTTTGTGCGTTGTCCATATCTTTATTCTATCAAGGTTTAGTTCTACTCTGTACGGATGTGCTACACCCCTATACAATGACATGATGAATTATTGGAGTCATTCCATATCCGATGTTCTTAATTATGTTGACTCAGACGCAAATAATGGATTAACTTTAATAGAGGTTCGAAAACGGATTGAGAAATATGGGCACAACGAATTGCCAGATGAAAATCGTGACGGATTTGTGGCGTTAATCCTTCGGCAGGTACAAAGCCCATTAGTAATGGTTCTTTTCGCTGCTCTTGCAATTACGGTTTTTATCGACGAACTTATTGATAGCGTTGTTATAGGTGCAGCGATTTTTATTAATGGGGTGTTGGGTTTTGTCCAAGAGTACAAGGCTCAAAAGGCTGTAGAAGAGCTCAAAAAACTTGGTCAGGCACAAGCGCGCGTTGTTCGCGAAGGGATTGTTACTGAAGTGCCAACAAATCAGGTAGTACCAGGGGATATACTTTTTTTGGAAGCTGGACAGATTGTTTCTGCCGATGCTCGGATTATCGAATCGTTTGGTTTAAAGCTAAACGAAGCGTTGTTAACAGGTGAATCACGGTTGTCGGAAAAAAATACGCAACCAGTTTCTAGTGATGCGGTAGTAAATGATCAGCTTAATATGGTTTTTTCTGGTACAAGTATTGTCGATGGTAAGGGTCGTGCTGTTGTTGTATCAACGGGGCTTTTATCTGAAGTTGGTAAAATTGCCCATGAAGTGTCGGTTGTTGTTGATCAGAAAACGCCACTTCAAAAACAATTACATAGATTGAGTATGTATTTACTAGGAGCTGTTGGGGTGATTACAGTGAGTATTTTTTTTCAAGGTGTTTTAACTAGTAAACCGATTTATGACATGTTTTTGTTTACTTTGGCACTTGCAGTTTCTGTTGTTCCAGAAGGTCTTGCTATCTCGGTTACGGTTGCTCTTGCGGTTGGGATGCATAGAATGGCAACGTCAAAGGCAATTGTAAAAACATTACCAGCCGTTGAGGGACTTGGGGCAATAACTGTTGCAGCCATTGATAAAACGGGAACTCTTACTGAAAACACTTTATCTGTTACCTCTCTCTATTCTGCACATGTCATGTGTGATACTCGTGATGAACTATTAAAAATTGATGTTTCTGGTTTAGTTAGTAGGGTTCTGGCATTAGCAAACAGTGCTCAAAATCACAAAGACTTTGCTTCTGATTCTCTAGATGTTGCCTTACTTGCATGGTTACAAGATAAAGGCATCTCATACAAAGACATTCGTGAAGAGCATCTGGTAATTGATGAAATACCTTTTTCGTCGGCGTATGTGTTTTCTGCTGCTATGACGCAAATAAACAATGAAAAGTGTGTGTATATGAAGGGTAGTCCTGAATCAGTATTAGCGTACTGTACCCAGGAGGCTGTTGGTGATTATGTCCATACGATGGGTAATAACGTCAGGGAAGACATTCTTGAGCAGGCTGGTATTATGGCCCGTAACGGCCTGAAACCAATCGCACTCGCATATGTTGATGTAGGTTCATCATATACCGAATTATCGGTTGATTCGATGCCTTGTATAAGTCAAGGACATATGCGACATACCTCCATTGTCAACAAGATACTGTAACGGACTTTTTAAACCCAGTGAATGGTGTCGTCTTTTGGTATTG
>PCSU01000079.1 GCA_002771355.1 candidate division WWE3 bacterium CG22_combo_CG10-13_8_21_14_all_39_12 | reverse complement strand
CAAAAGTTCCTTACATAGAATTATTTTTGTCTTATTTAGCACTTCCATATTTTACTCTGGAATGCCGGATTTCTACGGAGAATACAACGAACTGTTGACAATAGTTCATCGATTCCGTACCCTAATAGTTCATGAGGAAAATACTGCCCATAATTACGTTACTACTATTTGTTTCAATTACTGTGCCTAAAGCATATGCTGCAACAACACAGGCTAGTGAATCGTGTACAATTCCCCATTCACGTCTTGATTGGCGAATTGATGCATCAACCTCTACCAATACCGTAAAAGATTGTGTTATTGCCCAATTTAACCCAACATTAGGGAAGCTTAATTCCGTATCCATTACTGCCGAAGCTACCACAGATACAGTTCAAAAAATGGAAAACAAAGATGTTTCTCCTCACACAATGAATTCAACAGTTACTGTTAACCTAAACCTTAAAAACACTGCATCAACGTCAGACATCATCACACTATCCATTGCAGCTGCTGATGCAACACTCGTGGCAGATGCATTCGATGGAACGCTCGACTACGCTGGAACATCTGGAAAATCTTTTCCTATTGAGTACGCACATGACAATACTACCGTCTCCTACTCAAGTGCCTCAGATATAACACAATTTTCAGGTACGGGGTCATTAACATTTCCTGTTTATGCAATTGCACAGTGGTCATGTACAGGCTCTGGAAATGCACAATGTGGTGTTGATACATATGCTACAGCAGCAATATCCGTTACCTATACATACGAAATTCCGGAACCTGATCTTATAATTAATAGCTGTACTACACAAACAATTAACAATGATACAACCGGTATTTACCCTATTCATATGGCTAACCAAGGGAATGCAGATATCAATGGCGATATTATAGTAACGGGAACACTTCCTTCGTGCCTTAGCTATCAAAATGTAACCAGTACAAATTGGACGTGTACGAATAGTAGATCTTCCGACAAAGATACGTTTACCTGTACATTTACAGGGATAGTTCCTGCAGGAGCATCAGTACCTGAACTCCCAATCAAGGTAAAGGCACATGCATGCACCAACCTGGGCGACAGTTACAAAATTTCGGTTCAAACAAATGGCGAAACCAAAACAACAAATAACTCATTAACCTGTTCAGTTGGTCTCGGATCAACCGAATCACCAGATATCGATGATTCCTCTTTAAACACACCAACTCCAAGTGTTGCTATAGTAAAAAACGATTCAATAACTGATCAAGACAACGATACATCAGCATCACCTTCTAATCGTTCTCCTCAAGTACTTTCAAGCAACTCGTCAAGCAATTCAAGCGACACAGATTCTACAGTTGGTAATGTTCTTGGAGCATTGGCTAGCACAGGAATGATTATTGCAATTCCAGCAATAATCGGAACATCTCTCGTAGGCTTGGTATACATTACTCGCCGCAAAAAAGACAAGTCTGACAAGGTTTAATACACACCTATTTCTCAAGAAAATATTGATTTTACCGACAAGTTGGTCAATTTGGGACTCCCTGTAATTAACTATGAACTATTTTTATGACAAAACAAAAGAAATAACAGCCGCTACTAACTCATCCTCCTTAGACTCATATGAGTGGTGTGCATCTGATATTAACAAATTTTTGGCATTCGGAAATCGTATAGTTAATTCATCCAACTTTTCCCTATAAACCCCTTGTGATGGCTTGTAAAAATATTCATCTTTATCCCCAAGGGCAATAAATACCGGAATCGTAATTTGAGATAATACTGGTGAAACAAACGTAGGATCAGTTAATTCAAAAACTCTTTGAACATCCGCATTTCCATACCAACTTAAAAATGTATTATGAGACATTGTTGTGTGGGAAGGCTCATGATCTAACAACTCATTTCCAAACCCTTGTTGCACGTGCTCTTTTACCATGGCAACAGTTTGTGTAAAACTCATATCTGGCCAATATTCAAGTTCAGCTTTCATGTCAAATGGTGAAAGCAATACAATTTTTGCAATGTCATATTTTTTCATACCTTCAACCATATAACGCACCGATTTATACGTTCCTAGGGAATGGCCCTGAAGGATGATTTTTCCAGTAACTCCCCAGTCCTTTACAAATTCAATCCATGCATCGATATCCATATACGCCTCCTCTAATCTCTCATGCCAGGCCCCAATTGTTTTCATATCTCCACTAGTTGTATTAAAATCAGTAATTTTTCCATTTCCACGAGTATTGACCGACAAAAACCCTATTCCCTTTTCAGAACACAATGTAATAAATGTATGAATAAAACCATTCTCGTAAAAGTTTCCTTCAAACCCATGAATAAAAATTATCACCGGGGCATTTTCTACAGGTGGTAAGAAAAACCCATGTAAAATAAGACCATCTGTTGTAGACGTTTGAACTAAATACCCACCAGCTGTTTTCATTTCAGCATTATACCGCGAACAAAATATTTTGTTCAACAATGAATCTAGAATCTATCGTATTACTAATTTTTTATCTCAACGCCCCCAAACACTGCTGAACCAGTAATTCTTAATACAGGTAGGGTTGTGTCGGAACTAGACTTAAAATGCTTTTCCCAACCCCCTACAACACCATCACCAGTAACCTCAATTCGTATGGTATCGGGAACCATAATTTCTACTCCACCAAAAATTGAAGTAACATCAAGAGTTGCTCCATTGCTAGCAACCGTAATCTCACGCAGGTCTACTTTGGCTCCGCCAAATATTGCAGTAATTTGGCCACCAATAAATGAAGTACTGGTCACCTTTTGTTCCGAACCCCAAAATATTGCAGTAATGTCAAGTTCATTTTCACTAGAAGTAGATGCCCTATTAAATGAATTTGTTGGTTTCTTAAGCATTGTCAAACCAAAATAGATAATTGCAAAAGGCCATATAACGCCCCACACATTTATATCAAAAACATTTGAAGCTAAAAATATTATTCCAATTGCACTCAACACTATTCCAGTATTCATATTGCCTTTTCGCAATGATGAAACTCCAAAGGCGATAATTACCAAAGGCCAATACGTACTAATCAAAGAACCAATATTAAAACCAAAGACATCATTAAGGCCAAGCTGATCAAAAAGAAGTGAAACACCAAAAGTAACAATAAGTAGTCCGAAAACTACTCGAAATTTACTCATTGTAATTCACCTCCTTTAAAATCATTCTCTGAATTTACCATTCTTTCAACAGAAACAGAACCTAATCCGACATCAATAGTAAAATCAATAGTTGATGTTGATCCATCATAATCATTTGATGTATACACCCCGTCTGACCCAATAGTGGCAACGTCATTACCATCAATTGCTAACTGTCCTGCCCCAACACTATATTTAACTTTAAAACCACTTGTATCAGGAATACTAATTTTTGCACTACCTAGTCCGACGTCTAGTGCAATTGAACCACGAATACTTCGTGGAAGATTAATCTCAAACGAACCCAGCCCAACTTTTGCAGTAATAGTATCAATCGTTAAACTTTCCACATCAACGGTTGCAGACCCAGCACCGACATCAAATATAAATGAACTCTGAATATCGGTTGCCCCCAAATCAACATGATAGTCTGGGCTTTGTGGGAACCCAAAGGAATGATTATCCTTTTGTGAGAAAAATATACTTAATCGCTGATTACTATACTCTTGCGTAATTATTGGTTCGCCCCAAGAATCGCTATAGTGAGAATCAACAACAAAAACATCTGTACTAGTAGGATCACCTGTCACTTCAAGACTTCCTAATCCTATTTCAAAATTAACGAGTCGCTCATTAACAACATCAAAATCATAAGCGTTGACTGTATATGTCTTATTAATTGAATATTCAATGTGACAGGTACCCATTAAACTAGACAGTGAGTCTCTCTGAAAGGAGGTGGACCACCATGTCGACAAATTACATAGCAA
>PCSU01000009.1:2317-3935 GCA_002771355.1 candidate division WWE3 bacterium CG22_combo_CG10-13_8_21_14_all_39_12 | reverse complement strand
TTGAGATCTTCAATATCAATACTTTCGGTAATCCCCCGCCCTAACTTACGAAGCAACTCCTGTCGATTATATTCACGCTGGAAAAGAAAATTATCTGTTACATCTCTAAAAAGTTTATCGACAAGTGGATAAAACAAAACAACCACTACTGTTACAAAAACATTAGGGATTATTCCTACCAAATTTATTTCTTTATACGTATAGTTTTCAAAAATAATCTGAACCAAAATTACAACTGAAAGAAAAACACCCACAAGCAACAGTCTATATATTGTTGCTCGAACGGCCAAACGAAGATCCAACAATCTATGTTTTGCTATTGAATACGTTACAAGGGCTACCCAAAATACTGTAGATATCTGTCCTAACCAGTTGTAAGAAAAATTATTTTGGAAAGAAGGTAAAACCAAATTTGTAGTAAAAGCAACGTTGCTTGAGACAAATACCCCAACAAAAATATATATGCTCTGGGTTCTCAAAGTTCCTACGTTTTTTAAGACTGCTCTTAAAAGGATAATGTAAACAGCACTATACATAGCCAAAATGTATGCCGCAAAGAGAAAATGAAGATTTCCCCAAACAATAATCTTTTCACCAACCGAAGGGATTATAACAGAAACTATAGATGAACTTGGGTGCAACAATTGAAAAATAATCCCAATATTCAAACCCAATACAAAAAACACGAGTCGACGACGAATAGGAACTTTAGAAAATGCAAATGAAAAAAATAAAAATGAAGATGCTGTAAGCGATGCGGAAATGTATAATGCTCTTGCCCAAAATGTAGCAATTATTTCACCTTCTTCAATACGGTAAAAAATCATCGTCGCAATCCACAATAAAATCGTAACAATGACAAGAGAGAATATCCGACTATTTTTAGAATATTTAATATTTCTTCCAACAACCAACAAAAGAAGAACATTTAAGACTAATGTAATAACAAGACTAACGTTTACAATGTCCATGTAATTATAGTATATCAAGAACTTGAGCTTGGGGAAGAGCTGGAGTAAAGAGTGAACCCTTTACCCCAGCTCCATTGACATTAGACTAGGCACGAGATATGAAGGTACCTTAAGATCCTCAAAGCGTACTCCATTGGGAATCCATCTAGAAACATCTCTCCAAACAGGTCGAGAACCTCCATCTACCCCGTGAAAGACAGGCTGAAACCCTGCTCTTAACAACGCTTTGACAGCCCTCAATGCATTTGTCTCATCCGCAAGACCCGTTAAGGGCTCAATATACCCCAAAAATGCGGCTATTGCTTCTGCCTGACAGAGTGGATGATTATGTCGATAATTATCATTCACTTTGTCATAACCAGAAATTCTTCCAGGAAGTTCGAACGTACTGTACCAATCTTTGTGTGTAGCTACCACCATGGTATATCTACCACCAAGACTGGTATACCCTTTATAGGCAGATTCAGTGAGGATTTGAGGAAAACTGTCATCAACAATTACTTTGTATCCCGACAGTTGATTTATATCTCCACTAGAAAAAAGTGGCTTTGGCTCACTGACAGCTGCAAACAAAGCATCTCCTCTTGGAATTTCTTTTGCATCCTGAGCTATGACGACCTCAACTTGACCGTAAGTCTGCAATTCCA
>PCSU01000009.1:0-2311 GCA_002771355.1 candidate division WWE3 bacterium CG22_combo_CG10-13_8_21_14_all_39_12 | reverse complement strand
GTTCCGTTTTTGCAGAGCTTGAATCAACTGCAATAACTCTTTTAACACCTGAGTTTAATAACAACTTAGATACACTGAGACCAATATTGCCCCCAGCTCCCAAGACAACAACAGTTGACTCAGAAGGCTCCATTCGAGATTGAGATAGCCCTTCTAAAATCAACAACGCTGACCAACCAACTGTAGAGTTGTGCCCGGTTGTTGGACGAACCATATCATTTGTTCCTACCGCCTTGCCCAGACTTAAGGAACTTGCCGACATGGCACCTAATCCAATAATAGTATTTGTCCTCGTCAAGCAACCAGCCAGAGAAATAGCTCTCTTTAGTGAGCTTACCGCTCCATTCTGTCGCAAAACCAACCGAGGTATTGTTGCCGTTGGACTTGCAACGACAGCGCCACAAACACCTTGAGGCCCTCGAAGCTCACCAACACGAATTGGACTAATCAGATCATGATTGATAGCCATTCGTACAATAACATCCGATCTCTTGCCCAGTTTTTTCAATAAGGATTTAAACAATGGGTGTAACCTAAGAGAATCTTCTGTCAACGAATGGATTAAAAACATTGGCCCGTCATACAAACGAACCTTTCCAAAATGAACTCCAGCATACGCCATTAAAGAATCCTGAATATATTCTTTAATGCCTGCCCTATATCTCTCCATCTCATTTCCCTCCATTTATATACTAGTCTAATATTGTAAGGTGCAACGATGTATATATACACCGCGACTCAATATGCCGTCAATGAATCAACCATACAACAACTTACAATACAATGATATATTAAATAAGATTGACAGCCTAATGAATAACCTAAAGGTGTTTAAGAAGTACACCTACCAAAGAGTCTATATTTAACATATCTGATTCCGATAAAACCTTTGAATAGACAGTACCTCCAAGTATAAAAACTATTTCTTTCCCTGCAATCTTATAATGCCCTAAACCTACAGTATTCATCGTTCCCAAGACTGCCATAACATCCCTCCCTACTCCAAGAGCTTTGCTTGGAACAACAGTACCCTCAGGACTATTCTCAATTAAATCATTAACTAATTTTTCATTTTCCAACAAAACTGCCTCATCGGGTGAAAAACCAACCCAGGAGGTGACCGGCTCTTCAAAGTCTACCCCATATAAAACACAACCAACTTTCTTGATTTTAAAAACATCATCTATAAGTCCCGAGAATACAACAAGCTTCTCGGAAACAGATTGATTCACATCCATAAGTTCTGTTAATTCAAGTTTTATATCCTCAATATCATAGGAAATAAATAGAAACTTTGTCCGCACAAAATGATGTAACTGCTTTTCATATAAGCTAAATATCATTGCCATGGATAATGCAATAATTATGTTCAAAAATATTGCAACAGGTTCAAAGGGTGACGAAAATATAAACTGTTCAAACCAAAGAGTGACATAAAAACTTCCAAAAAAGAACGTTGCGATGCCAAACCATGTAAATACTTTTCCGAGAACAACACGAATTCCAAATAATTGATGGCGAAGAATAGCGTAAGAGCAAAAAACGAAAAACACAATAAAACTTGATCTCGAAATTGCCGGTAGAATTTCAACAGCTAGTACTTCCGAATTTCCTGAAAAGTTCCGTAGAATTAGGAATCTCTGTAAAAAAAGTATTATGACATTTAAAACTGCTGGAATACTTGCGCCAACTACTATTGGCTTTAACCTCAGTCGCTCAAACCCTTCGGACTGGAGATATTTTACGGTCAAGATGTATAGTGACCAAAAAACCGGTATTGTTATTACAAATACATACAAATTGTCCCAGGCACTTGTTATAAAAACCTGTGCCCCTCCCTCTAATATATAAACATCCCGAATTAATAAATCACCAACAAAAGATAGTATTGCGGTAAATAAAATACTTATTATCAACAATTTCTCTATATTTCTACCAACTAAACCTTGAACTTTACTAGAAGTAAATTCGTTGATAAAAAGATAAAAAAACAGTGCAGACAATGGGCCAAGTGAAAAATTCCACTTTAGGGCTAATTCTCTTACTTCACTAGAAAATGCAACATGATCAGTATAGAAATTCGTCACACTAAACCCAACAATAAATAGTACGAGAATAAAATAATACTGCCTTTCACGCAAATTTGGATTACTCAGCAATACAATAACTCCGGACAGTAAACCCATAAATACTATTCCAATCGTAATAACGAGCATTATGTTTTCCATCTGTATATCTTGTAGTATATTCCCTTTGTCAAGAAAATACAAATGTTACGAGAAAATACGGCAGTAGTTATTTTGTAGTGAAG
>PCSU01000004.1 GCA_002771355.1 candidate division WWE3 bacterium CG22_combo_CG10-13_8_21_14_all_39_12 | reverse complement strand
TACTCATGAGTAGCGGAGCAAAAGAAGCCCCGTAGAAGTCTAGATTTTACCCAAACTAGCGCACTGCGGGGAGTACTTCACTTTGTTTTTGTGTGGGGATGCTGAAATAAATTCAGCATGACGTTTTATTCTGGTAATACGTGGGGTAACATTCCAATGTTATTCGTCGTCTTCTTTTTCTCTGCGTGGATCTTTCCACTCTGCCCAATCACAATCAGGGTAATTCGTACATCCAAAAAACTTTTTCCCAAACCGTGTTCTTCTAACAATTACATCTCCATTTTTACAGGCGGGGCAATTCATTCCAATTTTTTCAACAAAGGGTCTTGCGTATTTGCAATCAGGAAACCCAGAACATGAGTAAAATTTTCCATATCTACCCAACTTCATTTGAATGTGTTTACCACAATCAGGACATTTTTCGTCAAGATTTTCTAATACCTTATAATCATCGCGCTCAATTTCTTTCTCGGCTTGTTCGAGTTTTACTTCGAACGGTTTGTAAAAATCATCAATGATCTTTTCCCATTCTCTGTCACCATCAACAATATCATCCATTTGTTGTTCCATGTCAGCAGTAAAATCTAAATCAGTCACCCTCGGGAAGTGCTCAACCAAAAGCTTGGTCACCGCAAATCCAATATCTTCCGGTACAAAAGCGTTTTTTTCTTTTATGACATACTGACGATTTTGAATAGTGTCAATGATTGGCGCATAGGTGCTTGGTCTGCCAATCTCGTGTTCCTCAAGTGCATGTATAAGTGAAGCTTCTGAATATCGAGGTGGAGGAGACGTTTCGTGGTCGCTTAGCTCGTATGAAGTTGGAGTAATCTTTTGTCCTTCTGTAAGTTGTGGAAGAATTGAATCTTCACCCATAGAAAGAGTTATTGCCAAAAATCCATCAAATGCAATTACGGATCCACGAGCTCTAAATGTATATGTGTGATCATTAGGCTTAGCGGTAAGAATAATCGTAGTGTTGTGATACTGTGCTTGTGTTGCCTGTGATGCGAGTGCACGACGAGTAATAAGATCATATAAATTGGCTTCTTTTTCACCAAGATGGATAGCAATGCTTTTTTTAGTTTGCTCCCAGTCTTCAATATGTGTGGGTCGGATTGCTTCGTGTGCTTCTTGAGATCGTTTTTTCTTGTCGGTGTATTCAATAGGTTTAGCGGGTATGTATTTGTCGCCATATGTTTTTTTAATATAATCCCTGGCTTGAGTGACAAAAGCTTCTGAAAGGTTGGTGGAATCAGTGCGGTGATATGAGATGTGTCCTTCCTCATAAAGTCGTTGAGCATTTCGCATCGTTGATTTGGCAGTCATGTACAAAAACGTTTGAGCCGCACGTTGTAGTGACGCTGTGGTAAATGGAGCAGAAGGGGATTTTTTACTTGCTTTGCTTTCAACACTTTGTACAGTAAGGTCAGTTGTTTTCAATGCCAGAAGGTGAACCTTTGCCTTTTCAGGTGTATCGAGTGTTGTTTTTGAGTAGGAATAATCACCGGCAAACAGAGTAATACTTTCTTTTTCCTCAATTTTAATATCATCTATATGAGTAAGATCGGCGGTAAAGTCAATATTTTCATGTTTGAGTTGCGCAGTAATCCGATAATATGGAGTTTGAGTAAATGCTTTTCGTTCGTTTTCACGCTCAACAATAAGCCTAACCGCTACCGATTGTACTCTTCCTGCAGACAGGCCGTACTGGATTTTTCTCCACAGAAGTGGACTTAGTTTATATCCTACAAGGCGATCAAGTACCCTTCGTGCTTGGTATGCATCAATCAAATTGTAGTTGAGTTCCCGAGGGTTTTTAAACGCCTCAAGGATTGCGTCTTTTGTTATTTCTGAAAAAACTACACGTTTTATAGGGGCATCTTTTTTGAGTTTACCGTTATCATCTAACCCTCCAAGTGCACTTGCAATATGCCATCCAATTGCTTCTCCTTCTCGATCAAGGTCAGTTGCTAGGTAAATCATTTGAGCATGTTTTGCATCTTTTCTGAGTTCATCGATGACCTTTTTCTTTCCACGCATAGCAGTATATTCGGGTTTGTAATTGTGCTCAGTGTCAATTCCAAGGTCACTTTTAGGGAGGTCGATAATATGTCCTTTTGAACTTGTAACAAAGTAATCTGCCCCAAGGTATTTTCCGATCGAAGCCGTTTTTGAAGGAGACTCAACAATAACAAGATTTTTTACCGTTACCGTTTTTTTTGCAGTGGCTTTCTTTGCCTTTTTAGTTGTAGATCCTTTTTTTGTAGCAGCCATGAGGTTATATGTTATGTGTTTTCCGATCCAAGTCTCTCTTATTCTAGTGGGATTGTCAAAACCCCACTATTATGACTAGCTTGTAAGCTACCAATAGGGAGGGTCTATAGTTGTCCCACACGTACCTATCGGTACGACAAATCGACATATGATGACAACTTCAAAGGGTCTCCTTCAATGCAGGTAGGTTTAAGTTAGTCATAGGTTTATATGAAGAGGGTTTACGTTATATCAACCGTGCTTTCTCTCAAGCCACTGAAACCATCCGGGAAGTGCCTTACTTGGCACTTCCGCTCAGTCGCCGACGAGGCGACTTCGCCCCTTGCGACATTGAGCTTATCACGTTATAATGTCTGCTGACAGTGTGCGCAATTTTTGCCCATACAGAGCACAAAGTAGGAGGTGTTTGATGTGCCAAAACCAACAAGAAATATAACCAATACAAAAACAAATCCTTCAGATGATGCGGGATCCCCACAGTTTTTAAAAACTGTTGAGTCTGATATGCAGGATGTCGACGATAGTAATTCTGCCAATCATCCCGTTCACGTGAGAGTTGCTGTCAGGCAGGGAGAATCTGTCGACCAGATGCTTCGTAGGTTTAATTATGAGGTTACCAAAGCTGATGTTATCAATCAGGTAAAAGAGAATCAGTATTTTGAAAAACCTAGTAAACGAAGACAACGTGAAGAAAAGGAAAGAATAAACCAAATTCGTCAGTATGAAAAACAATCGGCATAATGTATCGCGTGTCAGTTTTGTGTTGACACATGATCAGAACATGATTGAACTAAACACAAAGGTGTTTGGTAAAGAGGATACAACGGATGTAATTTCATTCCCTATGCAGGATAAACATACAAATTCTGAGCTCATTGGAGAGATCGTTATTAACGTAGACGAAGTAAAACGTAATGCCCTAGATTATGGTGTTACCTATGAACAGGAGCTAGCCCGTGTAACTGCGCATGGCGTTTTACATTTGGTAGGTTATGAAGACGATACCACTGAGCATCGGTCTGCTATGTCACGGATTGAAGATACTGTTGTTTCCGAGATAAAATCAAATTAGATTATGGCAAAACCTACGTTTAAAATTCTTTCATACATTAAATCGTTTTCCTATGCAATTGATGGGTTGTCGTATGTAATTAGAAATCATGCAAGTTTTACGGTTCAAAGTATTGCCGCTTTGTTTGCAGTTTCACTAGGTTTTATTGTTAAGCTTGAAAGGCTTGAGTGGGTAATTATTCTTTCAGTAATTTTCGCAGTTTTAGTAGCAGAGTTATTAAATACATCGATTGAAACTTCTCTTGACTACATGGCAAAAGAGCATCACATTGATGTGAAAATTGGTAAGGATGTTGCAGCAGGGGCTGTTTTTCTTACTTCGATTGGATCCGTTTTCATTGGATTAATCATATTTTTACCTTATTTTCTATGATAAAGCTCATTGTTGGTCTTGGGAATTTTGGTGAAGAGTACTCAACTACTCGGCATAATGTAGGGAAAATTGTTGTTGAAGCTTTTCCTGAAAATAGTGATGTGATTATTCTTAAAAACGATCGGTATATGAATGAGTCTGGGGAATCTGTTGTTAGGGCCTTAAGGCAATACAATATTTCTGTGGAGGAGTTGTGTGTGGTTCATGATGATTTTGCTTTTGAGGTAGGGGATTATAGACTACAAAAAGGTAAAAATGCTAATGGGCATAATGGTGTTGAAAATATCATTCAAAGGTTGGGTACAAAAGATTTCTGGAGATTGAGGGTAGGTATTGGTTCTGTTCCACTTGGGGTAGATCAGAGTGAGTATGTTTTGAGTAAACTTCCATCTGGAAGTATCAAAATTATTGTTTCAAAAGCTTTGTGGATGTGGGAAGATTTGAAGAAAGTTGAAGGTTAATTTTATTTTTCAGAATATACTCTTTGACCTGATATACTCTACGCATGAGTGAAGTTCTCTATCGAAAGCACCGCCCCAGCTTGTTTGAAGAAGTGTACGGTCAAGAGCATGTAATAAAAATTCTTTCTCAATCGTTGAGTAATAATAGGGTAGCTCATGCTTACGTATTTGCTGGACCTCGAGGTAGTGGGAAAACTACAATTGCACGTATTCTAGCAAAAGAATTGGGAGTTCAGGGTGTGGATATAATCGAGATTGATGCTGCTAGCCATAGGGGAATCGATGATATTCGAGAACTGCGAGATTCCGTACAATTTCAACCTACCCAGGGAGATACTAAAATATATATTTTAGATGAAGTACATATGCTCACAAACGAAGCATTCAATGCTTTGTTAAAGACATTAGAGGAACCTCCAGCTCATGCGTATTTTGTGTTGTGTACAACAGAACCTCAAAAAATCCCACTTACCATTATGTCAAGGTGTGTTCAGTTGCCATTCAAGCAGGCGACCGAAGCTGAACTTATTTCATTCATTTCCCATTTTGCATTAGTGGAAGGTGTTCAATTATCTGAAGGTGCTATTCAATTGTTAGCTGAAAATGCTGACGGTGCTTTTAGAGATGCTATGGTTCTTTTGGAGAAGGTTATGGGTCTTGAAAGTGAGAGTGTGTTAGAGCCGATAGATATAATTAATGGGTTGGGGTTAGTTTCGGGTTTACATGTTGACCAAATGATGAGTAAAATTGAACAAAAAGATCTGAATGGGCTTCTTTCGTTGATTGAATCACTTGCTGATCAAGGGGTCGATATAGTTGAAATAACGAACAAACTTTTAGTCAAGTTAAGTAGAGGTATTGTAGGCAGTATGTCTGATAGTGGTTTGGATAATAAAACTAAAAATAAGCATAATATTACTATGCTTAAGGCTTTAATTTTAGCACGAGAAGATATGAGTATTCTTAAGGATTCACAAGTTGCGCTCATTGCACATATATCAGATGCATTTGTTTTACAAGAGGTCTCCTTGGTTGGAGATGACTTTGAAAATACTGATGAGTCAAAAGAAATCATAGATTCTACGATTATTTCACGTGAAGTTACAAAATCTCAGGATAGTGAAGAGAAAAGTTTATTAATTGTTAAGGAAGATGTAACTCAGTTATCGGAATGGGAGAGAATCCTTTTTGCTGTAAAGCAAAAAAACTCTTCTGTTGAAGCATTATTGAAGGAGTCAAAAATACAATCAGTAGATAAGGATAGGATTGTTATTGAATTTCCTTTTGCATTCCATAAAAATAAGATTGAGTCTGCCGGTAACATGGATATTTTACAAAACGCTGTTTATGAAGTCTTTATGCGAAGATTGTCAATTGTTTGTACTCTTAAAGATGAAAATAGCTCCAAAAAGTCTGTTGAGCATAACGATATTGCCCCTCCACCGGATGAATTGTCCTCTGATGATCTTTTGGCACAAGCTCAAGAAGTTTTTGGGGGCCAGATGATTGAGTAGAGTATTAGGGTACTGTGCACACAAATTTGGAATGATATAATAAAAACATGTTCGATCAATTAAAACAAATAAATGACATGCGGAAAAAGGCGAAGGAAATTGAAACTCAGTTGTCGGGTGAAGTTTTGGAAGTTGTACACAAAGGGGTTGTAATTCAGGTAACAGCAAATCAGGATTTTATTTCACTACAAACCAATGGGGCCAGTGATGAAATTGTCTTAAAGGCTATAAATGAGGCTTTAAAAGAATCAAAAAAAGTAATGGCAAAGCGCATGCGTGGACAAATGGGAGATTTGGGATTAAATCTTCCAGGGATGTAGGACCACAAGTATTAAGTGCTAATATCTAAGTACGAAAAGTTTTGTTTTTGAATTTAGAGGTTAGATTTTTGTGCTTTATTTTTTATGAAACTTCCAATACATCTTGAAAATACGATTGATATGTTACGGCATCTTCCAGGGATTGGTCCTCGGTCAGCCGAAAGATTAGCATATCATTTGATTCGTATGCCAAAAGAGGATGTTATTTTACTATCTGAAAACCTTGTTCACCTAACAACAAAAATTAAACTTTGTTCTAAGTGTTTTAATATTACTGATTCTGAAGAATGCAGTATTTGTGCTGATGAAACAAGGAATAAGGGGTTTATTATGGTTGTTGAAGAACCATTGGATGTTGTTGCCCTTGAAAAGGCTGGGGTGTTTACAGGAGTATATTTTGTGCTGGGCGGCGTCATTGATCCCATCCGTGGGATTCATGAAGAAGAATTACGCATATCTGATCTTATGGTGTTACTACGATCTTTACACGAAAAGGAGAGTGTTGAAGTTATTTTAGCTACCAACCCATCAACGGAAGGAGAAACTACGGCGTTATATCTAAAACAAAAAATTACACAAGATCAGGGGTGTTCAAACATATCAATTACTAGGATTGCCCGTGGACTTCCGACTGGTGCAGACGTTGAATACGCAGATCCATTAACGTTAAAGCGGGCACTAGAGGGTCGAGGACAGTACTAAATCGTAAGGGCTCTATTGTGAGCGGGTAATCTTATATTCGTTTCCTGTATCGACTATGTCATAGCCCATTTTTTTAATCTCATTACGAATTGTATCTGCTTTATCGTAGTTTCCCTCAAGACGTAAGGTGTTTCTTAAATTTGCTTGATTAGTAATATGCTCAGGAATTGTGTCATTCTCAGGTGTTTTGTCATTATTAGTTATTGCAAGAATACTGTTAAAAGAGGTAAATAACGTATTTTTTATCTCCTGAGAAAGCAATTGGTCCCGTGCCATTTCCCAAGTAATACCAAGAGCTTGAGGCATATTAAGATCGTTGGATATAGCTTCCATGAATCGTAGGAAGTATGGTTCATGAGAAACGTCAATTGTTGTTTTGTTAAGGGTTGTAATTAGTGAGAGAAGGTGGGTCCGAGATATTTTAGCTTCTTGTAATAACTCCCAGGTGAAATTGAGGGGTTTTCTGTAATGGGCACTGAAGTAAAGGTAGCGAAGATCTATACCAGTAAATCCATGGTTTTCAATATCATGTAAGGTATACGCATTTCCAAGACTTTTCCCCATCTTGCCACCATCGACTCTCAAAAAGGCTCCGTGTAGCCAAAATTTAACAAATGGGATTTTGCCTGTTGCAGCTTCACTTTGCGCAATTTCATTTGGGTGGTGTGTAGATTTTAAGTCTTCTCCTCCAACGTGAATATCAAATTGATCCCCTAGATATTTCATACTCATGGCAGAACACTCAATGTGCCACCCAGGATAGCCAGTTCCCCAAGGTGAGTTCCATTCCATGTTGTGGCGTTTCTGTCCTTTAGCAAAGAATTTCCATAATGCAAAATCACGTGGATCCTTTTTTTCAGTATTTTTTTCTATTCGAGATTTGTCACCAATAGAATCAAGGTTTGATAATGTTCCATAGGTGTTGCCTCTTTTTTCATATTCGGAAATATCAAAGTAAACACCATCAGATATGGTGTAGGTAAGGCCAGCATCAGCAAGCATTTGAATAAGAGATATTTGCTCAGAAATGTGACTTGTCGCTTTGGGAAACAGGCTAGGAAGTGTCATGTTTATAAGTGTGAAGGATTCGGTAAAATCTTTGCCATATTTATTTGCAATTTCCCATGCGTCAACTCCTTCACGCTCCGATGCTTTTGTCATGCGGTCAGTGCCAGTGTTTGGATCACCAATATTGTCCCCGCTTAAGTGCCCAACATCAGTTAAATTCATTATGTGGGTCACATCATAGTGGAGTGTCTTAAGTGTTTTTACAAGAATGTCACTTAGCATGTAGGTTCGCCAGTTTCCAATTGTTGGGTAGTCATATATGGTGGGTCCGCATGTATACATTTTTACGGTGTCTTTTTTAAAAGGGGAGAATTCTTCAATTTTTCTGGTCAGTGAGTTGTAAAGCTTAAGCATAGTAAGTCTTATTATAGCTGAAGACCATTTGGTATAGCTAGTCCAAAATATGCTAATGACAAGACGTTCCTGTCGGCTCTATTTTTTTAGCTTTGGAGTTTGATTAAAGTAGGCATTATGTTTTAGCAGATTTATGGATTTTGGATTTCTGCATTTTGTAACGTGTCTACAATACCCTGAACAGTCTTAAGGATTTGTTGCCCGGAAGAGAATACAAAGGGTTCAGTAGCGCTTTGTTGTATAAGCTCAAAGAGTGTTTTTAGTGTTTCTTGAATTTTTATATGGGCAGCCTGTTTTTGATATGCGTTAGCTGCCTTTTTAGTTAATTGGTCGCATGCCTTTGTTGATTCCCGGAGCAATGCTTCAACATTAGTATTGTTATTTGAATTGAGCCATAGTTTTTCAATGAGACTAGTTGGAGTTTCACCAAGTATAAATGAGTTTACTGTTACTACATGAAGGTGGTTTTTCCAGCTCTCGTTAGTAAGTTTTTTTGTGAGTTCCTTTTGGCCATATATACCAAAGGGAAGGATATAGGTTGATCGTTGCCATAGACGGAACCCAAGGTTTGTTAGTTCCGATCGAATCTCGTCGCGGAGTGTTCGTTTTGATTCTGGTACATCAAAAATTGCAAAGTACCATTGGGTTGTGTCAATTATTCGTTCAGAAAGCAAATAAGAGTATTCATGTTGAATGTATGCGACCCCTTTTTTAGTTACAGAGATATATTTTTTACCGTCTTTGTTCATTTTTTCAATATATCCAAGAGTATAAAGTTCATTTATGGCATGTCTGATGGAGCTTTGGTGGTAAATATATGGAGAAAAAATTGCATATAAGGACTCATACGGAGTAAATACTAGCCTAAATACTTTTCGTGTAAGGTATTCGTTTGCAATTCCAAAAAGAATAAAACTGGCCGTTGTGGACATAGTATGTCTATCGTAAGTGAATAGACACTAAAGGTCAAGGAGAGAGGATAAAGGGTAGGGTAATTGTACATAATTGACCGCCTTGCTTATGTGTTATAATCACAGCGATATGACAAAACAATATGAATTATTAGTAATTGGTGATCAAGAGGTTGAAGAGAGTCAATTCATTGATGATGTTTCTGCTGTATTGTTAGATCACGCAGCTGAAATAAATAAAAAGTCCGTGTGGGGACTTCGTACATTGGCTTATCCAATAAAAAAGAAAAATCAAGGCAGATACATTTTGTTTGAATTTGAAAGTAAAAGCCCTAAACAGATTGAGGAGATTGTAAAGGGACTCCGTATCATAGAAGCAATTTTAAGGTTTAGTGTTGTTAGTGTGAAAAGTAAGTAAGATATTATGATTTGGGGAGGTGACATCTATGGCAGTAAGATCACTCAATAAAGCAATGATTATCGGGAATCTCACCCGTGATCCAGAATTACGATATACCGCTAACGGTACTGCGATTGCAACATTTGGAGTTGCAACTAACCGTGAGTACACTCCATCTGATAGCCAAGAATCTGTTGAATCAGCTGAGTTTCATAATGTAGTTGCATGGTCAAAGCTTGCTGAGCTTTGTAATCAGCTTTTAGCAAAAGGAAATAAGGTATATATTGAAGGGCGTCTTCAAACAAGAGATTGGGTTGATGCTGAAACAAGTAAGAAGATGTATCGGACTGAGATTGTTTGTGAAGAAATGCTAGTGCTATCCTCACCACGAAATGGGGAATCCTCTTTTACATCAGAATCAGGAGCTACAGGAACTGTTTCGCAACCATCCAAAAGTAATAGTGAGGTATCACCAGAAGTAGAAACCGTTGAGCAGACAGGAGATATTCCTTTTTAGGATTGGCTACATGAGGGTATATCGTTGACACCCTGTGTTCCTGCGGTATAATGCAACGCAGGAGCTTGGTCGGGTACTGTTTTAGTAATTAAAGATTATGGCAAAAAAACAAAAAAGGAAACAACCATCACAAAAGACGCAAAACGCTGCGTTAAGAACCACTTGTTGGTTTTGTGATCATGATGTGACTCCAGATTACAAAGATCCTAAAACATTAGGGTATTTTCTTACTCCTCGTGGTCGTGTATTACCTCGACACATAACAAGTGTCTGCGCCTCGTGTCAAAGAGGACTCGCGGTTCAAATCAAACGAGCTAGGCAACTTGCCCTTATTCGTTAGTACATAGATCTTTCTTAAAGACTTTACGATTAATGCAGATAGTTAGTCCTTTTTATATGTATTGTTTGTACGATACAATGATATACATATAACAGTGCCCATGGATTCACAAAATAAAACGTTAGTTATTGAAGTTGCCAACCAGTACGTGCATGGTCTTATCTTTGAACGTATCCCCGAGGGATCTTTCTTCTTTAGAGCTCACCATAAGATGCCTACATCTGCTTCAACAGGAGATATGGTACGGGCAATGAAGCAATATTACGAGTCGGAATATAATTCCGTTGAAGTTGTAGACGACAGGCAGTCACGTATTTCCCAGATTACAGACTCACTTTCAAGCTATGGAACTAGCGTTTCTATAAGAATTGACTCGAAAGAGACGATTGTTGCCGTTAGTACATATGGGCGAAATAGACAAACTAAGAGTCTTCCTTATGGGTGGGGGGCAGGAGTTGGAGATGTTATAAGTATTGGTGGGGTTGAAAAATTCAATACATGGTTTGATATAACGGGCGCTGGTAATAAGACACATCAATTTGATGTAATTGGAAGAAGAATACAATATCCCATGCTTTCGGCTGGGAAAGGCTCAGAATCAGCTCTTAGTGCAGTGCTCTTTGCTATCTTAAGCGCAGTATCTTCAGAGGTTCAAGTTCAGGTTACAAATACGGGCCTTCAAGAGGTTCAACATTCAGTTAATCGAGTGGTATTGTCGGGCGAGATTTTTTCTCAGGAAGGGAATCTTGAAGAGTATATTTTTTCAATTATTGATGGCCTTGAGCTGGATGGTGTGTGGCAGATACTCCTAGATTCAAATAATGTTTTGTCATCACTTTCATATATTGTTCCCGATACCTTGTATGACGTTGGGGAGCTAGGGCTTGAATTGCAAGGTACACTTGTAACATTGTCTCATCGACAAAAGTGGTTTGAGGATTTAGGGGAGATTGTTTTTGATTTTGGGCTTAGCGAACCAATGGTTTTATCTGCTAGGACGGGTGAGGTTGTTGTTGTTCCAGTCTCGGGGGATCAAACAGGTGATATGGTGTTTACTGTAAATCGTGAAGTCGAGGTTAAAGGGTATTCACCAAACTCAGATATTCGAGGTGGGAGGCTCGGGGTCCTTGTTGATATGAGAGGTAGACCAATTAAAAGCTATTTCCAAGACAAATCTTATGCAAGGCAGTATAGAAAGTGGGTTAGCAATCTATGATTACGTATGCTAAAAGATATTACCAGAAAGATGTTATCTATCGATTTAACCGTCTCGTGGGGTTACAGAGTGATATTAAAGTTTCGGTTGGTGATGAGGTAAGTCCAGAAACAATTGTGGCAACAAGTTGGAGGCGAGCTGGTTTCAGAACATTTAATATTGCACAAATGTTTGGGGTGGACGTGTCTCAGGTTTCAAATACGCTTGTAAAGACAATTGGTACCCGGGTATACAGTGGAGAAGTGCTTGCACGTAAGAAGCAGCTGTTTGGACTTCGAGAGCAAGTATTTAAGAGTCCCATGAATGGGATTTTCATTAGTTTTGATCCTGACAGTGGTCGAATAACGATGCAATACCTTCCCGAAGAACAAAAGGCTATTGCAGGGGTTTTTGGTAAGATACTTGAAATACAGCCAGATAAGTTTGTAGGTATAGATGCTGCGGTAAATACGATACATAGCACAATTAGTTTTGGGATACAGAGAGAAGGGAGTTTGGTTGAAATCGGTTACAAAGACATTCCCCTTCAGGCTGATCAGTTTACTGCAGGGCATGAGGGTAAAATCGTATTTGGGGGTAGTGGGATTACTCTTGATGCTCTATATAAGGCCCTTTCAGTAGGCGTACAGGCAGTTGTTACTGGAGGAGTTCACTACGAGGATTTTTTGCGTCTTACGGGGAGTAAGGGGAGGTTTGAAAACGTGGGTATCTCGTTATTGGCTATCGAGGGTTATGGAATGTCTGAAATAAGTAGTGTGGTGTACGATATGCTAAAGGAGTCTACTCAACAGCGTGTATTTTTTGAACCTGAAGACAGTATGCTTATTATGCCTGCTTCACGGACTGCAAGTTTAGGCACGAATCGAGTTAAGGAATGGAGAGAGTTTAGGTCTGTTGCCAACGGGGATAGTGTTAGGATTTTGCATAACGATTACTACGCACAACATGGTATAGTTAAGTCTCTTGACGTTAAGAATGAACTAGTTAGTGTTGTACTTCGCGATGGGATTGAAATTGTTGTGCCCGTTACCGACTTGGAGATTATAATATAGAAACTATAGGTATGTATCAAACTACATCAAACAATATAAAAAAGAAAATAAACACATCTACAATACATGCTAAAAGAAAGTTGTTTAGTATTGTTTTGTTGGTAGCTGTTGGAGCATTTGCGCTTGGCTACATCGCCAAGGAACCTTCTGGAGTATTGGGTAATGGGGTTTCAACTATTTTTACCCCTATTAATAATGTGGGCTCAAAAAATGAGAATTTAGATATGAAGCCTTTTTGGGATGTTCTTGATTTGTTAGAGTCTCGATATCTTGATGCAAATAATATTTCGGGGCAAGATATTGTCGACGGAGCGATACGAGGTATGGTTCAGGCAGCAGGGGATCCGTATACCTCTTATTATTCACCAGAGGAGAATATAAGTTTTAAGGATTCTTTAGAAGGTCTTTATGAAGGAATTGGAGCGCAATTAGGATACAAAGACGATCAACTGGTGATTATATCTCCACTTGATGAGTCTCCAGCCCAAAAGGCAGGGGTCAAGGCTGCAGATTATATTATTGGCGTTGATGGGGAAAGCACGGCTGGGTGGACAATTGAAAAGGCTGTTCAACGTATTCGGGGAGAAGCAGGTTCTAGCGTAACTCTTTCGTTGGTTCGTCTAGGAAATAGTTTTGATCCTTTTGATGTAGAAATTGAAAGAAGTACGATACAACTTCCTGCTGTACGTTTAAGTTGGGTCAAGGATGAAGAGGGTAATGAGACCAACGTAGCGCACATTAGAGTTCTTCGTTTTGGTTCAGATACTGTAAGTACATGGGATGAGGTTGTTAGGGACGCAAAGTTTTCAGGAGCTAAATCAATAATCCTGGATGTTCGCAATAACCCTGGGGGACTGTTAAGTGCAGCAATTTATCTTGGGTCAGATTTTTTTAGTGATGGTGTTGTTGTAAAGAGAGAATCACGTACCGACGTGGAAGAATTTACTGTTGATCATACCTGCAAGTTGTGTGATATTCCCGTTGTAGTTCTTATTAATGAAGGTTCTGCCAGTGCATCCGAGATCCTTGCCGGTGCTCTTCAGGCTAGAGGTAGAGCCGAACTTGTTGGAGTTGGATCATTTGGGAAAGGTACCGTTCAGGAAGCTGTTGAGTTAGAGGGTGGGGCAGGAGTTCATATAACAGTTGCCCGATGGTTACTTCCTAACGATCAAAATATTCACGGTGAAGGTTTAACTCCCGATTATGTCGTTGAAACAGAAGATCAAACAGGACCATATTCAGATAGTGAAAATGTTAACGATCTACAGCTTCTTAAGGCGTATGAATTGTTGAAATAATTGTCGTGCGTAATGCGTATTATGGGTAGTTCGTTTGCATAATTTACTAATATTATGGATATAGACTACAAAAAAAAGCTAAAAATTCAGACAATCGTAATTCTAGTTACCGTGGTAATTACTACTGTAATAGTGATATTTCCAATTATCTCAAATCAAGAAAGTATTATTGAGGGTTTTTCATCACTATATTCAAAGATGGTTACTGGTTCTGCATCACAGGCTGACCATACCATCATACGGGTAGTTACGGAGGAGTCAGCGACAATAGATGTTGTTGAAAGTTCATCACCTTCTGTCGTTTCTGTTGCAGAGAAATCAATATCGTATGACTTTTTCTCTCGACCCCAGAGTCAAGAATCGTCAATAGGAACAGGATTTGTTGTAAGCAAAAATACAATTATTAGCAATAAGCATGTGGTAAGTGATCTAAACGCTACATATAGTATTGTCGATTCAAAGGGTGAGAAGCATGAAGTTACAAATATTATTCGGGATCCATTTAATGACTTAGCTATATTAGAGGTTTCAGATCTTGTAGCTCCAGAATTGGAGATGGGAGATTCAAATGAAATTCAAGTTGGTCAAACAGTTATTGCCATAGGTAATGCTCTTGGCAGGTTTAGCAATTCTGTTACAAAAGGTGTGATATCAGGTATTGGTAGGGGAATTACAACGGGGAGTGGGTTTGGAAGATTTCAGGAACAGTTAGATGATGTGATACAAACAGATGCTGCACTTAATCCAGGCAATTCTGGAGGGCCTTTACTTAACCTTTCTGGTCAGGTTGTGGGAGTTAATGTTGCGGTAAGTAGTGACGGTGAGAATATTGGTTTTGCTATTCCAGTCAGTAGGGTAGCAAAATTACTTGATGATATTAAGGCGGGGACTTTAAGGGAAAAACCGTTTTTAGGAATTAGTTACAGTATTGTTACAACCGATATTTCTAAGGAGTCAGGTTATCCTACTGGAGCCCTCGTACAAGTTGTTGTTCCCGGAAGTGCGGCTGAAATCGCTGGAGTTAAAGTTGGAGATGTTATTACAAAGGTTGGAGATGTCACGATAGATGATGACCATATGTTGGCAGATGAGATTTTATTTTACAATGTTGGAGATAAGGTTTCACTAGTGATTATTAGGGATGGAAAGAATATTAACGTGACTGCAACTCTTAAGGCGCTTAGTGAATAAATGCTTTAGTTGAGGTTAATACCGGCACTTTTCCCTCGAGGATTTTGAGTATTGACAACAGTCATTGGAATTTATACTCTAAACAACATGAATCGTAATGAAATAATTGCACAGAAAATTTCATCCGCAATAACGTGGATATCAATAGCTTTCTTTTTTGTTCTTCCACTCTTTATGTTACCTATCACCACTGAGTTTAATGAGTACAATAAATTGGTGTTGCTTATTGGTACAACATCAGTAATGCTTGTCTTGTGGATTGTTTCGTTTTTACTACGAAAAAAGGTAGTTGTTTCCCGTACACCTTTTGATATTCCATTAGTATTATTACTTGCAGCCTTTCTTATTTCAACATGGTATTCGGTTTCTCGTTACACATCGATTTTTGGATCATTTAATAGTTGGCACTGGACTGCTGTAGAGATGTTTTCACTCATTGTTCTGTTCTATGTGATTGTTACAAATGTAGACGAAATGAAAAAGGTTTGGTTAATGGTGATATCGTTTGTTTCGTCAGTTTTTGTGGTAGCAATTGTGGCTATACTTGGTTATTTTAATGTTTTTGATTCGCTTTTTTCAAACACGACAAACACTTTTCTGGGTACTTTGACTGTAGATGGATTTTCACCTGCAGGAGCAGTGAATTCAACTATTGTATTGTTTTTAGTTGCACTGTTTTTTGCAATCATATTGCTTTTTAATGAAATAAAGGCGAAAAACACCATTGCGTTGGGCACGTTGGGTCTAGTAACGGGTGTGATTGGGGTAGCACTTGTATTGTGGTTAGGTTATTACATTCCTGGGATTCCTTCACAGGGTGCAACACCGATTCAACCTGCCTTTACAACATCGTGGAGAATTGCTTCGTCAGCAATTAGAGACTATCCTTGGTTTGGCACAGGTCTTTCTACATACTCCACTGCATATAATGCATACCGTTCAGCAGGAATTAACGGGACTGATTACTGGAACGTTATTTTTGACAGGTCTGGAAGTGAGTACATGACTTTGCTAACAACTGCTGGTGTAATAGGACTTATTGCTTTTGCGACATTTGTTTTACGGGTCGTGTTTGCTGCTCGAAAAGTATTAGCAGTGTCTCCTGCTTCAGATGCAATTTCTCGAGTTAAATACCCTGCGGCACTTGCAGTAGTTAGTTTATTAGTAATATACCTATTTGTTTCATCGACAGTGCTAACTTCAATTTTATTATTCATGATGCTTGCACTATGGATGTCCGTAGAAAAGTTACAATCAGGTTCAGGTGAGTTAGTTGAAGAAGTAGAGTTAAGTTTTTCAGCAATTACTGGGAAAAATAAAGAAGGCTCACATAGTCAATTATTGCCATGGATAGTCTCGATACCAGTTTTAGCTATTTCCATAACAATATTATTCTTTACAGTACAGGACTTTAGAAGTAATGTTGCATATGCCACGTCTCTAAGATTAATTGCTCAGAATGCACCTGCTTCAGAAATATACAATGCGCAGGGTAAGGCAATTAATTTAAATGGATATCGTGATGCATACCATCGGGGTTATGCCGAAACAAATATTTCATTTGCTAATGCAATTGCACAAGTTCGTGGAGAAGAACTTACAGATACAGATCGAAGTGACATTCTTACGTTAATTGATGAAGCTATCCGACAAGTACGAGTAACAACAGAACTATTAAATCCAGTAAGTGCTGCAAACTGGCAGGTAAGAGCAAATGTTTATCGAAATTTGCTTGGAGTTGCTACTGGCGCTGATCAGTGGGCACTAGAATCATACCTTAATGCGATTAATCTTGCTCCTAGCGATCCACGATTATATGTTGATCTTGGTGGGTTATACCTTACACTTGCTCTTTCAACACCAGAAGAAGGGACTACCGGAGAAGCTCCTGGAGAAAATGTACCAGCTACCCCAACAACACGTGAAGATAACCTTGCAAGAGCTGAGTCAGTACTATTGAATGCTATTAACTTGAAGTCTGATTATGCGAATGCCCATTATAACTTGGCAGCTGTTTACAATGCAGCTGAAAGATATGATTTAGCCAAAACTGAATTAGAAACAGTATTGCGATTGGTTGCTAATGAGGGTCCTGAGCATGATCGAGCACAACAAGATCTTGATGTTGTAAACACTCGATTAAGTGAAACCACCCAACAGTAGCTGCAATTTCTGAGTTGGTGATGGTACACTATTTTTATGCAGATTCGTAAGTCTTTTATTGTTTTTGTTTTGATCTTTTTATTATTTCCTTATATTTCTATAGCTCAGGACTCTGAGTCTAGTAGTTACAAAGTACAAATGGGAAATTTTAACTTTACAGCAGGGGAAAAATCGAGTACGAGTTATACTCTTACCGATACAGCAGGTGAGTTGAGCCCAGGCCAGTCAAGCTCAGGAAGTTATACAATCAAAGCAGGGTTTCAGTATGTAAATACTATTGCTCCATTTACGTTTAGCCTCTCGAATAGCATAATTAATTTTGGAACGCTATCTCCGCAAACTCCTCAAACAGATACTACTAACATTACCGTTACCAGTGGCGCGGCTTTTGGGTATCAAGTTACATCACAGGAAAATCACCAGCTTGAAAGTGTTGGTTATCCAGGAACGGTATTTATTGACGATGTTGTTGGAGACAATGCAGATATTACACATACAAATCAAGGGGATTGGTTGTTGTCTACCACGTATGGAATGGGATATACCCTTTCCAATATTACGGGGACTGATGCAGTCTTTACATCTGGATATCGTTCCTTTGCAGATGAGAGTTGTGTCGAATCTCCGGTTGTAGTTATGAGTAGAAATGGTGTCACTTCAACAAGTGAAGTTCAGGTTGGGTATAAAGTAAATATTTCTAACGTACAGGAATCAGGCCAGTATCAAAATGTAGTAACCTACGTAGCTACTGGAACTTTTTAATATGATGAAGATAATTAATAACCTTCAAAAAAAGCACATGGCAATCATTGCTGTAGCAGTTTTTGTATTACTCTGCTTAATTGTAGGTGGTGAAGCTGTTTATGCCAATACTGTAATCGTTGGAATTGATCCTCCAATCATAGAAATTACATCATTGCCAGGGGAACGAATTCAAGGTGTTGTAACAGTTTTTGCAAAGACAGGGGAACAAGTTATCATGAGTGCCAAATCATTTGTACCTAAAGGGAATTTGGGGTATATAGAGGTTGTAGATAGTGCTGATGACTCCGTATCGTGGGTTTCATTCGAGAACAATGATTTTGTTGTAGGTGGAAAGAATAATGAGATTTCAAGTGTGCAGGTTGGATACTTAATACAGATTCCTCCGGATGCAATGAGGGGGGATTACAACCTCGTGTTATTTGCTGAGAATAGAGGCCAGACAGGCTCCTCTTGGCAGAACGTTTCTCACGTTGCTAAAATTGGTTCAAATGTACTGATAACTGTCTTGTCATCAGATGAACCATATGTGCCAAAATTGTCGATTAAAAACAGTGATAGTAATTTGTTTGTATTTAGATTGCCGATTGTGGAAACATTCAGTGTTACGAATGAAGGGTCTATTCGGTTCCCTATGAACGGCCAGGTTACGGTAACAGATGTTTGGGGTGAAAATATATATTCTTCATTGATATTGCCGCTTAACGTATTATCAGGATCTTCTAGACTTGTGCAAATTGTCGAAAGTGATAATGGCGTTTTAGAAATTATGCCTCACTTTAAAGGTGTATTTAGTGAACTCAAGGCATTTAATTTATACCAAATCAGTTTACCGTAACTGTTTCAATTGATCCCTTACAAAATCGGAATCTTACCACTATCCAACAATCCTTACTGTATATTCCATATGGATTTTTAGTTATTGTCATCGGTATGTTTCCGTAAATATCCGGCACTATCTTTCGAGAGGTGGTCTCATCCCAAGACTTATATGAGGTCT
>PCSU01000024.1 GCA_002771355.1 candidate division WWE3 bacterium CG22_combo_CG10-13_8_21_14_all_39_12 | reverse complement strand
GTTGTATTTTATGATCCTTTTTCATGGTCATGACTTGATTTTACGACATTTCTCTCGTCGTTATCTAGGCAAGACCCCCAATAATTAGTATTGCAAATGCAAATTGCTTCATCTTGCGGATATCCTAACACAAATGTGTTTAGCCTTTCCCATTGACACAAAAGCCTCCTCTGCTATAATGCCTAAGATATGGCAAAAGTAGAAGGACATGGCGATACATCAATAGATAAGATCCGTAACATAGGGATTATTGCTCACATCGACGCGGGTAAAACCACAACGACAGAGCGTGTGCTTTATTATACGGGGCGTTCTTATAAAATTGGTGAAGTTCATGAAGGTGCCGCAACTATGGACTGGATGGACCAGGAACGAGAACGTGGAATTACTATTACCTCTGCCGCCACAACAACTTTTTGGCTTGATCACCGTGTAAACATTATTGATACCCCAGGTCACCTCGATTTTACAGCTGAGGTTGAACGTGCACTTCGCGTGCTTGATGGCGCTGTTATGGTACTTGATGCTTCAGAAGGTGTGCAGGCTCAAACAGAAAAAGTTTCCCGTCAGGCAGATGGTTACAATATTTCTCGCATTCTATTTATTAACAAGATGGATAAGGTTGGAGCTGATTATGATGCAACCATTGAAATGATTCGTGAAAGATTAGTGTTGCCAGCATACGCGTACAACATCCCAATCGGAGCAGAGGAAACATTTATTGGTGTTATTGATTTACTTACACGCAAAGCAATTATTTGGCATAGCGAAGATCTTGGTGCAACATTTGACACTATTGATTTAGATGAGGCCGATATGGTTGATGATGCTACTAAGGCACGCGCAGACAAGAACCGAGAAGAACTTATTGAGAAAATTTGTGAGACCGATGACGTTCTTATGGGGCAGTATCTTGAGGGAACTGAACCAAGTCTACAAGATCTAAAGAGTGCATTAAGAAAAGCAGTTGTTGACGTTAAAATTGTTCCGGTATGTGCAGGTTCTTCTTTAAGGAACAAGGGCGTACAGCCATTGTTGGATGCGGTGGTTTGGTATTTGCCATCACCTCAAGAAGTACCACCAGCTAAAGGAACAAAAATAGATTCAGAAGAAACAGAAGTTCGTGAACCAACTGCTGAGGCACCGTTTTCAGCACTTGCATTTAAGGTTCAAACTGACCCGTATGTGGGTAGACTTACCTATTTTCGTGTATATTCTGGAACCATTAAAGCCGGAGACACCATTTATAATTCCTCAAAAGGTGTAAAAGATCGTATTGGTCGAATTCTTCTGATGCATGCTAACGATCGTGAAGAGGTTGACACACTTTCAGCGGGTAATATTGGGGCTGCCGTTGGTTTAAAAGATACCGTAACGTCAGATACACTTACGGACGTTGATCATCCTATTGTTCTTGAGACTATTGAATTTCCAGATCCAGTTATTTCACTTTCAATCGAACCAAACACTAAAGCTGATCAAGAAAAACTTGGAATTGGATTACGAAAGCTTCAGGAAGAGGATCCTACTTTTAAACTTCAGACAAATAAAGATACCGGACAGTCGCTCATTTCGGGAATGGGTGAGTTGCACTTAGAAATTATGGTTGACCGATTAAAACGTGAATTTGGTGTTGACGCTACAGTGAGTCGCCCTATGGTTGCATATCGTGAGACTATCTCAACAGCGTCAAAGGACATTGTAGGGCAGTATATCCGTCAAAGTGGTGGTAAGGGTCAATATGGACATGTTGTGATCGATATGGAGCCTATGGAGCGTGGTATGGGACGCGAGTTTGTTAATGCAATCAAGGGTGGAACGATCCCTAATGAGTTCTTTAAACCTATCGAAAAAGGTGTTACTGAAGCACTTGATAGCGGTGTGTATGCAGGATACCCCCTACAGGATGTAAAAGTGACTCTGCATGACGGGTCATATCATGACGTTGACTCATCAGAAATTGCTTTTAAATTGGCAGCAGAGATTGCTACTAGGGAGGGTGTTCGCAGGTGTACCCCACAACTTTTGGAGCCAATTATGGATCTTGAGGTAGTAACTCCAGAGGAGTTTATGGGTGATGTTATTGGCGATCTTTCAGGTAAGCGTGGGCAGATTGTTAGCACAGAAACTCGCAAAAATGCTGTAATCATCAATGTTACGGTGCCATTAGCTGAAATGTTTGGATACGCAACAATCTTAAGGTCAATGACTCAGGGACGTGCTAGTTTTATGATGACACCAAGTCATTATGAGACTGTTCCGACTAACATTGCTGAAAAGATCATTAGTTCGGCAGCAGAGTAAAGATTAGTTTGTTTTTTCTTTTGTCCTTGTATGGATGAGAGTGGTAACAAGTTAATCAAATAGGTGCCATATATTAAAATTCTTTTACCTGTTGCGGGTAATCGGTATAATGAAGGCGCAAAGAAGGTAATTTATTCTCATTAACGTGAGAACCTTATAAAGGGGGTGAGCAAAGATGGCAGTAGGAATATTTGAAAGAAATAAACCACACTTAAACGTAGGAACCATTGGTCACGTTGACCATGGAAAGACTACACTAACGGCGGCTATATCTAAAGTCCAATCGGACAAAGGAATGGCTGAGTTTACTGCGTTTGAAAATATTGATAATGCTCCAGAAGAACGAGAACGTGGAATTACAATCAATATTACACACGTTGAGTATGAAACTGAAGCAAGACACTACGCACACATTGATGCGCCGGGTCACCGCGATTATATTAAAAACATGATCACAGGTGCAGCGCAAATGGATGGTGCGGTATTGGTAGTTTCAGCAGCTGATGGACCTATGCCACAGACACGAGAACACATCTTGCTCGCACGCCAAGTTAACGTTCCTAAACTTATTGTATTCATGAATAAGATGGATATGGTTGACGACGAAGAGCTCGCTGAACTCGTGGAGGTTGAAATTCAAGAACTTCTCGAAAAATATGAATATCCTAGTGATACTCCTATTATTCGCGGTTCCGCACTTAAGGCTCTCGAAGGAGATCCCGTATATGTTGCGAAAATCGAGGAACTTGTCAAAGCTATGGATGAGTATTTTGACGTTCCAGAACGTGAAATTGAAAAACCTTTCATGATGCCTGTTGAAGACGTATTTTCAATAGAGGGTCGTGGAACAGTGGTTACCGGTAGAATTGATCGTGGAGTTATTCATGTAAACGATGAGGTAGAACTCGTTGGTATTCATGAAAAAACCACCAAGACAATTATCACTGGTGTAGAGATGTTTAGAAAAGAACTTGGTGAAGGTATGGCTGGGGACAACGTTGGACTTTTACTTCGTGGAACGAAAAAGGAAGATGTTGAACGTGGTCAAGTAATTGCAGCTCCTGGCTCGATTACTCCACACACTGAATTTGAGTCAGAGGTCTATGTACTTTCCCAAGAGGAAGGTGGTAGGCACACTCCATTTTTTAGTGGATACCGACCACAGTTTTACGTTCGTACAACAGATGTAACCGGAGCAGTAACACTTGATGAAGGTGTTGAGATGGTTATGCCTGGAGACAACGTAACGTTTAAGGTTAAACTCATTCAACCAGTCGCTCTTGAAGAAGGTATGCGATTTGCAATTCGCGAAGGCGGTGCAACGGTTGGAGCGGGTGTTGTGACTAAGATTGTTAAGTAAGTTTCACAACTTACTTCAATAGTACCAACGGGTCGGCTGTTTAATAAACATGGAAACATGTCTTAAACAGCTCCCTGTTGAAACTATCGGTTATAATGAATCCAGTTGTAAGCAACTAAAATAGAACATAAAAATTATGGCAGCACGAATACGAGTAAAACTACAATCATACGACTACAAGGTTCTTGACCAAACGGCCGAGGAGATTCTTGATGCTGCCCTGCAGTCGGGTGCTGAGGTTATTGGGCCTGTTCCTTTGCCAACACGTATCGAAAAGTTTACGGTGATTCGTGGTCCTCATATCGATAAACGATCACAGGAGGCATTTGAACAACGAACTCATGCTAGGCTTATTGACGTGAATGATCCAACCCCTAAAACAATTG
>PCSU01000005.1:4323-23358 GCA_002771355.1 candidate division WWE3 bacterium CG22_combo_CG10-13_8_21_14_all_39_12 | reverse complement strand
AGAGATGATTTGAGAAAAACGTTGCGTAAATTGTTACGCTTTTCTTAAGTTATCTGTGCAAGACCCTAGATGAATCTCAACACATAGCAGCCGGATATTCTCATCTTGTATTACATGATTACCGATTTAATCTTGAGAAACCGCCTCTGTTTAAGATCCTTGCCACAATACCGCTTCTATTTATTAATCCCACACTATCAATCCAACAGAGTCTATGGGAAAAGGGACCACCGTCAACTATTGATATGGCATACGATTTTTTGTATTCTTCCGGTAATAATGTTGATCTTATTCTAGCTTTAGCTCGAATTCCAATGGTTTTATTGTCAATGTCATTAGGGTTTATTGTTTACCTTTTTGCAAAAGAACTTTCTGATCAGTGGGGGGAGTAATTGCTTTATTTTTGTATTCGTTTTATCCAGAATTTCTAGCTCATGGGAAGTTAGTGAATACTGATGTTCCGGCAGCACTTGGGTTTGTACTTGTTTTGTATTTGTACTGGCGATTTATTCGATCACTGTCTTTTCGGAATGCGATACTTCTTGGTGTTGGAATGGGTGTTGGGGTTTTGCTCAAACAATCTGTACTCCTTCCCATTGCAGTAATACTTTTAGTTTCTAGTTTTTCGGTTTTAGTAAAATTTATGTGGCGTAGTGTATCTGAATTTTTCAAAGAGGCAGGTCTTACATGTTTTTCATTATTAGTAGCGCTTATTGTGATATATGGAATGTATGCATTTGCAAGCTTAAACTATCCGCGAGAAGATCTTATGTTGCACGTGAACGTATTTATGGATGAATGGAATGTAACGCTTCCAGATATTATTTGGAGTGGGTTGGATTCAACGTTTTGGAGGCCTCTTGGTTTATTTGTCGTTGGTGTGTTTCGAGAAATTAGACGATCAGAAAGTTATGGACTACGGTATTTTATGGGTAGTTATAGTAATGATGGATGGTGGTATTTTTTTCCTGTTTTGTATTTTTATAAGTCGCCCGCCGTCTTTCATTTTCTAACCGGTTTTGGTTTGTGGGGATTGGTACACAAATACAAGTATAAATTCATGAAACATCCCCAAGAAAAGTTTGTACCTTTTTTTATAATTGCTCTTACTATTATCTGGTACACGTTTATTGCGATGTCTTCGACCTTAAATATTGGGTTTCGTCATTTACTACCAGTTATTCCACTTGTAATGATATTAATTGCAGTTGGTCTGAGGGATCTTATATATACACAAAAAAAAATAGTTAAGAGTATTTTTGCAGTATTGGCAATTCTTACGGTGTGGGTTGCGGTTTTTGAGTTTCCCTATTATCTTTCATACTACAATGTATTTTCGGGGGGAACTAAGAATGGTTATACAATATCTCAAGATTCTGATTACTTTTGGGATCAGGAGTATAAACGTTTAGGGGAGTGGATTGCGAGTAATAACATTGACCATATGTATGTGGACTGTGGAGCTTCAAAGGAGCGTATTCTTTCATACTATGGCAAAGATTCTATAGTAATGTTTCCAGGCTCAAGCACCTGGGCTCATAGTGGTTTGATAGAACCAATCACCAACCTTCCCAAAGGAGAGTTTTTAGCTATCTGTGCGACAACATTGTATGAGGCATACTTTATATGGGAGACAGATACGTGGGTTCTAACAGAGAATTATCCAACTCTGCGAGTACGTGAACCTGACTTTAGGGTTGGTATGTCTATGTTTGTGTTTAGAATGTAGGATAGAGGCACTATAAATCCTTATGATATTTCCCATGAAGTATAAAAATATTCTTCTTATTGTAAGTGTTCCACTCATAACGTTTGTATGGTGGTTTTTTAATGGAGGTCTTTGGATTACCCCAGATGTGTTTTTTGTCATTGCTTTGATTGTTGCCTTCTTTACTCACAATGCTCGTTTATTTATTGTTGATTGGTCTCCGTTTTTACTTATTTTTTTTGTGTATGAGGCACTACGAGGACTGATTCCACATGCCTTTGAACGGGCGATTCGTCAAGGATTAATTACCATTGATTCTTTTGTGTTTGGCAAAACTCCAAGTGAGATTCTCCAGAAATTATTATGGAAAGGAAGCCCTCAGTGGTACGATATCTTTTTTACTGGTGTTTATATTATGCATTTTGTTATTCCGCTTGTTTTTGGGTTTGTTTTGTGGAAAAGGTCTCGGGTTATATACTACCGATTTATTATTTCACTTCTGGTGTTATCGTTTGCGGCATTTGCTACGTATTATATTGTTCCGGCTGCACCACCGTGGTTGGCAGTAGATGAGGGGTTAATATCAGGGGTTGTTCATATTCAAACACATGTTTACATGAGTCTGGGTTCTTCAGTAGGCATTATGGTTCCTCATGTAGATTCTATATACGATTTGTTTGGAGCAAATTTGGTAGCTGCTCTACCATCACTTCATGCTGCATATCCATTTTTGTTGTTCCTGTTTGCACTCAAGTTTTTTGATAAAAAGATTGTATGGTTAATTGGCACATATATGGTTACTGTATGGTTTTCTGTTGTGTATTTGGGCGATCACTATGTTTTCGATGTCGCTTTAGGGATATTATATGCAGGAGTTATATTTTATTCTGTGAATGGGGCGTTGGATAAATTTATAGGTACATTGGGTTATCAACAGATCGTTTCTATGGGTATTTTTTCCACAAAAGGTAAGAGAAGGGCAAGAAGCAATTGATGGTAAGGTATTTGTTTTACCAGTAAGGAAGATATATTACGTTTCCGAAGATGAGATAGGAAAGGTACCACAGAGAAATAATTATAACGGGAAGACGATATATTTGAATAAGAAAGGCAAGAGATAAAATAATTTTATTATTTCGTAGTTTAATCAGGGGGTATATGGCAACAAGTGGTATAGCTGGCGCGATGTATCGTGGGGATATTACATTTCCATATTGCTTATCAACAAGAAACAGAGCGAGAATAAAACTAATGGCTACAAAACAAGTTCCTGCAATACTTATAAAAGTGAGTGGGGTTATGAATTTTTTAAAGGCTTTATTTTTAAGTGCGACAACGAAATCTACAAGAATCATGATTGTTCCAACGGTAAGTAAAAAGTCTGCAAAAACCCCCTCAACAATATTTCCAAGGTATGGGACAAAACTATTGTTTGTAAGAAACGGGACGGTAAGGTCAAGATGGGCCTCCGGAGAATCAATTCGTGAGAATAATACCCCTAAAGGGTCAATCCACATTGCAGGGTAACAGAAAATAAATGTGCTTGCTCCAATTATGAAAACATATAGTAATGGAATAATCGTTTTAACTGAATGATCTTTCCATATGATATATCCAGTCATAAGTAAAAGAATTGGTACAAGAATAATTCCTGCAGGTTTAGTTAAAAATGCAACCCCTAAGGTTAGGCCTGACAATAATATTAAAGATGTACTTTTATTGCGGAAAAGGTATTCGGTCCAAAAGACTACACACAAGGTAACACTAATAGTAAGAATTTTATCAAGCCATGTTGTTGCAAGTGGTGAGGATACTATGTAGGGGGCAAGTAGTAGGTAGGTTAAAATGGTGAAAGAAGGGATGGGTTGACTATCAAGTTTTTTTAGTCTTTTGACAAAAATCACGATTCCAGTAACAGAAAGAAGAAAAACAATTGTCGCAAGAATTTGTTCTATTGAAAAAGAGGTGATTAACCAGATAGCTTTTGCAAGTCCATATAGCCACATAACAGAAACGCCAAACCGAGAACTGTAATGGGTATCCAAAAAGTCTTTATGCTGTAGGGCATTAAAGAAATGTTTTCCAGCTTTAATCCATAAGCTACCGTCATTTGCGTTTGTACTTGTGATTCCAGTGAATACAACTACAACAATTACCAGTACAAGAAATATTTTGGTTAAGTCCTTTTGGGTTTTGGGGTTGATGTGGGGTAGGATTATTTTTGTACTGAACATACAGTTTTGGGTTTGTGACTTACGATAACTGTTTTGAAACAAAGCTATTGTAGATATAGTTAGTTATCTCGTCTTTATTAGTTTAGATAGTTTCTATAACTATATATCAATACGATTACTGTGGAAAAGGTAAAGACCTTAAGCATGCACAACCCACGTGTTTTGTAGTGAACGGATAGTAAATTAATTTTTGAGTTCACGTATACAAGGATAGTGTGGGTTGCATTCGATGGGTAGCGAGACCTGTACAAAGGGTAGTGTGTAGACGGTAGAGGTTTGTGTAAGAGAATGTTCCATGTATCTTTATTATGAAGTGAGGAAATGTGTCTTTAACAAAATCTAATGTCTTAGGAGTTTGGGTATTTTTTTCGGGCGGGTACTCTGTAACAGGGTGATTCAAGTTTTTCACAAACGATGAAGAGAGTAAGTGTGTAGTTTACGTAGTAAACTACCAAGCAAAATGTTTTCACATTTTGGTGGAGATGGGGGGAATCGAACCCCCGTGTACAAATTGTTCGTAATAATAGGTTATACAAGCTTTACGATGAATGATAAATGTGCAAATCGATAAGTTCCTGACGAATATGACACCACGTTCCGCATCAGTCAGGCAAAGTCACGGTGTGATGCCGGTCGTATCCAAGTTAAGCGTAAGCGTAAGCTGGTGTTACCGGAGCAATATTAAATGTATTGCCGTTTGTGTTTTGATTGTTGTTATATATCGAGGGTATACAATCCCCCCCGGCTTGCCAATTTTTACGTGCAAATGTATCGAACCAAACATCCCCATGTTTTCTAATTCGAAATCGAACTAGGAAAAAGCGTTTGTAGTCAAACAATTTGTCCTAATTCAAAATTTACACTTAATGAGTGTACTTTTTTAATGTTCGATCAAGTTCTCTCTTAGAGTCCCGATCCTTAATGGCCTGACGCTTGTCATGTTCCTTTTTTCCCTTCGCTAAGCCCAGTTCAAGCTTTATCAAACCCTGCCGTACAGTATACATCCTTAGGGGTACAATTGTCAAGTTTTTCCCCGCCGTATTGGCCTTTAGGCTTTGGAGCTCACGTTTGTTTAAAAGAAGGGTTCTAGTTCTATAGGAGTGGTGTTGTTGGGCTGGGGTTGATTTACCATATGGGCCAATATAAGAATTAATGAGCATAAGCTCACCACGAGCGTTAAATTTAGCATAACTCTCTGAAATTCGAGCATGCCCTGATTTAGCAGCTTTGACCTCGGTTCCCTTAAGAGCGATCCCTGCTTCTATTGTTTTAAGGATAGAGTATTCGCGTAATGCAGTTTTGTGCGTTGCAAGTGTGGCCATACGCCCATTATACTGGTATGGAGACAAGATTACATAAGCCACTTATATATGGGTAGAATTTATCAAGAAAATCCTAAAGACACCTGGTCTCATAATGGAATAGTTTATTCAATAAACGAGATTTTTAAGATAGTACATGAGAAAGTTACGTTTTATATAGATGTTTCGTCACTACAAGAACCTGTTTCACGTTCCTTTGTTACTAAAAATGGAGTTAGTGTTTGTGGATCGTGTTTTGGTCAAATGGGTACTACTAATGATGCCAAAGATAAACACACCGTTAGGGTTGAAGAATCTGATGTTACTATTCCAATTGTTGTTGTTAACGGTGAGGATCAAACGTATGTTGTAGACGGGATTCATAGGGTACAAAAGGCAGTTGGGCATGGAATAGTCTGTATTCCGGCAAAAATGATTTCCAAAATGGAACTTGAGATGGCAAGAGTTGAATAAGCGAATACAATATAGGTAAGGTGGAGGTCTTACTTAATGTATTGTTTCCAAAAAAATGTGTGCACTGTGGGGTAACGGGAGGTTATTTATGCGAATCTTGTTTATCGCACGTGTCGTTTCTTTCCCACCAGTATTGTCCTGCTTGTAAGGAATCGTCGGTAATGGGGTACTCATCACATGGCTGTAACAGCAAAACATATCTTGATCAGTTATATAGTGTGTGTTGGTACAGGGACGCAGTTGTAAGTCTTGTCGGAGCTCTTAAGTATAACCGTCCTGTTCGTAAGGTATTAGAAGTTTTTGAAATGTTTATTGAAGGGAGCGTTATAAGTGAAATTGGGTATGATTGGGAACAAGTGGTATATATTCCTATTCCCTTGCATGTGCGAAAGCACAGGGAGCGAGGTTTTAATCAATCAGAATTGTTGGCTACGATTCTTTCAAAACATCTTGGTGGAACAGTATGTACTGATATGGTTGTTCGAAAAATTAATACTAAATCTCAGGCGTCTTTACCTAAAGGCTTGCGCAAAGACAATATGAAGGGTGCGTTTGAGTGGACAGAAAAATATATTCCTCAGAAAACTTCCCATATTGTATTAGTTGATGATGTCTATACATCAGGAAGTACGCTCAATGAATGTGCAAGAATAATAAAAGAAGCTGGGGTTAAAACCGTTTCAGCATTTACGTTTGCCAGAGGGTAAGGTCTTTAAGGCCAACCTCACTGATTATTGTGATACTGAGACCTCAAACCATAATCCATCTGAAAGAATATAGACAACCGTATCATTAATACTTGCAGCAATGTCTTGTATTTCAGATACATTTGTTATCTTAATTGTTTTAAGGTATAAACCAGATTTCTCAAAAACCATAATGGTGTTGTTTGCAGAAATATACAAATGGTCTATATCGGGGAGTGTGGAGATTCGAGATGATTCCATAAAGGGTGGGTGGGTACCTTTAACAGAGAAATCGTCGATGGACCCAGTTGTAAATTTTTGTACTGCATCTGGAAAGAGGATGTATATTGAACCATCAATGGCAAGGTCTTTGGCGTTTGTAAGTTGAGTGGATTCACGTAGGTAGTTTGATGGTGTCGTTTGGGGGGTTGTTGGACCAATGTATCTCCAGATTGTCTGTGCCTTTGTGTCAAGGATATAAATATTGTCAAAGTAACGGTCTGCTACAGTTATATTTTCCCACTGGTTATTAGGGGACAAGATAACTTCGTTTTGTAAATCAAGAACCCCCGTTTCTGTAATATGCATGATGTGGGGTTCAATCTCCAAGGGGAGAGTGGTCTGAGTTCCTGTTGATTGTGTAATGTTATAGATTTGGTTGTAAATTTCAATTGATTTTTTCTCAACTTCTGTTTGTTTCTCATCATATTTATCTGTGCGAATTCCCTGAACTTCTCCAAGGAGATCAGAAGTTTTTGAAATAAGGTTTAAGGATTCTTGAGGGTTTAGATGTGCAAGAGAAGAAGCTTTAGATAACGTTGCATCAATCTCTTCAAGTTTTAAAGTGAGATCTTCATTTTGTTTTTTAGTATTGTTTATAAAATAGGTTGCTGAAATGCTTATTGTAAATAATAGTGCCAAACCACCTAATGTGAACCATTTTCGTTTATCTGATGTGTGTTCACTTCGAAGTGAAATCTTTGGTTTTGAAAAGAAAGGGAGGGAGATTTTGGGAAGTGAAAATTTAAACGATTTTTTATTTTTGTGGGGAGTGTCTTTGTGGGGAAGATCAATTTCAATAATTTCTTCTTCACTGGGGACAGAGTCTATCTCAACGGTAGTTATGTGAGCATGTAAGAGTGGAATATGGTTGGATTCCTTTTCATTAAGGTTTGTTAATTCATCAATAAATAAAGACAGTGATTGGTCTTGGTGATCTCTTAAGGTAGGGGTCAAGACTTTTTGCCAAAACATTTCAGAGGCAATAAGGATCTGGTCATCGTTTTTTATTTGTTCTGTTCCTTGTGGGTCTTGGTCGAGCTCAAAAAACTCATTTGATCGACGGATACCAATATGCCTATGAAGAGGGTTTACATAAAGTAAGGCATTGCCCCATATTGCAAAGCACGAAACAAAAAAACTAGCAGCCATATATTGTTCATGGATGAGTTGCTGGCTTACATCATATGCTGCCTGAAGTGCATCGAGTGGTCCTCCCTGGTGCTTATCTTCATAGTAGTATTCAGAGATTGTTGTTGAGATTTCCTGAGTGGCTTGTTTAAGGTTAATATCTTGGCCAGGCTTAAGAGAAGCCTCAATAAGTATTCCTAAATGTCCACGATGCTGGCGAAGTGAGTTTATAATCTCGTGGTTAAACCAGAGCAGGCTAAAAGACGACTCTCCTTCAAGTGAGGGTTTTCCTATGTTTGTATGAGTGAGTGTAAGGGAATTATCCATACGGTAAGCGTACTAATGAGTGTACCAATGGCTAATACAAAAAACAATATCGCAATTATTAATATAAATGGCGCCAAGGGTGTTTTAACCAGACGATTGAGGAGTCTGGTCTTTCCAATAGAGAGCCAAGAAAACAGTGCAAGAAAAGTAGCACTCAAAATAATAAGTACAACAAACACATCTTTTGTAAGTATGGTGAGGTTTAAAGTAGGGACATCCATTGGGTTACGGTAAAAGTTGTACTATTCGTTCTTGTACTATGTTGGGATTTGGTATGCGTGTTAGTTGAATATTTTGTTTAGTTCCTGCTGTTTGCACGAAAAGATTTCCATAGTTAAATGCAATACCAAAAAGTCCACCCTGTGTATATCTCACATCCTGAACTTCTTTTAGTTGGGCTTGGGTTGTTTGTGAGTGAAAAGGTGCTCGGTAGTTAATGTCGACAACCCGAAGATTTGTTACGAATAAAACGTTATAAAACCAATTTGAGAAATTTACAAATGCAAAATAGAAGATAGTAATCACGTAAAGGAAACCGGCTAGTTGCCATTCTTTAGGTGAAAACATATTGGTAATGTGGGGACCCGAAATAAAATCTGGTAATTGGGGAAGTGTTTTTATTATAAGTAAGGGGATGAGTATTGCTGCAAGGGTTGTAAGGATCCAGGGAAGGTTAGTGATAGTATCTCGTCTGAGCACAAGACGGACAACCTCGTTCTCTCGTTGGGTTTCAAAGTGAACAGAGGTAATTTTAACGGGGTCGTAAACAAAACTCGAGAAGGGATTCATTTTTGTTGCCATGGTTTTATTATACGGCTCTACACATTAAGTTTAAAGTAAGGTTTGTTTTGGAGGCGCAGAGGGGAATCGAACCCCTGCATCGCGGTTTTGCAGACCGCAGCGTTACCACTTCGCCACTGCGCCACCCGTATTCCTTAAAAGTACGTATTCTTGCCAAGTATATACTAAGGAGTAGTTTTAGTCAGGTCTGCATTAGTTGAATAGGATAGGGAAACATTAAAATATACAAAAACGCTTGCCACATAGAGGTTCCTCTGATAGAATACGCTCGCGATGACACGGGAGGCCTTGCTAACCGAATTATAACAACTAGACCCTTGCTGATACACTACTTCATGTAGGGCTAAGGGCCCTATTTTTTTTGGTGAGGGAAAATACAAAATGAGCGAAAATATAACTGCACACAAATTAGATATGACACAACAATTCTCAGAAGATGGGGTAGTTACTCCTGTGACAGCAATACATTATCTTGAAGGTGATCTTCATGTTGGAGATGTCCTTACCGTAACTGGTGTATCGAAAGGAAAAGGATTTGCTGGTGTGGTGAAAAGATATAGCTTTTCTGGTGGTCCTAAGACCCATGGACAGTCTGACAGGCATAGGGCCGTTGGATCTATTGGTCAGGGAACATCACCAGGACGTGTTTATAAAGGTAAAAAAATGCCTGGACGAATGGGTCATGAAAAGGTAACGCTCAAAAATATTGAGGTTTTGGGTGTTAACGATGGAAACATTGCATACATTAAAGGACCAATCCCTGGAAGTCGTTCATCTGTTTTGTCACTTAAAATTACACAAAGAGCGCCTATGTTAGAGGAGAGTTCCAATTCGGAAAATATTATTGAAGAGGTAGAAACAAAACAAAATGACAATTAAACAATACGACACTAATGGAAAAGCACAGGCTGATGTTACGGTAAGTGATGATATTTTTGCACACCCAATCAGTAAGGCGATCATGTCACAGTATGTTCACGTTCACCGAAAGCGCTCAGCAGTAGGTACGAGAAAGACCAAGGGTCGTGGTGAAGTTAGTGGTGGTGGTCGTAAACCATGGCGACAAAAAGGTACGGGCCGTGCCAGAGCTGGATCTACTCGTTCTCCATTGTGGGTTGGGGGAGGACATACCCATGCCATTGTTCCAACAGATAATGCCCGTACAAACATGTCACGTAAAATGAGGAAGGTTGCATTACTGAGTTCACTTTCATGGTCTGCAAAACACAATAATGTACATACTGTTTCTGCTTTTAATTTAGAAACCCCACAAACAAAAGTTATTAATTCATTCCTGCGTGAGGTAGAACTTTTGGGAAAACGAGTATTGTTTGTATCGGCTGAGCTTGACAAGAATTTAGTGAAATCAGTTTCAAATATTAAACGTGCAGATGTCATAGAGGTTCGTCAGTTAAATGCATATGATATATTGTCACATTCTGCAGTTATTTTTGTTGGAGATGCATATCAAAAAATTGAATTATGATAGTTAAACCAATTGTAAGTGAAAAATCAATGAGGTTGGTTTCGCAAAACATATATATGTTTGTTGTTGAGACTGTTGCTAATAAAAAATCTATTGCTGGGGCAATTAATGAATTGTACGAGGTCGAACCAACAAATGTTCGTGTGTATGTGCGACCAGGTAAAGAAAAACGTATTGCTAGATCAAGGAAAACAACCAGAACGGCATCAAGAAAAATAGCATATGTTACATTGCCTGAAGGTAAGACCATACCAGGGTTTGATAAAGTTCTTGAAGTAGAAAACGAAAATGAAGAAAGTTAAAGTATTAAAACCAGTAACACCAGGACAGCGATTTAGAGTTGTAAACTCAGGCGTCACAATAACCAAAAAGACACCTGAAAAATCCTTGACAAAACCTCTGCCACGTACCGGAGCTCGTTCAAAGGGTACGATAACTGTTCGTGGCCGTGGCGGTGGTCACAAGAGAATGTATAGAGTAGTTGATTTTATTCGACATGATCGTATGTACCAACCGGCAGAGATAATGTCAATTGAGTATGATCCAAATCGTTCTGGCAATATTGCTCTTATTAAATATGAAGATGGAGAAAAGCGATACATTTTAGCTCCAGAGGGTATTGAGGTGGGGGGATTTGTTGAAGCTGGTGAAAAAGCTAAGTTGGTTACCGGTAATGCGTTACCTCTTCGAGTAATTCCTGTAGGTACCGAAATTCACAATATTGAGTTACATGTTGGTCAAGGTGGTAAAATGGTGCGGACAGCAGGGCAGTCAGCTCGTGTTATGGCAAAAGATGCAGGGTTTGTTCAGATAAAACTCCCATCAGGTGAGATTAGATTATTTGTAGAAGATAGTTATGCAACGATTGGGTCTGTTTCAAATTCTGAGCATGCGCAGATTGTTTTAGGAAAAGCAGGGGCATCTCGTCATCTTGGTCGACGACCAAAGGTACGAGGAACAGCAATGCCAGCAGGTGTTCATCCACATGGTGGTGGAGAAGGTCGAACAGGGACTGGTGGTCCTCCCAAAACATTGTGGGGCAAAAAGGCACATGGTGTTCGAACTCGTAATAAGAAAAATAAGAGTAGTCAGTATATTGTAAAACGTAGAAACCAAAAATAATGTCACGATCACTTAAAAAAGGACCATTTGTAAACGAAAAATTGCTTGCTAAAGTCATTAAAATGGATGAAGCTGGTAAAAAAGCTCCGATTAAAACCTGGGCGCGCCACTCCTCGATTTCACCATTGATGGTAGGGCATACATTATCCATTCATGATGGAAAAAGCTTTAAGGATGTTTTTGTTACAGAGGCAATGGTGGGGCATAAGCTTGGGGAGTTTGCAGCAACACGAAAATTTGTCGCTCATTCGCGAAAAGGATTTGAAAAACCAACAACAACATAATGAAAACGGTAAAAGCAATAAATAGAAATGTACGGATTTCGCCAGACAAAGTGAGAGTCATGGCAAAACAGATCAAGGGGATGTCCCTTAAGGATGCGCAGGCATACTTGGGTTTGTCACAAAGGAAGGCTTCAGGGCCACTATTGAAAACAATTAATAGTGCAATAGCTAATGCAGTAAATAACGAATCTATGGAAGAGTCAACACTTGAGTTAAAAGATTTACAAATTGGAGAATCTATGACGTATAAAAAGCCCAAATATCGCGCTCGTGGCCGAATGGACATAATGAGGACTACGTTTAGTCATATTCGTGTTCAGGTTGGTTCGATTCAAGAAGAAGAGAATCTTGTTAAAGATAGTAAGGAAGCTAAACATAAAGTTGAAGAAAAAGAGGTTTCTGGTAAGAAGAAAAGCGCAGTAAAGTCTGCACCAAAAGAGAAAAAACCAGCTACACCATCAAGAGTAGATAAGAAAGAATCCAAAAAAGATACAGGAAAGGAGACTAAATAATATGGCACAAAAAGTAAATCCGATTGGTTTTAGGTTAGTGTTAAATAAGGCATGGAATAGTGTTTGGCATGATAAGAAAAATTATGCCGAGTATGTACGTCAGGATGCTCTTATTCGTGACTATCTTCATGAGATTGTTGGTTCTTCGGGTATAGATACGCTTACTATTTCGCGCTCAATTAACGATGTAACAATTGACTTAGTTGTTGCACGGCCAGGACTTGTTATTGGACGTGGTGGGTCAATGATTGAACAAATTAAAAAACATCTTGATGTCATGATTGATGGTCGAGTAAGACTTAATGTTCAAGAGGTACAAAACCCGGATCTGTCAGCTGTTATAGTTGCGGAGAATATTATTCGCTCGATTGAACGTAGGTTTCCATATAAACGAGCAGCTACTGGTGCTATGCGAAGAGTTATGGATGCAGGTGCGGATGGAATTAAAATTTTTGTAAGTGGTCGTTTAGGTGGAAGACAGATTGCGCGTCGTGAAAAGTTTCGTGAAGGTTCAGTACCGACATCAACGCTTTCTCGGGATGTAAAGTACGCATACCGTGTTGCAAAAACTAAAAAGGGGACCATTGGAATTAAGGTTTGGATAACACAGCCTGAAGAAAAACCGACAGATAAAAAAGTAAAAGGTATAAGAAACAGAAATACAATTGGGAATTAATGTAAGTTCCTGATAAAAAATAAACATGTTAGAACCAAAAAAACTAAAATATAGAAGGCAATTTAAGGGCAAAAATCGTGGCAAGGCGCAGCGTGGAAATAAAGTTAGTTTTGGTGAGTATGGACTCAAGGCCCTAACTCACGGACATGTTACTGCTCGTGAAATTGAAGCTGCAAGAAAGGCAATTCGAGGATATGTAAAACGAGGTGGTAAGATGTGGATTAGAATTTTCCCTGATGTGCCAGTAACACAAAAGCCTGCAGAGGTTCGAATGGGTTCAGGTAAAGGACCATTTGATCATTATGTTGTAAAGATTAAGCCAGGTAAAGTTATGTTTGAGATGTCAGGTGTTACTGAAGAAATTGCAAAAGAAGCAATGAGACGGGGTGCACACAAATTGCGCGTAAGGACACAGTTTGTAGTACGAGAAGCATAATCATGGCAAAACAAAAAGAACGACTAGCTGAATTACGAGAAAAAACTGCAGATGAATTGCAGATTCAAGTTGCAGAGACGACAAAAGATTTTTTAAAGAGGTCTGTTGATCGCCATTTTAGTGATAGTGTAAAATCACACGTGTTGCGTGATATGCGCAAGGATCGTGCACGAATGTTGACAATTAGAAGTGAAAAATTAAAAGACAATAATTAAAGACAATAAAAATATGGCAAAACAAATAACAGGAACAATTTTATCGAAATCAGGAGAACATACTGTAACGGTTGGTGTTGATGTTATGAAAATCCATCCACGGTATAAGAAACGATATACACGTGTGACTAAATATCATGTGCACGATTTTAGTGGGACCTCTCAGGTTGGAGATGTTGTAACAATTATTGAGACACGACCAATTTCAAAAACTAAAAAGTGGATTATTGTAGAAAAAACCTAATATGTTACAGAAAGAATCAAGAATAAAATTAGCGGACAACAGCGGAGCAAGGGAACTTCTCGTTATTGCTGTACCTGGCAAGGGAGCAAAAAAATATGCATCTTTAGGTGATATTGTTTTTGCAGTTGTTAAGGGCGCTATCTCTACGAGCGGTATGGAAGATGGTTCCAGGGTACATGCTGTTGTTGTGCGTACGGCAAAAGAGGTTCGTCGTAAAGATGGAAGTTATATTCGTTTTGATGATAATGCAGCAGTTGTCATTAACAATGCAACTAAAGAGCCTATTGGGACACGAGTGTTAGGTCCGATTGCAAGGGAAGTTAAGGAAAAAGGTTTTAACAAAGTAGCATCATTAGCAAAAGAAGTTTGGTAGAAAATAATATTATGAAAATAAAAACAAACGATACAGTTGAGGTTATTACCGGAAAAGATAAAGGGACCAGAGGTTCAGTAGAAAAGGTTTTTCCGGTTGAAAAAAGAATAGTTATTGGTGGGGTAAATATTGTTAAGCGCCACCAAAAAGCAACAAGCAATCGTGCTGGTGGGATTATTGAAAAACCGGCTCCCATTAATGTGAGTAATGCAATGCTTGTATGTCCACACTGTGATTTAAAGACAAAAGTTGGTCACGGGGATAAAGATGGTAAGAGTGTACGAATGTGCAAAAAATGCGGAAAGGAGATTACGTAACTATGAATAAAGAATCTATACGAAACAATTATATTAATAATGTTGTTCCAAAATGGATGACTGAGGGTAAGGTGTCAAACATTATGGCAATGCCTGCAATAACTAAAATAATAGTTAATACGGGAATCGGAGATATAAAAGAAAACAAAGATATGATTGAACAACTTGTTGAACAGATGGGCAAAATTACGGGCCAGAAACCAGTTGTTACAAAAGCACGTCAGTCTATTGCGGCATTTAATGTTCGTGAAGGAATGCCTGTTGGTGTTAGAGTAACTCTTCGTGGTGAAAGAATGTATCATTTTTTGGAAAAACTTTTTAGCTACACGTTACCAAGAACCCGTGATTTTCAAGGAATTTCCCCCAATGGTTTTGATGGTCATGGTAACTATTCTTTTGGTTTAACCGAGCAATTGCCATTTCTAGAAATCGATCCTAACAATGTAAGACGCTCTTTTGGGCTTCAGGTAACAATTGTAACCTCGACTAACGATGATACAATTGCTCGTGAACTCCTTACAGAGCTCGGCGCACCTTTTTCTACCAGTAAAGAAGAAGGGGAAAAAGAATAATTATGGCAACAAAATCGTGGCTTGAACGAAACAAAAGAAAGATTAGAGACGGTGAAACCCGTAAGGTTGTTAATAGGTGTACTGCATGTGGTAGGCCCAGGTCATACATACGAAAGTTTGGGTTGTGTCGCATTTGTTTTAGAGAACAGGCTTTGCTTGGTAATTTGCCTGGGGTAGTGAAATCAAGCTGGTAAAAAATATATTATGAATACAGATCCAATAGCAGATATGCTAACAAGAATAAGAAACGGATACATGTCTAAGCATGTTTCAGTCAGTATGCCTTACTCGAAAGAAAAAGAGGGTATTGCTCATGTACTGGGTGCGTACTCATTTATTGCTGATGTTCGTGTCGATGGTGAAGGGGTAACAAAACAACTTATTGTAGATCTTATGTATGGTGATAAAGGTGAGCCTGCAATCGAAAAAATCAAAAGAGTAAGTAAGCCAAGTGTTCGTGAGTACCAGAAGGCAAAAGGAATGGGTCATGTGCGAGGTGGATTTGGAATGCAAATTATTAGTACGAGTAAGGGAATTATGTCCCATGAGGATGCACGAAAAGAAAATGTTGGTGGAGAAGTTCTTGTAGAGGTATATTAAAAATTATGTCTAGAATAGGAAAACAACCAGTAAAATTGTCAGAAAAAGCTACCGTTATTATTGATAGTAAAAACGTAACCGTCAGTGGTCCAAAGGGTGAACTTACCTATGCAGTTTCCCCATTAATTAATGTTGAGCACAACGAAGATGGGATTGTTTTTACTATGGTTAAAGAATCTCGTGAGGCAAAAGCACAGTGGGGTTTATGGAGAAGTATTGTAGCAAATGCTGCGACTGGGGTTACCGAGGGGTTTGAAAAAAGTCTTGAACTTGTAGGGGTTGGATATCGAGTTCAGAAAAAAGGTACAGCTTTAGAGCTTGCGGTTGGGTATTCACACAAGATTGATGTTGAGGCACCAGAAGGAATTACGTTTGATATTGACGAAGGTAAAATTAAGGTTTCAGGAATAGACAGGCAGTTAGTCGGACAAGTTGCCGCAAATATTCGTTCCGTGAGACCACCAGAACCATATAAAGGTAAAGGCATACGATATGCTGGTGAAGTTATACACTTGAAGCCTGGTAAAGCAGCAAAGGTAGGGGGAGCATAATCATGATTGCATCACGACACGACAGACGAGTAAAAAGGCAGTATCGAAACCGAAAAAATATTTCGGGTACTACGCTACGTCCTCGATTAGTGGTGTTTGCCTCAAATGAAAATATATCAGCTCAAGTTATTGATGATACCAAAGACCTAACTATTGTTAGTGTGTCAACAGTAGGAGGAAGTATTGAAGGTAAACGAGGAACAGAAAAAGCATTTAATGTAGGGGTTGCAATTGCTAAAAAGGCACTTGAGGCTAATGTAAAAGCGGTTGTATTTGATCGGGCAGGTTTTGCTTACCATGGTAGAGTTAAGGCACTTGCCCAAGGGGCGCGTGAAGGAGGCCTTGACTTTTAGTATAAAAATTATGGATCCTCAAATAATAGAACAACAAGACGAATTAACCGAAACGATTGTTCAAATTAAACGAACATCAAAAAAGACTAAAGGTGGAAACCGATTAAGCTTTTCAGCGCTAGCTGTAGTGGGCGATGGTGCTGGACGAGTAGGCACATCATTGTCAAAAGCCCCTTCAGTTATAGAAGCGATCAAAAAGGCAACGCTACGAGCAAAATCTCAGCTTGTCGAAGTTCCAATTGTTGGTGATGCACGAACTATTCCACATGAAATTGAAGTCAATATTGGTGCATCTCGCGTGATGTTAAAACCAGCTCCAGCAGGAACAGGAATTCGTGCAGGAGGGCCAGTACGTTCAGTTCTTCAGGCCGCAGGTGTACAAAATATTGTAGCCAAAATCCTTGGAACAAGTGGTAAGAAGCAAAATGTTGATACAACTATTTTTGCATTAACACAACTAAAAACAATAAAACAACGTATTAAAAAACATTCATAATCATGACATTTTTAAATCAGTTATCAAAAATTATCCATCCTACTGCAAAACGTGTTGGGCGTGGAAAAGGCTCTGGAAAGGGTAAAAACTCTGGTCGTGGTGAGGCTGGACAACGAGCTCGTACACGAATTAGGGTTGGTTTTGAAGGTGGTCAGGCTAGACTCATGAAGCGGTTGCCTTTTTTGCGTGGTAAATCATTTCGAGGAACTGGAAAATCAGCATTTGCAATAAATCTTCATGAAGTTGATCGTCTATTCAGTGATGGAGAGATAGTGTCTGTTAAATCACTCCTGAGTAAAGGGATTACCTCAAAAAAGAAAGGGTCAATAAAGATTTTAGGATCTGGTGCAATAACAAAGAAAGTACGTATAGCTTCTGATATTTTAGTTTCATCTAATGCTCGTGAAAAAGTTGAAAAAGCGGGTGGTACTGTTGATGCTCAAATAGTTACATAACGTTAAATTGTAGTCTAATTATCTCTTGTTTCTTATCCCTCATAAATCTATACTGTTTGTATGCCCAAAAATACCATAAGTCCTTCGGGTTCACCTAAATTAGACGATTTAGAGATTCAGTCTGTTGAAATTCAAGCAATTGTAGATCAGGTTGCGGGTGTTGTATTGCCACCTGAGCTTTTAAGTAAGGTTGAGCGAATGATCACCAGTGTTAATCGGCAGTTTGGTTCTGATAGCTATAACACTGCTTTTGACCAAACTCAGCGCTATGTGGATTGGGTTGTGAATTTACCATGGGAATCACGATCTGAAGATAATTTAGATATTGATAAGGCGCGTGAAGTGTTAGATGCAACTCACTATGGACTTGAGCCAATTAAAAATAGAATCTTAGAGTATATTTCAATTTTGAATTTACAACATAAGGCTAAAGAAGATGAGGCTCGTGCACAGTTTGTGCAAAAAGAACAAAGGCAAGGAAGACAGTCTCAACCAATTTTGTTTTTCGTGGGGTTGCCTGGAATAGGTAAAACTTCAATTGCATATACTATTGCCCAGGCGCTTGGACGTGAGTTTATTCGTATTCCAATGGGAGGAATGGGTTCAGCCCTTCAATTACGTGGGCAATCAAAAGCCAATGAAGAAGCAGAGCCAGGACAGGTAATTAAAGGCCTGAGGCGTGCACAAACAAGAAATCCTGTAATTTTACTTGATGAGATTGATCGTACAGCTGAACAGGCCAGGGCTGAGATTATGGGAGTGTTGCTTGAACTTTTGGACCCGGAGCAAAATTTTCAATTTACTGATTACTACATAGACTTTCCATTCGATTTGTCCGAGGTGTTGTTTTTAGGTTCGGCAAATAATACGACTGGTATTAGTAATGCAGTTCTTGATCGTATGGAACTCATTAAAATGCCAGGGTATAACGATGACGAAAAGATTGTTATTGCTAGGGACTATCTATTACCAAAGCAGCTTCGAATTACGGGAATGCCTGTGGATGCAATTGAGTTTGCCCCTGATGTGTGGCCAGCAATTACACGTCCATTGGGTTATGACGCCGGAATTCGTACGATGGAGAGAACGATTAATGCGGTTGTTCGAAATGCAGCAATGCGCATGGTTGAAGGGCGCGGATCAAAATTTGAAATTACTCTTGAAAACATTAAAGACTTCATGCCGACGGGGGTAATGTGATAAGAGCGTAATTCGTAAACAGTAACTGGTAATTAGTAACTAGTAACACGTAAACACCGTCTATTCGGCGTTGTCTCGATATCTATCTGTCATCTTGAACTTGTTTCAAGATCTTAAGGAAAAAGGTATCCTAGTAGATTCTGAAACAAGTTCAGAATGACGGACCTGAGGGGTTGACAGGGTTTTTCACCCACATACACTT
>PCSU01000005.1:0-4277 GCA_002771355.1 candidate division WWE3 bacterium CG22_combo_CG10-13_8_21_14_all_39_12 | reverse complement strand
ACTGATTACTGATTACTGATTACTGATTACTGATTACTGATTACTGATTACATGTTACGATATCTTCATGAATAAGGCAGAAAAACTTGCCGCACTTTTTGGTGAGATGGCGCTTAACGATCTTCCATTATTTGACCAGTCGCCACTTATTCCCGGAGAAGGAAATCCTGATGCTACGGTTCTATTTATTGGTGAGGCTGGAGGATTTCATGAGTCTGTTAAAAGGCGGCCATTTGTAGGAAGGGCAGGTCAGCTTTTGAACACAGCATTGTCTGATAATGATATGGTACGGAGCGATGTGTGGATTACTAATGTGGTTAAGGCGCGTCCACCAAAAAATAGAGATCCTCTACCTGAAGAAATTGAAAAGTATCGCCCGTATTTAGAACGTGAGATTGCAATTGTTAAACCCAGAATAATCGCTACGTTAGGAAGGTTTGCCATGAACTGGTTTTTACCCGAGGCGCAAATTTCGCGTTCACATGGATATGCGCTTTCGCAGCCTTCTGGTCAAATTATATTTCCGCTATATCATCCTGCTGCAGCACTTCGAAACGGGAATATGATGAAATCTTTTTTAGAGGATTTTGAAAGGCTTGCGATATTAGCAAAAGGGGAATCTACGCTAAGTCCTGAACGGGAACCAGAAGCCGAAAATGGTAATGATCAGGAACCCATTCAGGCAACATTGTTCTAGTTTTATTGTTGTTATTTCTGCGTTTTTTTACTATTTCTGTTACAATACATACGAATATGCCTGAGAATTCTAATACTCCGTATCTTCACTATATCCCCTTAGGTGGCAATGGCGAGGTTACCAAAAATATGCATGTGTTTGAAACACAAGATGACGTTGTGGTTTTTGATGCTGGAATAGGGTTTCCTCAAGCTGATCAACTCGGTGTTGATGTTGTTATTCCTGATGTTTCATATCTAATTCAAAAACGCCACAAAGTTCGCGGTATTGTTATTAGCCATGCCCATGAAGATCACATTGGTGCCCTCCCATACATAGTAAAAGAATTAACGAATGTTCCTATTTATGCAACTAAACTACCACGAGGATTTATTCAGGCTAAACTTGCCGAAAAGAATTTGTTAAAGGGCCAGCCACTACATTTAATTGAACCGGAAAAAGGTGCTTTTAAGGTAGGAAAATTTGAGATTAATCCTTATAGGGTTAACCACTCTGTTCCCGATGCTTTGGGACTTTTTGTTCGTACTCCGGTTGGAAACATTGTCATGTCACCTGATTTTAAATTCGATTGGACCCCTGTTGACGGGCATCCTTTTGAGGTTGGTAAGCTCGCATCGTTAGCGCAAGATGGTGTTCTTGCGTTGTTTTCGGATTGTTTGGGTTCTAATCGTGATGGATATACAGAGTCAGAACGTAGTATCGAAAAAGCGTTTGATCGTGAACTACGTGATGCTAAAGGACAGGTTTTTATTACTACCATGAGTTCAAATATTTCTCGTATTCAACAAGCAATTAATGTGTCACATAAGTATGGTCGAAAAGTTGTTCCTGCAGGAAGAAGTATTGATCAGAATATTCAAACAGCACTCAATCTTGGATATCTTAAGGTTCCAGATGGCGCCGTTATAGATCAAGAAAAAGCACGTCGAATGCCTGGACATAAAAAAACATATCTTGTTGCTGGAGCAATGGGTCAGCCCGGATCTGCTCTTGATCGTTTGTCTAGAGGGGAACATCGTTCTATTCAAATCAAACCAGGAGCAGCAGTGATTTTTAGTGCGGATCCTATTCCTGGAGTTGGCGATCAGGTTGGTAGTGCTATTGATCGACTCATTGAAAAAGGTGTACGAGTAGTGTATTCAGATATTCAAGATGATTTACACGTTTCTGGTCATGGAAGTAAAGGAGATCTTTCGTTAATGGTTGGATTAACACGGCCAGAATTTTTTATTCCTATTGGAGGTACAAGGCGTCACCAACGAGGATATACAACGCTTGTTGAAGATATGGGTTACGATCCAAAAACGGTGTTTGAATTGCTTGGAAATCAGACTGTAATGTTTCATGAACATGATGCTAAGCTTGGGCCTGAAATCGAAACTAGGGATGTGTTCGTTGACGGAAGTTTGGTTGGCGATGTTGGTAAAATTGTTTTGGAAGATAGGATGCAACTTTCCCAAGATGGGGTATTTGTGATTATTATGAGAAAAGATAAAGAAGGCAAACTTTCAAACATAGTTGATGTAATAAGTCGTGGTTTTGTGTTTCAGGCTGAGTCCGGGGAGTTGGTAAAACACGCTAAACAGTTAGCGGGTAAAACAGTACAAGGAACACATATTAAAGAATGGAATAAGACAAAAGAAAAATTAACCGAAAAATTGCGCAGTCTGTTTTTCTCTAAAACAAAACGCGAACCACTTATTTTACCTGTTGTTATTGATCTGTAGTCACGTTTCCCCCCTTATGTAAGGGTTAAATACCTTGTTGTCATTTTTGTGTACCCATTGGTATTGTTTGATTTACATTAAATCATGCTCTATATTCCTGCTTTCTGTTTGAAAGAAGGAAATAATCTAAATGTTGGAGATTTTTGGGTACTGTGGTAAAATCCCCGTGTTATGCCAACAGTTAATCAATTGATAAGAAAAGGGCGTGTACGCAAAACTAAGAAAGATAAGTCAGTTGCCCTAACGGGTAGCTGGAATAGTAATAAGAATAGACTTTCTGAAGCATATAGCCCATTTAAACGTGCTGTGGTTTTACAGGTAAAGACAATGACACCTAAAAAACCTAACTCTGCTTTGCGTAAGGTTGCTCGTGTTCGCTTATCAAACCGTAAAGAAGTGACAGCCTATATTCCTGGCGAAGGTCACAACTTACAAGAACACAGCATTGTCCTTTTGCGCGGTGGACGAGTAAAAGACTTGCCAGGTGTAAAATACCACATTGTACGTGGTGCGCTTGATACAGCAGGTGTTGAGGGTCGTCAGACGTCTCGTTCTAAATATGGAGTTAAGAAGAGTTCAAAAAAGTCTAAAGATAGCTAAAATATATTATGAGAGGTAAACAAGCACGAAAACGAATTATAGTTCCAGACCCAGTTTATGGTAGCCCCCGTGTTACACGTTTTATCAATTACATCATGCTTGATGGTAAAAAAGATAAAGCACGAAAGATTGTATATACGGCAATTGAAACTGCATCAAAGAAGGTAGAGGCTGATCCTGTTGAGGTTTTTGACAAGGCAATAAATTCAGTTAAGCCAGATGTAGAGGTTCGTTCGCGTCGTGTTGGTGGTGCAACATTTCAAATCCCTCTTCCGGTGCCTAAAGGTCGTTCAGAGGCTTTAGCTATGCGATGGATAATTGACGCTGCGCGTTCAAGAAGTGGTAAACCTATGCATGAGCGATTAGCTGAAGAATTGGCAAATGCATTTGCTGGTGAAGGAAGTGCCGTTAAGAAACGAGAAGATACCCACAAGATGGCTGATGCCAACCGAGCTTTCGCTCACTTTAAGTGGTAAGGATTAGATTAAGTATTTTTTAAGTTCAATTGTTTTTGAATAAGATTTTCTCTTTTGTCTAGTACGGCAGTAACCAGATTTGTGAATTCGTAGTCTTGATTTAATAGGTTGTAGCACTCTTCGGTAGTAATATTCTTTCTTCCAGCAAGTGTTTCGTCCTCAATCCCTAGTACCTTTCCCCTAACATATTCGATAGAGGATTGACTGAGGTTAGTGTATTCTCGACCTTTTTTTGAACAGTGGTTCGTGCAAAAAGGAATTAATTTATTGTCTAGCTTTTCAGCATCAATGTATGCAAACTCAGTTTCCATATAAAAATCAAGAAGCATAGAGGTTCTCTCGGTAGCTATTTTGCGAGTGTGGGCTTCTACTATAAAGTCTCGATATTTTGTGAGAACATCCATAATTCCATTCACATGGCTACCGTCGAAGTAACATTTTTTCGCATTTCCAAGGGTTTCTGTGAGTTTACTAGGTTCTCTTTGGGCTTGGAGTTTTAATTCAAGAAGAACAAGGTTTTCAAGGGTGAATTTTAGTGCATTGTTTTGGTTTCTTTCCTCGCGACGGCCTTCTAGTAGAAAAATAAAAAAACCAACAATTAGTCCAAAGATGAGAGAGCTTATTATTTCAACACGTAGAATACTATTTGCATGGTCGACTGTGGTAATGATTGATAGTATATATATGAAAGTTAAGCCTAAACCAATAAGGGTCTTGACTAGCGGAAGCGACACTACAGGCTAATATCTTTGAGCGATTTTTCCAACACGTCTCGGT
>PCSU01000077.1 GCA_002771355.1 candidate division WWE3 bacterium CG22_combo_CG10-13_8_21_14_all_39_12 | reverse complement strand
GCAGTTGTCATTTTTGTTGCAGCAATTGTTGGTTCAATTACAATTGGGTGGAGACACTTTAAATCCCGGGACGTTTAAGCTACGCTTTTCATTTGACAAAGGATTCTTATTGTCAGTAGAATAGGTAGTAATGAGAAAAGCGTACACAAAAAGTACGAAAATGAATGGTAGTACAAGTGGCTAGCTTGTGCTGATACAATAACAAAATGGTCGATCCAACAACGATATTTGTTATTGTTATTTTGTCAGTAGTACTCATAGTTTTAGCATGGCTATCGAAATCCTTGTCTATAGATGTATCGTGGACAGAGGCATCTAGAATTCCTACTATAAAAATATCATTTTTAAAAGATCCTGATCCCCAATCTATATTGTCTTTGATTGGCTTGGGTAGTGAAGATGACGATCTTGGTTTTATAACAACCAATCTTTTAGGAGAATTTAAGGTTATATATGGAAAAAATGAACCGTCGATACTAACAAAACACCTAGAAATTCTTGCAACACGTGATATCCAGTCGTTCACGTACCACAATCCCGACAGTAACGCCCAAATATACGTGATGGAGGGTTTTTCGAAAAGATCAAAAGATTACTCAAAGATTCGAGATTTTCCAACATGGGATGGCGTTTCAAGTAAAGGGTCATTTTCCTCAATGCATAAGGTTTCTCTTCCAATTCCATCTCTCAAAAATGGCGCATCAAGAAGGCTTTCTTTTAAGGCAAAACTATTTGGTGGGTATCAGGAAACACTTGAGGGCAATGATATTATTTCACACGCATTTTCATTTAGAATGGATTCACTAACAAAGCAGGCAGATCTAATTTTTGAAATTCCAAATGGAACGATTTCTAACATAATTTCTTTCGAAGTACTAACCGAAAATAGCCAGAAGATAGTTTTTGAAAAAACATTTGAAATGGAAGTTGGGAGTTTTAGTGTCGGCAATTACGGACATGGGTGGGTTCGAAAAACAAATGATCATACAACAATATATTGGCATGTTCCTCGAAAAATTTATGCTGGTGGAATTTGTAAATTAACCTGGCAAACCGAACGAATGTTATAAAGCTATGGTTAATAGTTTAACTTTTTTTTTGTGATACACTTGTTGTGCATGGATGTTATAGCGTTTTTCACCCTGCTTGGCCAGATTGGATTATTAGGGCTTTTAGCTCTATATGTTGTATCTAAACGTACAACAATACCATTTGTAAAACAGTTCTTTTTCTTTCTTCAACGAAATGGTTTGTGGATTGCATTTTTAATTGCTTTTGTCTCAACATTTGGAAGTTTATACCTATCGGAAATCTTAGAGCTTCCACCCTGCACACTTTGTTGGTATCAAAGAGCATTAATGTATCCACAAACAATTATCCTTTTGGTTGCTGCTGTTCGCAAACATGTTTTTGTAAAAGACTACATTATTCCACTTTCTATTATCGGCGGTATGATTGCAAGCTATCATTATTTTATTCAGAGATTTCCAGCTGTTGCCGCATCGTGCGGGATATCTTCTGAGTCGTGTACTACCGTATATGAGTACTATTATGGATATATCACCATCCCAGTTATGGCACTAACGGGATTTGTTCTCACCGCATTATTTACGATACTTGGTACACGTTTTTTAAACAAGTCTGAAAGGGAGGTGAATGTTAATGAGTCAAAATAACATAGGAACACCTGTTGCAATTGTAATTACAGGTCTCATGATTTCTTTGGGGTTATACTTTGGTCTACAGGGAGTTCCTGGTTTGTCAAATGGTGGTGCTGTTGCAGGCGTAGTCGGTGGTACTGGTTCCGCGGGAACTGATACAGGTGTGGCAACACCAATTCCACAACCAACTCAGCCTTCAGTAACAACAATCTCTGTTGATGATGATCCTGTTCTTGGAGATCCTAATGCTCCGGTAACTGTTATTGAGTTTAGTGACTATGAATGTCCATTCTGTCAACGAAGTTACAATGACATGTTGCCTTTGTTGAAGAAAGAATATATTGATACCGGTTTAGTAAAGCTTGTGTTTAGAGATTTCCCACTTTCTTTCCATGAACCTAAAGCCACAGAAGAAGCTATCGCTGCAAACTGTGCTAGAGAACAAGGTGGAGATGCTATGTACTTTAAGTATCATGATGCAATCTTTGATAAAACATTATCGAACGGAGCAGGACCTTCTGAATCCTTAACGCAATTAGCAACAGATCTTGGATTAGATCCAGGAGCTTTCGATGCATGTCTTGCAAACAATGATTATGCTGCAGAAGTTCAAAAGGATGTTGCTGATGGAAACGCTGGATTTGTAGGTGGAACACCAACATATTATGTAGGTGCTTCAACGGATTCAGGTGAAATTGAAGCTGAGATTATTGTAGGTGCAGTACCGTACACCTCAATTAAACCAGTAATTGAATCATACTTACCTAGGTAAAAGGTAGGTCTGAATCATATGAATAAACACGGATACCCTTAGTATTTTTATCGCTAAGGGCCCGTGTTTTCATATAGGTATATGATATAAGAGGACATGCGTAAAAGAAAAATTACTGAAGCAAATGTCAGGAATGCAGTATTTGGATTTGAAGACGGATTTGTTTCGAGTGTGGGAGCTCTTGTTGGTATTGCAGCTGCATCACAGTCGATGTCATTTGTTATTGCTAGTGGATTGGTGATTGTTATGGTTGAAGCTTTTAGCATGGGTGTGGGGAGTTTTCTCAGTGAGAAAAGTGGTTCTGAACTTTCAACGAAAAAGGCAAAAACGAGAAACTTTGTAATAAATGGGTTTTTGATGTGGGCCTCTTATATGATTGCAGGTTTTACCGTTTTGTTTCCCTATGTATTGTTCACACAAAATAGTTTAGCTATGGGATTCTCAATCCTTTCTGCGCTCATGGGATTATTTATACTTGGGTTTATAAAGGGTAAGGTTGTTAAAAGAAACCCTCTTAATAGTGCCTTAGAGATGACTTTTATTGCGGGAGGAGCAATAATATTGGGCTATGTAATAGGAACAATTGGTTCAAACGTTGTCGGTTGATGACTTTTTAGTAACACTTATCCCAAGTTCCTTTAACTGTTCATCGGTAACTACTGATGGTGCGTCCATGACAGATGTTTTTCCCGAAGCCTGGGTTGGAAAAGCCATAACTTCACGTAAACTTGTTTCACCAAAAAGGGTATACAAAAATCTATCAAGTCCTGGAGCAACCCCACCATGTGGTGGAACACCATAGCTAAATGCAGTAAGCATGTGTTCAAATTCCTTCATTTGTTCAGGAGTAAACCCAATCAATTCGAAAATCTTCTCTTGAATTTTTGCATCATGTATACGAATACTCCCACCACCAACCTCATGTCCATTGAGGACCATATCGTGCTGTAACCCGCGTGCCTTGAGAGGATCAGTTTCTAAAAGACCAATATCATCAGGATGAGGGGCAGTAAACATGTGGTGTGATGGGGCAAACTTTGCTTTACCAGAACCATGAAAAAAGTCATCGCTACTCTGTGGAGCAAATAGTGGGAAATCCACAACCCAGGCAAAAGCAAGTTCATTCGGATCATCTGTGTTTTCTCTGATATCTGGTTTATCGTTTCCATATTTTTCCATTGCTTGATAATAGGGGATTCGTGGCCATGGTTTTTTAAGAATATGTTTTTCAGGGAACAGTGTTTCAACAAGCTCAGTAAACATTGTTTCAGTTAACTTAAGAATATCTTCCTGAGTAACAAAAGACATCTCCATATCAATTTGTGTAAACTCCGCATACGCACGATCGGCACGAGGATCTTCGTCTCTAAAACAACGTGCTAGTTGAAAGTATCGTTCAAAACCAGCAACCATAAGCATTTGTTTGTATTGTTGAGGGCTTTGGGGAAGAGCATAAAACTCACCTTTTTGTAGTCTTGAAGGAACTAAAAAGTCACGAGCACCTTCGGGGGTTGATTTCGTTAAAATTGGTGTCTCAATCTCGGTAAAGTCTTTTCCAACTAACCAATTCCTTACAAACTGTGTTACTTTCGAACGATTCTTTATATGCTTTTGTAACCGCTCCCTTCGAAGGTCCAAATAACGGTATTTGAGACGCAGATCTTCATCAATATCGTGGCCATCAGTATCAATTGGAAATGGCGTTGTTTGAGCGGTATTTAAAATAGTGAGATTTGAAGCCGCAATTTCAACTTTTCCACTTATAAGCTTTTCGTTAAAGTAACGTTCGCTGCGGCTTTGTACAGTTCCAGTAATTTCAACTACATATTCAGGTTTGAGTTCATTGGCCTTACTGCCAAGTTCATCCATAAACACAACCTGAACTAAGCCAGAACGGTCACGGATATCAGCAAAAACTATAGGGCCATGACTACGATTAGCATTAACCCACCCTTTAATGGTTACTTCTTTTTCAATATATTCTGGGGTTTGAGACGCAAGTATCCGTTCCATACGCCGCAAGTGTACGGCAAAACACAAAATATTTCAATACGGTACTTTATAATATCGGTGTTTTATCTTAAGATTTCCACACGTAAAACATGTTCCAGCCATGATTTCCGTTGAGAAAATTTTGAACTACAAAAAAGTAAAATACAATAATCGCAACTTCAAGAATAATAACGGCAGCCCACCAGCCAGTGAGGGCAATGTCGTGCCAATGAAGTTCTTCTTCAGACTCACTTTCAAGCTTCTTATACTCAAAATCGAAAGGTTTTTGTACAAGTGATGAACTAGTTTTTACTTTTTTAGGCTTAAGACTAGCTAAGCCCGCAACAAGAAGAATAAGACCGGTAGAGTAAAGAATAGTGTTGTAGTCATCAAGCAAATTTGCAAACAATAGGTAGAGGTTACCAAGCAAAAGATATATAACGGTTTTATGCTTTGTAACAAGGTTATCGACAAATTTCATGAAATCATTATACCCGATAGTATCAAGTTGGTGACTATAGTAACTCAAAAAGAATGAAAACATATTCATAGTCTATAAAGAATAGAGATATTTTGCCATTTAAAGGGTTCACCTAATAGTATATAATTCATCGCATGAAGGTACCTGATTCACACCCTGATTTTCCGCAGCTTGAGTCTGAGATTTTGTTATGGTGGAAGGAAAATAATATTTCCACAGAATATCGTTTAAAAAACGAGAATAGCGACACTCGGTTTTCGTTTCTAGACGGTCCAATAACGGCGAATAATCCCATGGGTGTTCACCACGCTCACGGGAGAACAATTAAAGACACATTTCAACGCTATAAGAATGCACAAGGATTCAAACAACGATTCCAGAATGGTTTTGATTGCCAAGGCTTGTGGGTTGAGGTGGAGGAAGAGAAAGACCTTGGGTTTAATTCAAAGCGCGATATTGAAGAATTTGGAATTGGGAATTTTTGTGAGTCGTGTAATAACAGAGTTGAGCGCTTTAGTAAAGTTCAAGAGGAACAGTCAAAACGTCTTGGCATGTTTATGGATTGGGAACATTCATATTACACAAAAAGTGAGCGAAACAATCTTCATATTTGGTATTTTTTAAAGCAAGTTCAGGAAAAAGGTTGGTTGTACAAGGGTGTAGATGCAATGCCATGGTGTACCAGGTGTGGGACGGCAATCTCACAACATGAATTGTCAGATGGTGGGTATAAAACGGTCAAACACACCTCTGTTTTTGTAAAGTTTAGGGTAAATTCGGGGAATGGTACACACCAAAAACTTGTTGATACCTATAAACTAGGAAGCGATAAGGTTTCATTTTTGGTATGGACAACCACCCCCTGGACGTTGTTATCAAACGATGCGTTAGCAATAAACCCTACGCTTACCTATGTTATTGCAAAGCAACAGCTTAATGATGTTAGTGAGTATCTAATCCTAGCAAAAGCACGTACCGAAGTCTTGGAGAGTAAGGGCGAATTTGAAATAGTAGCAGAATTTACTGGACAAGAGCTTTTGGATCTTATTTCAACAGGAAATGGTGTGTATGAAACCCCTTTTAATTTTCTTGACGCAGATAGACGCTTACTGGCTTGGTCGGATGTGAGTGAAGAAGATGGAACAGGTATTGTGCATATTGCCCCAAGTGCTGGTAAAGAAGACTTTGAGTTGTCAAAAGTAAATAACTTAAGCGAGCAATCTAAGGTTTCATCGATTGATGACTTTGGTGTGTATAACGAAAAATATGGTATCTATGCAGGCCAAAGTGTATTTGATGTTAAAGAACAGATCTTTGCTGACCTTAAACAGTCCGGTGCGTTCTATAAATTTAAAGATATTACCCATTCATATCCACATTGTTGGCGGTGTAAACACGAACTGGTATTTAGAACAACGTCTGAGTGGTTTATTCGGGCAGATGAAATTCGGCCTAAAATGAAAGCTGCCGTTGATACCGTTAATTGGATGCCTGAACATGCAGCAAAACGTATGCATGATTGGCTTGATAACATGGGCGATTGGCCCATTTCACGCAAAAGATATTGGGGGTTGGCATTACCATTTTTTGAAAACGAAGACAAAACTAAAGTATGGGTAGTAGGTTCAAAGGAAGAACTACGGGAGCTTGCTCTTGAACCTGAAAAGGTCGATAGTCTTCCAGATCTTCATCGTCCGTGGGTAGATGATGTGTATCTTGATGGAACAAAAATGGTAATTGATGGTAAAGCCCAAACAGGTGTGTGGAAAAGAGTTACTGATGTTGGAGACTGTTGGCTTGATGCAGGAATTGTTCCGTTTTCAACGGTTGATTATTTAACCAACAAAGAGTATTGGGCTGATTGGTATCCTTTTGAGTTTATTACTGAGTATGCATCTCAGATTAAGTTGTGGTTTTATGCAACGTTATTTATGTCAGTAACTCTTGAAAATCGTGCTCCATGGGAAAATGTATTAACAACAGGTTTTTTAGTCGATGAAAACGGAGATGAAATGCATAAGAGTGCAGGAAATTCGATTCCATTTGACGAGGCTGCCCAAAAAGCTGGTGCTGATGCAATTCGTTGGTTATATCTTAAAGACCGTGTCGCAAACCACCATGGAACAGGTAATTTACGGTTTGGCTATACGATTCTTGATGAAGTGCGTAGAAGGTTTCAAGTTATAACGTGGAATACCTATAAGTTCTTTATGCAAAATGCGATTATGGATAATTGGCAGCCACAAATGGGTACAGATATTAAACCACAACACATACTAGATGAGTGGGTGTTATCACGATACACTTCAGTGCTTGAAGGTGTAACTGCTTCAATGGATTTATTTGATACTCCAGCGGCTGTAGCCCTGCTGGAACAGTTTATTATTAATGATGTATCCCAGTGGTACATTCGTAGATCCAGGGATCGTGTTGGTCCCTCTGCGATAAGCGCTGATGACAAGGAATCCTTCTATCAAACAGGCTATTATGTGTTATCCAACGTATTAACGATGCTTTCGCCATTTGTACCGTTTATGTCAGAAGCCTTGTATCAAGATCTGCGAACAAACGATAATCCTTCTTCCGTGCACCTAACCGAATGGCCAAACAGCAATGGGTCATTCAAAAATGAAACCCTAGAAGCTGAAATGGTCCTTGTTCGAGATATATCTGAGCAGGTACATGCCAAACGAAAAGAACAGGGTATTAAAGTCAGACAACCACTTTCAAGTATTACTGTTTATACAAACGGTGTACACCTTACTGATCAGTCCATTGAGACCTTAACAGATGAAGTGAATATTAAAGAGGTTATAGTGCATCCCGCTAAAGACGATTTAGATTTATGTGTTGAGATTGACACACTCATAACCCCAGAGTTAGCACAGGAGGGTATGGTTCGTGAATTTATTCGTGCGGTCCAAAACATTCGAAAACAGGCTGAATTTGATCTTGACCAAACAATCACCGTATCTGTAGATACTACTGACCAGGAGCTTTTACACGCATTAACACAACACCAAGATGAAGTAAAAAGAAAATTACTCGCGACAAAACTTGAGTTTGAGTCAAACAATACGAGCAAAGATACTGATACAATAACAATTAATGGATCGACTGCTACGATTACCCTTTGCAAGGTTTGATATTACAATCCCACTTATTGCGGGAACCATAATTCTTATTGGTTTATCGACAATTCAAAGCACCATTGTTGCTGGATCTGCGTCAAACCCAATTCTTACTGAAAGTCTTATTAATATTCAGTTGTTAGCTATTTCGTTTGGGTTACTGCTGTTTTTTGCATTACTGTTTATTGATTATCGTGTTTTTTATTATGGTTCAATTGCTTCTTATGTTCTTGTTGTTCTATTACTGTTATCAGTATTTTTCTTTGCTGAACCTACTCGAGGCTCACTACGGTGGATTCAAGTTGGATCGGTAAATATACAGCCATCAAGTATTGCAGTTGTAGTTTTGATAACCTGTTTTGCTAGCTTTTTTCAATATGCCGGACAACGGATAAACGATATTCGATATCTTGCTGCTATGGCAATTCTTGTAGCTATCCCAACAGTGTTGATTGCAATTGAGCCAGATTTAGGTAGCGCCCTTGTTTTAGTCGGGATTTGGGTCGTAATGCTTCATATGAGTCCCGTTAAGTTTTCACATCTTTTGGTTATGTACGCAGTTATACTTTTAATGCTTCCTGTTGGTTGGGGATTTCTTGAACAATATCAACAAGACAGAGTGACAACATTTATGAATCCATCCACCGATCCTTTAGGAACGGGTTATAACGTTCAGCAAGCAATTACGGCTGTTGGGTCTGGACAATTGAGAGGTCGGGGATGGGGTCAGGGAACACAAAGTCACCTTCAATACCTACCGGAACAACATACCGATTTTATTTTTGCTACATTTGCCGAAGAACAAGGGTTTCTTGGTGTAGTAATACTATTATTACTATATGGGGCATTATGGTGGCGAATTGCAGTTTCGGTTAAAAAAATTGAAAGCATGTATGGCAAACTTGTTGTCATTGGAATCCTTGTTTGGTTCGTAATTCACATTAGTATTAATGTTGGAATGAACGTGGGTATTGCTCCAATTACCGGTATACCGCTACCTTTTATGAGCTATGGGGGAACAACTATGGTTGTAACAATTGTTGCCCTAGGATTAATTGAAGGACTATTAGTAACAGGACAAGATGTACGTACCTAGTTGCGTTTTTGAGCCGGTTTGATACAATACCAAGGACATGGAATATGCAGTAATACAAATTGGCAAAAAACAGTACATCGTTGAGAAGGATCAGGAGTATACTGTTGAGAAGCTGGATACACCTGAAGGCGAGTCAATTACCTTTGATGAGGTGCCTCTTTATGTTAGTGAAAAAGGTATAGACATTGGAAAACCTTTTACAAAAGTTAAGGTTGATGCAACTGTTGTGGAACATAAGCGTGCAACAAAAGTTGTTGGTTTAATTTATAAAACAAATGGCCATCGACGAAAGTTTGGCCACAAACAACACCAAACAGTGATTAAAATCACAAACATAGCATAAAATATTATGGCAAAAAAGAAACAAGCGGCGGCCTCAGCCCGACAAGGAAAACGATCCAAAGGACATATTGGTCTTGGTGTCAAAAAGTTTGGTGGACAAGTTGTAGCAGCCGGAAACATTGTGGTAAAACAACGTGGATCTAATTTTTATCCTGGAATAAACGCATTAAGTGGTCGAGATTTTACCATTTTTGCTACAACCGATGGTACTGTGTATTACCGAACTAAACAGGGTCGAACATACATAGATATTCTTGAACCTGATACCCAGGCCCCTCAAACTTAATATTCTGATTGGTTTGTTATATGTATTAAATCTCACGCTGTTTTTTCGTGAAATATAGTCAATTTGTTTTTTACTTGCTACAATAGAAATGTATGAAGCAATTTGAATTTAAGTTACTCGCCATTGAAAGTATTTTACCGAATCCAAAACGAGTCAGATATCATATTCCTCAAAAAGATCTTATTGAACTTGCCGATTCAATTAAGGAATATGGATTGTTGCAACCAATTATTGTTGGAATTACATCCGCCGGGTTCCAACTCATTGCAGGAGAACGCAGATTACGAGCAGCAAAAATTGCAGGTTTTAGTGAAATTCCAGCTATGGTAGGGGAGGCAGCATCAGTTGATTTGTTATTGTTGTATCTTGAAGAAAATTACAGAAGAACAAAACTCTCTTTACTTGAAAGAGCTAAGATTATTAAGCAGCTTGAAGATAATCATGATATGAGACCCGCTGATATTGCAAAACGGTTGCATGTTAATACTGAAGAAATTGAAGAATTACGCAAAGTTCTTGATTTACCCCTAATTATTCATGAGGCGTATTTAGACAATAAACTAACTGAGGAACAGTTATTGCTTTTTACAAGAGAAAAAGACCCATTAAAATCGTTCTATGAGACCAAGTCTTGAGAGTGGCCAGTATCTGAAAAACACTTTGCCAACTATAAGATCTCTTGAAACAGGTCCCCACTCACGAGAATCACTGCTTCCAGAACGATTATCACCCATAACAAAATATTCATGATCTCCTAATGTGTAGGGTTCGTCCTCACTTAAGAACCGATGACCTGTTGTAGGATCCCCTTTAATATAGGGCTCATCAAGTGGTAGGTCATTGATATAGACCATACCTTGGGACAACTTTATTGTGTCATGAGGTAGAGCAATAACACGTTTAATAAATCGTTTGGATGTATCTTTAGGGTAATAAAACACAATAGATTCACCATAATCATAGTCATCCCATAAACGTGTCACCTTTTCTGTTAACAAATAATCCCCATGGAAAAAACTTGGAAGCATACTACTTCCATCAACTTTGTGCGGAACAGCAACCAAAACATATATTAATACGAAAAGTATGACCGCAATTGCAAAATTTATTAGTGTGTCTATAAAAAATGAAGTAAAGTTTTCTTGAGGTGCGGCCTGAGGCTGTTCCATCTTGGTATTGTAACGCTTGGCGCAACGTATTGAAAGATATATAAAACTAGTTACTATAAAAGTTGTTATAATTGCAAAGTGAGTAATAATGTGTCATTGCTAAAAAAGGTGAGTGCAAACACTATATACCAGTTTGTTTCACGGTTTATTACTGCACTTGCAAGTTTTTTTGTTGCGAGACTTATCATTGAATCAGACACTTCCTTGTGGGGAGAGTATCAAACATTAATTACATTTGTAACGGTATTCTGGTTACTTACCGACTTTGGTTTAAATGCCGTACTAGTAAAGGAAATGTCTGCTCATCCAGAAAAAAGAAAACAGTATTTTGGTGCTTTATTAACGTTACGAACATCTCTTGGTCTTATATTATTCGGGATTTCTTTTGCAACTTTATTTTTTATGCCGTATGGAGAATCACTAAAACTTGCTATTGTAATTGGCTTGATAACTCTTATTACTCAAGGAATTAAAGGTGCTACCCACGGGTTGTTTCAGGCCCAGCTCACCTATAAATACCAACTGTATTCAGACGTATGGGGAACTCTGTTTTTTGTAAGCGCTCTCTGGTGGCTTCTTCCAACCATTACTGTTGTTAAGATAAGCATTCTTTTTGCAGTTTCCCAGATAATTATGATGCTTGTTTCATTGTTAAATGCAAAAAGAATTGAATCAATTGAGCCTGTATTTGATGTTGGGGTTTTAAAACCACTTGCAATTGCAACTATTCCACTGGGTATTTCACTACTCTTTAATCTTGGTAATTTTAAACTTGATGCATTGCTCCTATCGGTTATGAAAGGAACCGGTGATGTGGGTATTTACAACGCAGGTTACAAGTTTTTTGAATTTGTACTTATAATCCCAACATTTTTTATGAATGTTATGTTTCCACTTCTGGTATCTTCATATGCCTCTTCGTACACATTATTCATAAAGCGATTTAAAAGCAGTTTTATAGTTTTGGTTCTAGGATCAATTATTGGGTCAATTATTGGGATTATTATGGCACCATTTTTGATTGGACTTTTAGGTGGTGCAAATGCCGAAATTATTAAAGACTCAGTTGTAATATTACGTATTCTTCTTATAACAACTCCACTGTTTTTTGTATCTTCCCTTTTCATGTGGGCGGTACTTGTATTTGGTGGTCAAAAACATTTAATCAAAGTTTATGCAACTGCATTTAGTGTTAATCTAGTTTTAAATCTTATTGTTATCCCAATCTATGGATATTTTGGAGCAGCGGTAACAACAGGAATCTCTGAATGTGTAATTGTTATACTACTTGGCTTAAAGCTATTTTCTTACGTAAAACACCACGCAAACCATGAACAATGATCTCAAACTTACTATAGCAATCCCATCATATAACGCAAAAGTGCAACTAGAACGGTTACTTAAAAGTATATATACCGGTGCGCCCACCATCTCGTTTGAGGTAATCGTTTCCGATGATGCAAGTACAGATGGTACGCAAACTATGATAAATGATATGTTCCCTCATGTTTGTTTCATTACGCATAGCAATAGGGTAGGGGTTTCAATTTCAACTCAAGACATTATTGCAAGTATGAAGGGGGAATATCTGCTTCGTCTTGATGCAGATACTGAAGTTACCTGGGAAACAATTACACATCTTGTTACATATCTGGATGAACATCCATCCGTGGGTGCAGTGTCCCCCATGCTAGTAAATGACGACGGTTCATTTCAACCATCGTACGAAACCCATTTTAAAGCCCCACTCGAATGGTTTTGGGATTACAGCCTATGGATAAAAAAAGTATTTCGTAAAGGTATTAAAGCTTTCTCATCAGTTCAAGAGGTTTCATATCTTGCTACTGCAGCTGTACTGTTTAGAAGTACCGCTGTTCATGAAACTGGTGGACTTGATCCTCATATGGAGTTTTTCATGGAAGATGCAGATTGGCTGATTAGAATACATAAGGCTGGATGGAAAATTATTTTCGATCCACGTGTAAAAATAATCCATGTAGGTGGACAAAGTGGAACATTATATATTCACACACGAAACATTTCACTTAAAAATATTCGCTATTTTTATAAAAAACATGTGCCTGGCGTATTTACCGTACCACTTTTGGATACCGCAATATTGAGTGGTTCATTGATAAGTCTTATACTGGCACTCATTGCTGTACCATTTTTATGGTGGACGTCTAAAAATAGAATAATAGTTGTGCGATCATTAAAAAGCTTTAGTAATGTATTTGCTTGGTATACAAAAAAACTACTTCGCTTGAATATAACATGAAAATATTATTTGTAACTCCATACTATAAACCGTATTTTGGTGGAATAGAGCGTGTCGTTGAACAGCTCTCACGTGAGTTTATTGATACATACGGGTGTTCTACGCACATTTTAACCTCAAAGTGGACTTTCCCTCGTTCCTATCAAAAGAAATGGCTTAAAACCGAAATAATAGACAGAAGTGAAGTCTATCGATTATCGTCGTTCCCACCTATAGCACCACCATTCTTTCAGGTTCCGTTAGTTTGGTTTTCACCTGTTGAAATTAAAAAGTATTTAGAACGCCTTCAACCTGATGTTATTCAACTTATGAGTGATCGATGGTTTTGGGTTAATTATTGGATCGTAACGTGGGCAAAGCAAATGAACATACCCGTTGTGTATTCATTATCTTTCCACACTCTTTCCCATAGGCAACAGTGGTTACGTCCAATTAACAACTACATTTCATCGCAATCTAAAAAGGTTCAAGTTATTACTCAACATGAACGGAGCCTTGTTAATAAAACCTACGGTACTAACAATGACAAAATTGAGGTTATTCCGTGGGGAGTAATTCCCCAGACGTTCCATCAACAACGACTATCCAACTCATCACCTGAAGTATGCATTATGAGTGTTGGCAGAATTTCTGACCATAAAGGGCAGTTTTGGTTGGCACAAAGATACCAACAAGCTACCTTTGAGTACAATACACATTTACTTCTGATTGGTGCGATAGAAGATCAGACAGTTGTCGATAAAATTAATGCATTAAAACATACCGGCGATAAACGTATTACCATTACAGGTGAAGTAACAGAAAATGATCTGATTCAGTACTATTCGTTGGCAGATATTTTTGCTTTATTCCCGGAGTACGAGGCTTTTGGCTTAGTGTTTTTAGAGGCACTACAATCCCATGTTCCGGTTCTAACCCACAATGTAGGAGCTTTGCGTGAAGTATTGCAACACGGATCTATAGTCGTTGATTCTTTTAATGCAACGCAAGCAATTGAAAGTTTAGAAAGCCTAGTAAACGACCCATACAAACGTAAAACACTTGGCAATGAAGGAGCAAAATATGTAAAAGAAACATTTACCTGGGAAAAGACTGCTGATCGTTTTATGGGCATGTATACGTCACTATTATGAAGATAAGTATCGTTATTACAACATATAACCTTGAGAAAATTATTGAAGAATCTGTTTTGTCGTTTATAAATCAATCACTACCTAGGGAAGAATATGAACTTATTGTTGTTGATGACGGGTCAACAGATACAACACCCTCAATGTTAGATAACCTTTCAAAAACACATAACTTTACTGTTATTCATCAAGAAAATAGTGGTGTGTCACATGCCAGAAACGTAGGGGCATCGCATGCAGCACACGAGGTGATACTTTTTTCTCAGGGTGACATTTGCGTTGATTACAACGCTTTGAAGATTCATTACAATTTTCATGATGCTCATCCCCCAAAAGAGTATGCATTGGTGGGGTATATCACCTGGCATCACAATTTGGTTATAACACCATTTATGAGATGGCTTGAGAATGGTGGACCGCAGTTTGATTTTAACAGATTAACGTCAGGGCAAAAAGCGGATTATCTTGCTTTTTACACCCCTCACGTATCACTGAAACGATCGTTATTTATTGAAAGTGGGGGATTTGACGAATCCTTTGTAATTCATCAAGGAATGACAGCGTATGAAGATACCGAGTTAGCCTGGAGACTGCACAAGTTAGGTATGAAGCTATTTTATGATGAAAATGCCATTGCGTATCATTACCATGCTAAAACACTTGAGAGTGTAACAAAACGTAGATTTTATGAGGGTCAGATGTCTAAAAGGTTATATGACCTACATACAACCTTTTCATTTGCCGGTTCGCTTACCAATAAATCCCAAGGAATATCTTCTAACAGTTTGTTTTCAGATAAGCAAAAAACGTTTATATCGTCACTTATTATTAACACCTTTACCATAAAACCTTTGGAGTTTATTGCAAAGTATGCCCAAACGAGATTTTCAATGCCACTCCTTTTTAAGTTAGTCTGTAGATATTATTACAATAAAGGAATGCAGCCATGAAAAGTTTTATTGAAAGAAACGAATCTTTTGTCTGTGAGAATTGTGGCATAACCGTTACAAGACATCCTACGAGTAGTAGAGATCATTGCACTGCCTGTTTGTACGGTAAACATGTTGATTACAACCCGGGAGACAGATTACAAACCTGTCATGGACTGTTAGAACCAATCGGATTACGGGTTAAAAATGGCAAACAGCAAATTGTATATTCGTGTAATTCCTGTAACGAAAAACGCTACAATGTAGTTGCAATTGACGATGATATCCAGCGCTTAACTGAAATTTCTCAATTACCATGGCAATAAAACCATACTACAAATTATTATCGATTCTTTATATCTTCACTATTTTTACCGTGTTACTTGGACAACTTGGCAGTATTCCTGTCGGTGGCTCAATTGGAATCTATGCCAGTGATATTGCGGTATCACTTCTTGTTGTTGTATGGATAGGATCATTACGTGCACATAACTTTAAAAGAATGTTTATGTTACATGAGGTATTGTTGTTTATGTTTCTTGCTGTTGCACTTGTTTCACTCATTAATTCAATGGTGTCTGTAAGTTCAGATATCTTTATTGTGGGGGTTTCATATTGGGCTAGGTTGGTTTTTTATTCGTTACTGTTGCCTATTGGGTATGACATATGGAAGTTCACAAAAAAAGATCACTTTTGGTCACTTGCCCTTGCGGTAACCGCATTTGGAGTTTTAGGAATTTTACAGTTTTTGTTGTTTCCCGATTTTTCTCAATTTGTTGAACACGGGTGGGATCCTCATTATTACCGTGTATTATCAACATTTTTTGATCCAAATTTCGCCGGACTATGGCTTAGTTTTGGCGTGCTTTTTGTACTTGATAGATGGTATACAGCTTCAAATACACGATTACAAAAAAACATCATTTATCTTTTTGTCAGTATACTTTTAATAGCACTTGTTCTTACATTTTCACGCAGTACTTATTTGGCATTCGGTATTGGCCTTACTGTATTTAGTTTTATACGTGACAAAAGAATACTCATTGTTATGGGAATTTTTGGATTATTGGCTTTTACGTTTATTCCACGGGTTCAAACACGAATTATTGGTGCGCTTACTATTGATGAAACCGCTTCATATAGAATTGATGATTACCAAAAAACGCTCGGTATTGTTGTCGATCATCCACTGCTTGGCGTTGGATATAATACATTTAGAAATGCCCAGTTTGAATACGGCTATTTTAGAAATGGTCGAGGAGTAAATGATGATGGTGGGCATGCTGGAGCTGGAGCCGATAATTCATTTTTATTTACACTTGCAACAATGGGTATTGTTGGACTTTTAAGTTTGCTTATATTTGGCCTGAGCCTTTTTAGTGCAGTTAAAAAATCTTCGCACAATGCGTACTTATTATCAAGCCTAGTCGCTTTTATTATCCACGCCCAGTTTGTAAACTCACTTTATTATACGTGGATGTTAGCCTGGTTTTTAGGCACAACGGGGCTATATCTTAAAATATCAACATATCATGAAGCCTAGCGGACACATAACTTCTGTACTTATTTTTTTAACAATCCTTTTGTCACCTTTGTATGTGATTCGTTTTTCTATTTTGGGAATACCAACAACAGTTTTAGAGATTCTCATTCTTGTAACAACAATCTTTTGGATTTCTTATAAAATTCGCTACGACGAAAAACTAACTGCCGTACCTTCATCAGTAGGCGTTTCATTATTATTAATTTCTGGTGGTCTTTTTGCAGGGGTTATATTTTCAGTTGATGTTGTCTTGGCAATTGGACATGCGCGGGCCTACTTTATTGAGCCTATGATTTTTGGATACATTGTGTTCGATGCATTACAAAACCAATACTCAGTCCATGTATTCAAACGAACATTCTCTACTATTAAACTTGTTTTGGGAAGTTGGTTTGGTGCATCGTTTGGTTTAAGTGTTTTAGGTTTGCTACAACTTTACTTTTCGCAATTAGTTATCACGTCTCATCAGTTTGATAGAGCCCACGGCGTTTTTAACAATGCAAATGCCCTAGCGTTATTTATTGGTCCCGTTCTCGTATACCGCATAAGTCAGTATATGACTGGCAAACAAAAAGTCTCTAAAATGACAATTTTTGATCTTGTCATTTTGCTTGCATTTATTGCTACAAAATCAATGGGAGGGATTTTGACTTTAGTTGTTGTAACAGTGTGTGAATATATATTTCACAAAGGATTTGCCCACATTTGGCGGGTAGTATTAGTAGGAATGAGTGTTGCTTTTATGGCTTTTGTAATTATTATTTCTAATTTTACTCCACAAGTTGATAATCCATGGGTAAGAACAGGTGGCACTGCAACTATTAGAATGTGCGTATGGGAAGGAACCCGTAATTTACTTTTAGATAAACCACTTATTGGTGCGGGGTTACGTTCGTTTCAAACTGTATATTCCAAGGATTATACAACCTGTGACGCAGAACCTTTAGCGTATCCACATAATATTTTACTTAATTTTTGGGTAGAGATTGGGATAGTGGGGTTGGCTGGGGTGTTACTGCTTTTATACAAATCAATCAACGGCACATCATCTATGGTGGTGTCAGCAATACTTATGTACTGGGTTATTCAAGGAATGGTAGACGTACCTTATTTTAAAAATGATCTATCTCTTTTGTTTTGGATAACTATAGCACTTGGAATGTATCTATCTAAACAAAAAGAAAAGGCTACGAAGTGAAACTCCCCGCAGCAAGCTACGGGGCATCTGTCATCCCGAACTTGATTCGGGATCTAGTCTAGATTTCCGCTTTCGCGGGAATGACAAATACAAAACCGCGGCAAGCCGCAGGGAATTAGTCCCTAAAAAAAATTAAAGCCTTATGGGGCAGGTTCAGCCTGTGGGGTAGCCTCAACGGCATCAATTGTAATAGTAAGGTCTTGCTTGGCTTCATTACCTGCCAAATCTATAGCCTTTACTGTTATGGTATTTTCACCAGGAACTAATGTTTGGCTATGGTTAAAGGTATTATCAGCTTGTAAGATTACCCGTTGATCGTTAATAGTTATAGTAGATTTTTCGGTTACACTTCCAACAATAAGTGCCGTATAAGGTGGTTCCGTTGTTGCATCATAACTATCAATTTGAATAATTGGTTTTGTTGTATCGTTTGTTACGCTTGCGGTATTACTGTCAGGACTTCTTGTATCTCCTTTAACAGCTACAGCATATACAATATTTTCACCACCGGATAGGTCGTTAGCAGTGTATTCAAATCGGCCATTTTTATCGACCAGAACCGAGGCCTTTGATATATCATTAATAAAAATCTCAACATCTAAACCTGGTTGTGCCCAGCCTTTTATGTCGATTGTTGGTTCATTAACATAAAGAGGTAGGGGATCAAGCCGTGGGGCAGATAATTCAAGTGTTGAGTCTGTATTGTCTATAACAGCAATGTTTTGTGATGGAAGTATGTCACGCCAAAAATCACTTAATTTAACAACAATATCTATTCCCCATAAATACAAAATTCCAGAGAGACCAATGACAATGATAAATACAACAATAAGGTTACGATAAACTGCCTTTTCATCATCACGAATTGCATCTCCTGGTTTGTACGTGTATGACGTTCGAACGTTATTGGTTTGTCTGCGCCTAAACTGACGATTCGTTGCCATGTATAGCTAACATTATACTCGTAGCAGGGAATTGATTCAAATCAATGTATAAGTCAAGGACATATGCGACATACCTCCATTGTCGACAAGATACTGTAACGGACTTT
>PCSU01000025.1:4128-4270 GCA_002771355.1 candidate division WWE3 bacterium CG22_combo_CG10-13_8_21_14_all_39_12 | reverse complement strand
TTTTAAAGTATAGAGCAACGCTACGTGCCTGGGGGTTTTCTGAAGCTGCATTATCTCAACTTTTGCATCCAACCAGATTGCACCCAAATGCCGATCACAACTTTGTTCCCTATCCAGGTATGGAGCACGTTTGACATGAGTG
>PCSU01000025.1:3969-4111 GCA_002771355.1 candidate division WWE3 bacterium CG22_combo_CG10-13_8_21_14_all_39_12 | reverse complement strand
TCACACATTGTCCAGACTGTGGGCTTCTATTGCGGGAACACATCGAAGAGGAGATTCTTGATATTATCGCGATTGCAGTTGTCTTTGAGGCGATGATGTCGAGCTATGGAGCTTCCCATTTGGACATGAATATGAGTTAAGA
>PCSU01000025.1:0-3918 GCA_002771355.1 candidate division WWE3 bacterium CG22_combo_CG10-13_8_21_14_all_39_12 | reverse complement strand
AAGTATGTCTTATGAGATGTTTTGAAGTTCATGCAGGTTCGCATAAATTCCATGGTTACCAATCAACTCTTCGTGAGTCCCCTCCTCTACGATGTGACCCTCATCCATTACCACAATGCGATTACAGTTTTTTATGGTTGCCAATCGGTGAGCAATCACAATAACCGTAACGTGTGGATCTTTATAAAATTCTTCAAGCGCCTCTTGCAACTTTGCCTCGGTTTGCGAATCGAGTGCTGATGTTGGTTCATCGAGAATGAGGATATGGGGCATCTTAAGAAACGCGCGAGCTAGTGCAACGCGTTGTTTTTGACCACCAGATAACAGGATTCCCCGTTCACCCAGTTGGGTTTCGTATCCTAGTGGTGTAGACATAATAAACTCGTGAATACCGGCCTTTTGAGATGCACTCACAATTTGAGTCTGTGTTGCATGGTAATCACCCAGGGCAATGTTGTCGGTAAATGTGCCATCCATTACCGCGTAGTCTTGACTTACCAGTGCAAACATTCCCCTCAGTTCTGACAACTCCCACTCAGTAACATTCGTGCCGCCTATGGTTACCACACCAGCTGTTACATCGATCAACCGTGGAAGTAGTTTTACCAGCGTGCTTTTGCCGGCACCCGACGGTCCGACAATAGCAATAGACTCACCTGCCTCAATGGTGAGTGAAAGATCAGTTATGCAGGTCTCATCCTCTTCACTGTTTTCGGTTGGATGTGCATAGGATACATGGGAAAGTGAGATGGTATTCTGATCGTTTGCTGATGCAGGTGCATTGTGAGGAGATTGGATTTCTGGGCGCAGTTCAGCGGTGTCTACCAACCGTTTGATTCCTTCGCTCGACTCAGCAACTCTATCAAACAGTCGTGCAATTCTCCAAAAAGAGTGCATGAGTTTTTCGGTAAGCGTCCATGCAAACACAAGCTCTCCCACACTGATTTGCCCCTGCAGTGTTTGGTACAGAAGAAGTCCAAGTATCGCACGCCTGGCGTAGCTGCTTACACGAATTTTCCATCGGTTAAAAATGTATACACCAATATGAACCTCTTTTACTCCCTGGTCCATCAAGTTTTGGTGTATTGATGTGAATTCATCACGTACACGGTGTTGGCCGTTGTACAGCTGAACAATCTCAATATTGTTCACGGCGTTCATAGCGTGGGCCCACTCTTCTTCGTAATGTGTATACTTTTGTACACGGTACGGTTTCTGAAGGTTGAGCTGACGAATCGTGAGTGCAACAAAAATCACAAATGCTACAAAAATGATGAGTGTGCACCACGGGTTAATAAATGAAAGTGGGATTGCAGAAATGAACAGCTGAATGGTTGTTGGTACTACCTCCCACCCAAGGGTCATGGTTAGATCACATACTTTGTCGACACCGTTATTGATTTTTCCAAGCAGAGCTCCTGACTTTTGCTGGTGATGCCAACTGATATCCATATCAAGAAATAGCGTCAGCATCCTTATTTTGAGGTATTTGTAAATCTCGTAATAGAATCCAACTACTACTTCCCAGTCAAACTTGTTATCGAGTCTCATATTGATTTCGTCGATTACAAGAATGATGCCGATCCAGATCGCAAGATTCTTAAGAGAGCCAACACCCAGTTTCTCAATAGAGAAACTAAGAACGTAGGAATCAAGAATTGCGAACGACTCGTACACAACTGCAAGAACTAAAAAGAAGTAAAACCGTTTGTGGAATGGAGCCAAAAGCTTCCAAAGCCCTTTGAGTGAGGACATCGTGCTTCTCTTTTCAAGAGAAAACTATGAGTGGTTTGGAAAAGAATATTAGATTGTTAAGTTGCTTAAGATACGCTTATTACTCCGGTAAGGAGTTTAGGTATTTAAGCTATTAACAGGTGTGCTAAGGCTGATGGGAAAGCATAACAAAAAACTCCTTTTACGGGGTTTGGTTGCGCGAAACGGGTTGTTTTTTGTCCGTTAAGCACGTTGATTCGTTTAGATTGTTCTGTCATGGTTTGAGAGTATATGCTATGGGGCTTGTTGTGTCAAGGGTAGTTAGTTTAAAGGATTGAGGGGTTTTTTGAGTGAGGAGTATTTAGGGGAGTTTATTTCTTCGGTATTGGGGGTTGTAACGTGTTTTAAAAATTTTCCATAAATGCCACGGGTGGTTACGATTCCGACGACGTGCTTATCTTCTAATACAGGGAGGCGTCTTACTTTGTGGACGAGCAGTAGCGCGCAGGCTTTTAAAATATGATCACCAGGATGGACCCATATTACGCCTTGAGACATAAAGTCTTTAGCAACATATTTACGCATATCGCCTACTTCTTCTTCTATGCGATTGTAGTTAAGGTATCGAGAAGTGTCGGAATAAAATTCTTCCTGTTCAGGAAATAGTTTTAATAAGATATCCTTTTCAGAAACAACGCCTATGATTTCTCCAACCTCGTTAACTACGGGAACACCTGAAATTTCATATGAGACAAGAAGATCTACCAGGTCCTCAAACGAGGTATTAGGCGTAACTGTTATAACTTCGTGAGTCATCACCTCTCGAACGAACATTACGTATATATTGTAGCACTTTGTGTAGGGATGTACATGGCTATGGGTTAAGTCATAGATACATATTTAATGTGATATGAGATGGGGTGTGAAATAAAAAAACCGGCTGGCTTGCGAGGTGCAAGTCAGCCGGCTGTTACCGACATGTAGTTGTAGTTGGTGTCACGGTTTGATCTGTTACAGTCCCGCAGGGCGCCAATCTGTGTTTTCATGGTAACGGGCATGGATGGAATATTGTTCAATGGTTTCTGTCTTGACAGCCACTGCCCCTACGCCTGCGACTGGGCCAGGTCCAGTTGAATCCATTTCGTACCAGGGATCGAACTGGAACTTTTGGGCGAGTTTTGCGGTTTCAAGGATCCAGTTGATGAGCACATGAGGGTGGATACCTTCGCCCACGATGTCGACGTGGCGCCCAATGGGCTTTTTGCGAGGATTATCAATGATCCATGTAGACGCTTCCAGCCAAAATTGGTGTTCTTCCATAACCCCGTCCGAAGCAAGGGCAAATGCGCGGAGATGATCGGTCTGGTCAGCAGTTACCCAAGGGCCGACTTGGTCGAGCTCATCAAGTGAGTTGATGTACTCGCTTTCGGTCGGGTACAACCTGCCCACATGGTGCACTTTGAGCTGCCCAAATTCGAGGACAGCCAGCATCATTGCGGCGATGAGCACATCAAACGCCTCGCGCCAGCCAGAAAAGCCAGCGATGAACCGGTACTCATTTCCGAGCTCATCTTCCATCCACTCTGAGGCGAGAGCGCCTCGGTAGCTGGTGAGCCAGGGAAGATCGGGGTAGTTAGCTTTTTGCAACAGACCACTGCTACGGTTACCGGAGACAGCAACTTCACGGACCTTGCCAATGACAATTGATAGTGTGTTGATTGGCCATGGTTCGTCAGCCGACGGGTCTATCATGGCACTTGTGTCGATGGCTCGCACTTCTCCATTGACAGTCTGAAGTGCGAATGCGACTGTTCCTCCGCCGTTGCTGATGTGTCGAATCATCGGACGCAGGAGCGCCTCGACATCCCGTTTCCACTGTGTGAATTGATCAAGAACTTTTGGCGATAGCATAGCTTTCTCCTTGTGTTGAATGAACTGCTTGAAATGAACGGTTGGTGAGATTACGGTTGGTTGTAGGAAACGGCCCCTGAAGACATTTGAATGCGTAACGTGTCTTTACAGAAGGGTTTTACAACTACATTGTCAAAATGCTACTTACGGCATGATTATACACTATCGGTTGAGTGGGCATAGTGAAAAACATAAAGTAAAAAACAAGACTGGTGGGTCGGGCGGGACTCGAACCCACGACAAAGAGCTTAAGAGGCTCCTGCTCTACCAACTGAGCTACCGACCCACGGTAAC
>PCSU01000085.1 GCA_002771355.1 candidate division WWE3 bacterium CG22_combo_CG10-13_8_21_14_all_39_12 | reverse complement strand
TACCTTGAGAGATATCATTACCACAGACCTCATATAAGTCTTGGGATGAGACCACCTCTCGAAAGATAGTGCCGGATATTTACGGAAACATACCGGCTCCCACTATCTTGCTTAAATCGTTTCGTTCCCCCGTTTATATGGTAACATTTCGATTATGATCAAAATATTGTTGTATTACACATATGCACCCATTGAAAACCCGGAACAACTGGTAAAACTCCAAAAGTCTGTTTGTGAACGATTGGAAATTAAGGGACGCATACTCATTGCAACAGAAGGAATTAATGGCACAATAAGTGGTCAAGAACAAGCCCTAGACCAATACATGGCCGAAGCAATGAGCTATCCAGGGTTAGCTGATATTGAGTGGAAAATCTCGGATGGTCCCGAAGAAGCATTCCCACGTTTAAGGGTTGTTGTTCGTGATGAAATCGTAACGCTTGGTCTTAAAAAACAAAATGCCGATGTGCATCTTAATAATAAGGCACATTATATTGAACCTAATGAATTGCTCAGCCTGTACGAAAATAACGATGAGTTCACCATTATCGATGCACGGAATGAATACGAAGCACGTATTGGAAAGTTTAAAAATGCACTCACACCCGACATAAATAGCTTTAGGGAGTTTCCAGAGTTTGTAAAATCAATTGAACATCTTAAAGACAAACCTGTGGTAACGTATTGTACAGGCGGCATTCGCTGTGAAAAAGCTTCTGCCTATATGCGAGAACAAGGATTTACTGATGTCAGACAACTGCATGGTGGCATTCATCGATATTCAACGGAAACAGGCGGCAAAAATTTTGAAGGTGAAATGTATATTTTTGATAGTCGAATCCATACTCCTGTAAATAGTGTGAATCCAAGTGTGATTAGTGAGTGTATTCACTGTAGGACTAAAGTGTCGCGTTACATTAACTGTTGCAACGTAACGTGCAACAAGCAAATCATCATTTGTGAAGACTGTGATAAAAAGTTTGAAGGTGGCTGCAGTGTTTATTGCCAACAAAACTCTCGGTACAAAAACTAACTATTAATTGTGGTGTAGATGTGTAGATTCCCATCTTTTCTTATTTTTTGAATAGCACCCGATCTATCTAACACGTATAACATTTTGTTTACAATGCGTGGCGAAACACCGTGATCTTCTTTAAGCGACCGTGATGAGAATTCGTTAGAAAGATTGAGTGGCAGTAATGATCTAAATGACTCTAGGTCAGTAAATGTTTCAGTTTTAATAATGTTGGTTAATTCACGACCTGCAATCCGAACGCCTTTACGCCTCCAACTCCCCTTTCCATCGTCGCACCGTGTTTCGAGAACATTCACACTTAATACATCAAGTGTAAAATTTTTATGGCTAAGTAAATGAGGAATATATATTAACTCGTTAAGGACATCAAGACGTCTTCCTCTTTTAGGGGATCTCCTTTCATGTAATATTTTCTTGCCCATTTTATCAAGAACTCGAATGTGCTTTTCTACAATAAGTGGATAAACGAGCCTGATTTTGTGGTTTTTAAGAAGAGTAGCAAGTTTAGTTTTTATAGATGAGTAACTACGCGTTTGAATTTCGATCAACTCATTTTCCACAATTACATCAATGACATAACCATCGCATTCAACTTCAGTAGGATACATTCCTTTTGCATAGATTTCCTTTATTGCATTGTGTAAACTCGTTTCATTGTAAAGTCCAATACCTGACATAGTGTCTATTGTACCCAACTTTAAACAAACCTTTTATCATTAATAAATGTATGAAATAATAGCGCTAATGAACAAACGAGTAAACCTTCTTATTCTTATTGTTTTTGGCTTGGTATGGTCATTTTCTTCAGGTTATTTACTTAAACAACAAAATAATCTTTACCCTAGTCCAACACCACCGACATCAACGACACCTATTCCAACAACCCCTATTGCAAACACCACACCAATTCCTCCTCGAGATGATTTTGCCGTAACAACATATGATATTGTTGCCATAACCACAAGTGAACCCAAAAAAGTCCTTTATATTGAACGTGGCATCATTGAATCAATTTCATTCTTTTTTGGATACTATTTTGATGGCACGACATGGCACACCTCAGAAAGCTCTTTAAATAAACTTACTGTAGCCGAGAACGACTCTCTTTATAAATACAGCAATACTATAGCCGCAGAAATTTACTTTGACGATACGGTGGTTACTGTTTCAGTACCCGAAATATTCACCAATATGGTTATTCGTTCCGAACATGAATATCTCAAATTTGGTGGGTCTACAACTAGTGTTGATACCTATGTCTCAATTGACAACACAAAACTCCCCTCGCAGGTTGGATTGCTCAAACGATATAAGAAAACATTCAATGGCACAGATATATCAAGTCTTGATGTAACAACTGACTGGATGATGTTTTGGGATGAAAACGGAAACTTTTATCACCTAGACAAAACAGATGTTGGGGTACCAAACGATGAATATCCTCCACATGAATTTTTTGCTAGAACTCAATACGTAGGATCCGAAATTAGTGGCATTTTATATTTACCCCTCAACTCAATAAACTACACCCCTGCAGCAACAAATATCTCTTATTCAGAAAGTGGACAAAATAGAACACTTAACCTAACACACTCCTCACGATATTTTGGGAAACTTTACAAACCAACGGAAACAACAAACACTCTTATAACAACAAAAACAGGTGGTATTGGTGTGTATACACGTTTTGACACACGTTAACTAATAATAAACACACCTTGGTTATGGCCACTAATGACGGCGAGTACAACGACACTAAATAAAACAAGACTTATATACGTTACCGCACCGACACCCCACAACTTTTTTACCGACCAACTTGAATACAGTACGTGTACAGCATAAAAAAGCACTACTAATGGAACACTAAAAAGCAACGCCATTACCTGCCAAGATTCCTGCATACTTTTAATAACAAAATCCGTAACTGAAATTGGCATTTGATTTGGTGTAGTTAATTTGCTTTCTTCTGTTGGAGGGGCGGCTAAACCTTGTATCTGGGAATCTGTGTAGTTGTTGTCAACAAAAGAAACCTCTTGATTTGAACTAAATACGCTAAATATCACAAATAAAATAACACCAAGGGTAAATAATATTATCCCAGTAATAATGAGTGTTTTTTTAGTATCCTTTTTGATTGCTTGCGTAATAACTGATGTTGGTACGGCCAAAATGCCTAACAACACAGCAATTATCTTCACAAGCGAAACGGCAACAATAGGCACCCCAATAAGAATTGCATATACAGGTTGTGCGCTCACTAATACACCAAGAGCCACACCAGCAACAACCAAGAATCCATGTACTACCTTCATACAACAATTATATATACTTTCGTCCAAATATCCTAACCACCTACTCATACACAATTTGTTGTGTAGACTATGCCGTAATGGACATTTAGCTATAAGATAACTATAGTTAAGTTGTGGAACATTTTTCCTTGGCAAATAAAAACCATCACTTTGCATTAGGCCGAGATGGTGGATTAACCGAAGAAACTAATATTCTGACATACTCTTTTATTGCTTACCTATACGGACCACAGGGCTCATATCGATCGATCTTACACGAATTTGGAATACCTGGGTTGAATGATCCTCGCACACACCTTGTTTTTAGTAATAATCATATCTATAGCGATATTGATCTTGAAAATAGTATCTACTGGTTACCTTCAGGACGCATGCTTACTGAAAAGAATGGCTCTATCTCTCTATCAACTCACATAACAACAAAATATTTCCCAGGTAATGTAACAATGCTTATTAAAAAACTTATTACAGATGCTAGATTGCTCCAGTCTCTTAAAGCGCACCGTATTAGTGCACACCAAACATATACTCTTTTTACGGAACGAACTATTGAACTATTAGAAAACGATTCTATTTCTACTCCCACTCTACTTTTACACTATAAACACATTGTAAAAATTAACTATTTGTACGAATTTTTCGCAAACATGCTAGGAGGCATTATTTCAAACCCAACTTACTCTCACGATAACGATCTTTTGATCGGAGAAAATCAACAATTTTTTGAACAACAATTTCTTGATCATGGATTTAACCTATTATTGTCAAATCCAATTACTATAGTAGATAAACCTCACGCACCAAGAACCATGCCGGAATCTACCCTTGGCGATATACACAAAGATTTTGTAATAGAGCTACAAACTATGAAAAACAATATGCGGGTTCAATATACTGCACTTCTGTATAAATTAGCCCAACAGATCGATGCACATGCTATGAACAAAGGGATTATTGATATTAGCAACAAAACATTAGGCGAGCTTGTAGAAGTTCCTTCTAAAATTGAGTACCTCTATTCTTGACAGGTACCCATTAAACTAGACAGTGAGTCTCTCTGAAAGGAGGTGAACCACAATGTCAACAAATTACA
>PCSU01000080.1 GCA_002771355.1 candidate division WWE3 bacterium CG22_combo_CG10-13_8_21_14_all_39_12 | reverse complement strand
GTGGAGATTCAATCACAGAGATGATTTGAGAAAAACGTTGCGTAAATTGTTACGCTTTTCTTAAGTTATCTGTGCAAGACCCAATGTAATTACAAAAACCGTGCCCTATTGGTTCTAAACATGAGTTGAGATTTGAAGAAAAACGAGGGGACAAGGCATAAAACCCCACCCCCTCTTCGTATAATTGCTTTCCTGACAGGGATTATTACTTAAAAAGTAACCAAATAATTATTCAAGGCCCTACCCCACCTAGTTTCCCCTACACGGAGGGGGTGGGTTTTATAAGACGAAAGGTGAGGCATTTCCAAGGCGCCTCTGTTTGGATCACCCAAAGATAATTTTGTGTTTCTGCACACGTTCATGCAGCCAACACCAAAATTTAATTGGTATGCCAACAACACCCCGCCGATTTTTTGTTACAAATACTGCAAACTTTACGCTCCCGTAAAGAGGCTACGAAACATCACCTAGTTTTTATAGTGCCTCACATTTAACGAGTCGGCACAACGCGTATTTTTGGTGACAAAACTCACCCCAGGTACCGCGGTACCCTGCCCCTCATCGGGCGTTATCAATTGTGGCAGAATTAGCCACAAAAACACATCCTCTACACAAAACCCTATACCAGGGTTTGCTACGCTGGATCGATAGACACCATCTTTGATTTTTGTTCCTCACCGTTATTCTACTGGCGGGAGGTATTTATATATCAAAGTTTGTAGGTCATCTACAATTGCGCCTTTTTCTCAAAGTAATGAGAGACCTCGATTAAAAGGCCGGGCTATCCAGAAACGTACCTGAGGCCAAGTAGATATAAGGCCAAGGTTTTGTGTACTTCACAACTTGTTAGCGGAAAGTGCTCCCAAGCTGAGCTTGCACAAACTCAACCAGCTTTTCGGTGTTCGCGTACCCACCTACGTACGCGTCGGGCCGACCAGCATGGCCGAGCCCTGACCCACCGCTCCACGGGTTGGAGCTGGCAAATTCCTTAGCTACGGCCTTAGCAACAGCACCGTCGCCTTGGAATTCGATCTCTCCATCTGCCGCAATGCAAACGATGTTTTTGTGACCCGAAAGCCACAAGATCGCCTTTGCTGCTGCGAATTTGGAAAACGGCAGATAAACAATCGTGAGATCAATGTCGACGATGTACTCGGCATCAGCAACTGCCTGAGCCGAAATCGCTTCCATCTCAAGGGTGAACCCCTGAGCCTCACGGTCGAACCTCATGGTCCGTTCAATATCCTCTGGAGTAGCCCCAAAATCACGGAGGCCAAAGAAACCACTTACGTCATTTGCAGCAACCAGCTGCATCCAACGTGTAGGTTCTTTTCCAAGGATCGCGCAGACCTGGAGGATTGAAGCCTCTCGCCCCGAATCGTCCATGTGGTGATTGACCACAAGGAGACCGTCCAATTCGATTAGAACCGGGGTGTCCCCTCTCTCCATCACCGCAAGGATTTGAGGGAGATAGTCGAGGGCTTTAGCACCCCAGCCTAAACCAAGATTGACAACTTCCTCACCAAGACTGATGAGTAGTTTTTCAATCTCAACCATCTCCCCGTCAGGGCCACCAATGAACCAGACGTTTTTGGCCACGTTATTTGACCTCCTCCGCCAGGGGCTCAGCCAAGAAAACACTTCCTCCACACCCACTGCAGCGGTACTCATACCGCCGATCAAAAGGTGCGTAACCTGCTTGTGCCTGGGCTCCGCCATAATGCATGGTGAAAACCAGATTTTCCCGGGGGTGAGAACACGCCCACACAGGGTTTGAGCCCACCTCAACCTCTTTACCACACCCACTGCAGGTGTGGTGCAAAACCATCACAGGCATAGTGGCGCCATACAGATGGCGCCTGTCTACCTGCCGTTCGTCAACGAACGGCCCCTGGTGCAAGCCGAACTTGCACATCAACCTCTTCTTCAAAAAAGAAATTTTCATGGTTGTCTCCTTTTGAAACTAAACGGGCCATGTACCCGCCCCCTATGGTAGTAACCACGGGGAAAAGAAAGAAACTTGGTACTCCAAGATTAGGCGACTAGGCGCCTCCTTTTTACTATTGCTCAATGTGAGCCGTTCTGACAATTTTTAGCCCTTATTATGGGGCAATAAGGAATTATATGATTAAACATCCAACTCCTTAACACTCCACAATAATTATTCTTCACAATCATCAATGATCTTGATAACTCTGAAAAATTGGAGAAGAATGCAGGAAAACCCCACACCCTTCTCCGGATAAGTGCTCTTACAACAAGTACCCCGAAGGGCTTTGTGTCATCCTTTACGCAGTACAGCTCAATCATAATGATTAAGTTTGCGTATCGAACACCACCAATCCTGACAGAATTGACGACACAGGCTGATTTTATAAAAAACCAACCTTGGTGTTCTTTATTGGGACGATCATTTTTTCAGATCACAAATAACTAGCCACGCGCCCCTTCGGCTTGTCGTTATTTGAGTTTTTTGCCTTTCGATCAAATAGTCTCCTTTTGCTAGATGAATAAAAAAGTGAGGCATTTACTAGGCGCCTCTGGCTGTATGGTAAGCCACCCAGCGATCCTTTATCTGCATCTACAACGATGCAAACTGGCAGATCCACATCACCCTTTTCGCACTGCTTTGTCAGTGCAAGATATAGTCAACCAGAAGTATTTGATCCGGGTTTACACGAACGCCCGCAACCTCTATACCTCTATGAAACCCACCTTCATTTAATTCAAACATGGTTACTGGGTGGGTAAAATTTGACTTTGTACTGGTCTTGGTCTCATTCGACCAGACACTTACTCCGCTGTACCGATCAACATATTGCGGTAATAACATACCCGCATCATCTCGGTACATTCGATCAATTCCAAGGGTAATAACCGACTTCGTTTTCTCACCCAAGATCCTTTTTACATAGGGAACAACATCTTGTTCCCCATTCCCGAGTACCTTCATAAGTGTGGGGTCAGAGGCCACAATTATTGAAGCCCCTACACTAAAAGCCCTCATTCTTCTTGAGGGCTTTGTGGCAATGTAGGTGACGCCGTCATAAGTAAGGATCACCTCGGAAAACCACACCGGGGTATTAGATTGGTGCTTCACGAACGTTCTCTTCACACCTACCGCAACCCGCGATTTCCGGAATATCTTTCCGACGTCTTCTGTCGCAAAGAAAACGTCTTCTTCCGGGTAAGGCCACTCTGTGGCCTCATGCAAAAAACCGATTTGGTTCTTCATACTCCCGCTCCTAACAAATGAAGTTCATTTATTGACACATTCCCTCTTCATCCTCTTCGAATGTACGCTCTACTCCTCGTTGGAGCATACATTCGTATGCAAAGTCCCGAAGAGGATCCCCCTCATGGAGTTCCTCAAGATCCCACCCTAGAGTTTCTTCTAGATACTCTAGGTACTCTTCTTCATTCCTCCCATCCGGGATGGGAAGGATTTGAAGTAATACCATAGTCCTCATCGTAGCCTCCCTGGCTAGTGAATTATCCACGAATCGGTCGTGGCCGTTTACTAATTGGCGACTAGGCGCCTCCTTTCAAAACGTACCCAAAAAGTTGGGTCTTTCTTTAGCCCTTATTATGGGGCAATAAGGAGTTATATGATTAAACACCTAACTCCTTAACACACTACAATAAAAGTCGTGTACACTTGACAGTACACATAAACGTACACTAAAATACCCTCATGGAAACAATTTCCACATCACAACTACGAACAAAATCATCTGACCTTATAAAAACCCTTGCAAACGGTAGTCAAGTAACTCTTATCCATAGATCAACTAAAGTTGGAGTCATATCTCCAACAACTAACGATATCACCCCACAAACAAAAACCGCTAGTACCGAAGGTCTTAAAGACCTAGTTCGTTCTATGCCCAAATCGAGAAACTTATCTGACGAGAAACGCAAAACAGCCTACCTTAAACACCTCTCACAAAAATATGGCTAAAAATATCTTTCTTGATGCAAATATATTTATAGACATACTCGAAAAACGACCATTCATCACGGTTGAAGCGTTATCGAGCAACAATCTTTTTGTATCTGTTTTATCTCTCCACATCTATTTATATGTATACAAAATAGACATACCTTTTGACAATAAACTACTGTGGGGTCAAATTAACTTCATTGACTATACTATCCAAACATCTCAAAAGGCTCTTACTGGACCAACAAAAGATTTTGAAGACAACATCCAACTACATTCTGCTATAGATGCACATGCTGACCTATTTATAACCCGTGACAAAAAACTTCTATCACTTGGGTATTTTGGCGCATGCCAGATTGTTGATTCTCTATAAATATTAAAATCCTCTCTTATACCTAAAATCCCACAATGTTGAAAATTATTACAAATTCTTCAACCCGATATTTGTGGGTTGGTGAGAATGACTTATTAAAGCCGCTTTCATCAACCCTCAATAACTATTCTTCACAATCAT
>PCSU01000065.1 GCA_002771355.1 candidate division WWE3 bacterium CG22_combo_CG10-13_8_21_14_all_39_12 | reverse complement strand
TCGTGTACTACCTTATTCTAATTGAGGACATTTCTACTTCGCCTAAACAGGACATTATCACTTCGTCGCTACATCCGCTTATAATTCATTGTTAAAATTGAATTATTCTGCTACAATACGCTTCGTAACGTGAGGAGATATAAACAAACAAGAATTTCTTTTCCAAAAAACGAGAAAATATTCGGTAGCGAATTTCGAGTTATTGACCAACAGGGTGAAAACCTTGGTGTATTGTCACGCGAAGAAGCTCAAAAAAGAGCCAATGATTTAGAACTTGATCTTGTTTTGGTTGCTCCAAAGGCTAATCCTCCCGTTGTACGTATTATTGAGTATGATAAATACGTTTACGAACAACAGAAGGTTCAGTCACAATTAAAGAAAAAACAACGTCAAGGAGGGGAGATGAAACAGTTTAGGTTTAAACCGAATATTGACGACAATGACCTTATGGTACGAGCCAAGCGCATTAAAGGGTTTTTAGATAAGGGAAGTAACATTAAAATAATAATTCCATTTTATGGAAGAATTATTACCCATAAACAGCTTGGGTATGATAAGATAGACGCCGTTATGACAGAAATTGGTGATTCAGGTGAATTTGAACGTGAACCTAAGATGGAAGGTAAACTGTTAATAGCATATATTAAACCAAAATAACTTATGCCAAAAATGAGAACACACAAGGGAGCTACAAAAAGAATCCACGTAACAGGGAGTGGTAAGATAATGCGTAGAAAACGAGTACTCGGGGCACGGGTAAAAGCAACTAAAACATCACTTACCAAAACTCGTAGGCCAGTTGAACTAGCATCAGTTCACAAAAAAGTTGTAAAACAAATGGTACCAGGTACAAAAGGGGCATCAAAAACTCCTAAGTCAACAAAAACAACTTCTAAATCAGTAAAAAAATAAACAATGGCACGCGTAAAAGCAGGAACAACAAGAAGAGCCAGGCACAACAAACTGAGAACCCAAGCCAAGGGTTTTGGTGGATTCCGTGGTCGCACAATCAAAGGTGCAAAAGAAGGACTCATGCATGCATTAATGCATGCCTATGTTGGCCGAAAACTTAAAAAACGAGATATGAAACGTCTCTGGATCACCCGTATTAGTGCTGCATTGTCAGAAACTACAACAAATTACTCAACATTTATTCACAACATGCGAAAGAACGAAATGGTTTTGAATCGAAAAGTATTAAGTGAAATTGCTCAATATGACGAGAAGACTTTTAAAAAGATTGTAGACGAGGTACAATAATTTGATGGGCGACATTCTTAAAGATTTTATTCTCGCGTTTGTCATAACAGAATTTCTATTTGCCTACCTTGAATACCGATACCGTCCAGATCTTATTTATATACTCGGAAGATTATTCGCTCCAAAGTACATTGCGCCTGCTCTCATTATCCCTACTGCATACGTCGTCTTAAAACTGTTGCTGGGGTTTTTATTCTAACAACCATTCGTCTCGATTCCTTTACCTCACTTATTTACAATATTTAGTTTTACGGTAATTTTTGATAGGGTATAATAATATAAACTATGAGTAGCATTGATACATCAATCCCCGGATCATCACTTCCCATTGGACATATTCACCCTGTCAGCCAAACCTATCATGAGCTAACCAATATTTTTGCTCGAATGGGTTTTGAAACAATTGAAGCTAGACTTGTTAATGACGAGCAAGCGGTTTTCACTAACCTTAATTTCCCGGAAAATCATCCAGCGCGTGACATTATGGATACCTTTTATCTTGATGATGGATACATTCCCATTCCTCATACCAGTTCAATGCAAAATAGCATCCTTACATCTAGAAAAGATTCGTTGACACATACCCCCATCGCAGCAGTTATCCCGGGCCGTTGTTTTAGAAATGAAAAACTTGATGCAACCCATGAAGCTACCTTTTATCAACTTGAAGGAATGTATGTTAATAAAAACGTTAGGGTAAGTGATCTTATTGGTACTCTTATGGCGGTTGGCAAACGCATTTCAGACACGTACGAACTTGGGCTAGAGTTTAAAGTTTTAACAACTTTTTTCCCTTTTGTTGAACCTGGAATTGAAATATTGGCAAAAACACCTGACTCAGATTCATGGCTTGAGCTTATACCAGCAGGCATGATTCATCCAAACGTACTAACATCAGCAGGAATTGATGCAAAGGTTTACAACGGATTTGCGTGGGCAATTGGTACCGACAGATTAGCAATGCTTCGCTACGGAATTAATGATATTCGGTGGTTCCATAGTGGAGACTTACGTTTTTTGAAACAATTTTAATCATGAAAATATCGTATAACTGGCTCAAACAAATTGTTCCATCGTTAACAAAGACCCCACAGGAGGTTGCGGAATCATTGTCACGCTCAATCGCAGAAATTGAATCAGTATCCGCATCGGGTGAAGATTATATATTGGAGGTTGAGAATAAAGCTTTAAACCACCGCTCAGACCTTTTTGGTCATCTTGGTTGGGGTAGGGAAGTCGCAGCTGTTTATAACAAGCCTTATTTACCGTCAGTTCCTTCTGAGCACCCTACAATTGGTACCCTTGTTACAAAACCTGAACTATCAATTTCAATTGATGTTCCTGCTCCACATTCACGAAGGTATGTTGGTGCAGTAATTGAAAATACATCAGTTGTACAAAGCCCAGCGTGGCTTATAGATACCTTGTCATCACTTGATCAACGATCAATTAATTATCTTATCGATGTAACAAACTATATTATGCAAAAATACGCTCAGCCCATGCACGTCTTTGACCGTGACAAACTACCGTCACAAAACATCTCTGTTCGTTTTGCAAAAGAAAATGAGTCTATAACTCTCTTAGACGACACTAAACTTACCCTAACTTCTAAGGATCTTGTAATTGATAGTGGGGGGAAACCAATTGCTCTAGCCGGAATAAAAGGTGGCAAGGTAGCCCAGATTGATGAAACAACAACAAACATTGTATTGGAATCTGCACATTTTGATATGTATACAGTGCGTGCTACAAGCCGACGACATGGAATTAGGTCTGACGCCTCGTTACGCTTTGAGAAGGGACTTAATCCTTGTGTTGCAATTGAAGCAATGAATGAGGCCATTACGCTTATCACAGGAACCCCTGCAGACAAACAACAAGGAATTCGCGATGAATTTCCACGCCCAATTAAAACCAAAGATACCGTTAAACTTTCTTTAGAAACGATAAAATATTACTTAAATACTCCCGGTAGGTCTGACAAAGATATTGTTGAGCGTCTCTTGGCTTTAGGTTTTGAAACGGTACAAAAAAAGGACGAACTTGAAATAACCATTCCTTCTATTCGTAATGATGTTTCTATTGCCGAAGACCTCTATGAAGAAATTGGTAGAGTATATGACTACAACAATACTGTTCCGACACTTCCCGAACGAATCTCCACGCCAGCACCACGAAATGAAGAGTGGGAATTTTCTTTCCGCATAAGAGAACTACTTGCACGTCTTGGACTATCGGAAGTCCTTTCATATACGTTTGTTGATTCTAATTCCGCAGGACAGGTAAGTAATATTGATAATGGTTCTATGAACGTAGAACAAAGGTTTACTCCTGATAAGGTTCACATAGCAAATCCACTTGCCCCAGAAATGGCCTATGTAAGAACTTCCTTAATACCAAGTATTGCTACCATTACTAAAGAAAATGCAAAACGTTTTTCAGATTTTTCACTTTTTGAAATTGGAAGAGTAACAATTCCTCATCCACAAAGTCTTCCAGAAGAACCAAAACTACTCTGCATATCATATTATTCACAAACAAAAACTCAAGAAGAAACGCTTCTCTTTACAAAAAGTCTGTGGCGCTCATTCTTAGAACAACTCAACATCACTAACGAACTGGTTAATACCATACCTTTTATGTTAGATCTTAACGGCACTAGTGGATATGCATACACATACGAAATTGATGTTGAAATGCTGTATTCACTCGAAGAGCCAAAGACCTTTATTCCTATTCCTGTTAGTATGCCAACAATGCAGGATCTGTCATTTATAATTTCTGAAGACCAACCAGTGGGAGATGTTATAAACGAAATTATTGAACAAGCTAATATTTTTGATGAAGATATTTCAGCTTCAATCACCATTACCGACAGGTTTCAAAGTGAGGCAATGAAAAAAAATAAAACAACATCGGTTACAGTCCGCATTACATTTAGTCACCTAGAAAAAAGCCTCTCCGATAGTGAAGTCACACCTATTCGTGAACAAATCTCACAAACACTAGTTGACACCTTCGGTGCAACAATTCGCTAACAACAGCCAGGATCCCCTTTTAGTGAACACCACTTAGACATTTTCGCATAAAAAACATATACTTAAACGTACCATGAAGATAATCATGTTCGCAGGGGGAACAGGTAAACGTTTCTGGCCTGCCAGTCGTAAACAATCTCCAAAACAATTCCTATCAGTGATTGGCGATAAACCACTCATCGGTCTTAAATATGATTATCTTCGTTTGGGTTTTAACCCTCAAGATATCTATTTGAGCACAGGAGAACAGTATAACGGTGAAGTTCAGAATCTGCTCCCAGAAATGCCTTCAGAAAATTTTATCTTTGAACCAGAAATGAGGGATAATGGTCCTGCAGCATTGTATGCAGTTTTATACATAGCTAGACATAATCTAGATGAAGTAATTTCCATACAATGGAGTGACCACTTTATAAAAAAACCAGAAGTTTTTGTAAAAGCTCTTGTTGAAGCAGAAAAGCTTGTTCTATCAGAAGGAAAAGCTGTAATTATGGGAGTTCCTCCTCGATTCCCTTCGCCCCATAGAGGTTATATTAAATACGGCAAAAAAATCAAAAGTTTAGATTCCAAAACCGAACTCATGCTGTGTGAATTCATACGTTTTGTTGAGAAACCCTCAGCAGAGGTTGCAAAAGAATATGTACAGTCTGGAGATTATTCTTGGAACCCTGCGTATTTCGTTGCAACAGGAAGACAAATTGTCGAAAAATACAAAACATTTGCACCCGAAATGTATGAAGAGATAAACGCAATTGCAACCAATAATTTTGATGACCACAGCAAATTACGTTATAAAAATGTAGAAAAAATAGGGTTTGATTATATATTTTCAGAAAATCTTTCACCCGATGAAGCGCTTGTAGTGAATGTGGATATGGGATGGAGTGATGTTGGAGAATGGGTTGCTCTTAAGGAAACCCTTGAAACTAACAATGATGAAAACGTTATCCAAGGACATGTTGTTGATCTTGGATCTAAAGATTGCCTTATCTACAACTATGATGACACAAAATTAATCTCAACAATAGATCTTAATGGAATGGTTGTTGTTTGTACCAAAGATGTTGTAGCAATTTTTAATAAAGACGATAACGGTAAACTAAAAGAATATCTCAATAAACTTGAAGATAATGGTCTTTCTAGCTACCACTAAATTAGTGTAGCGTTTACTACGGCGTTTTGGTTACACTAGGACTTACACTTGGTTTTACAGCTGTATTACCTTTTAAATTAACAGTAACGTACACACTTGAAGTTGAACCAGTACTATCAAATCCATGAACAGTAATCTGATGTGATCCGTTTGATCGTGCTTCGCTAGACAAGGACGAGAGGTCTATATTATATGTATATGGTTCACTCGTAACGGTTCCAAGCAAAACAGCGTCCCAATAAAAATCAACCTTTGTAATACGCTCCGAGGTATAAGCAGTAACATGTACCGGTATGGTTGCTGTACCGCTTTCCAATGTAACCGTTGAAGAATCCTGAGGCGTTGAAACCTCTAATACCGGACCATCGGCTGGTTTTCCTTCAATAGTAATATCACAATATTCTGTAGGGGGTGCGCCGTATCCATCACTGCGTAAGCCATCCATCCATTCGTTTGTAAATGGTTGCCAATTGCTACTTATTTCCTTAAGCACAGTAAATGTACGCTCCGCCGAAAGACCTTTATCTTTATGGAAATCAGTTGCAAGCTTATTATTATCTGCCGTGCACACTTGAGCGACAACATGGAAATCATCTATCTGGGTTGGTTCAGTACCTTTGAAAAATATATCTTCATTTGTTGGGAACGTTCTACCCTCTTGAGGTATGAGTCCAGACAAAGAATCAACTCTTCTAACAGAAACATTTTCAGGGCGATCCCAGCTCTTACTTGGCACCCCTTGCAATGCACGAGTTACCACTCCTTTCATAATTGGGGTAGCACCTGTTGAGCCTTGAATACCGTTCATTGGTTCGTTATCAAAGTTTCCGACCCATACAACTGTCACAAAATCTGGAGTGTACCCAACAGTCCATGCGTCTTTATTGTCATTTGTTGTTCCTGTCTTAGTAGCAATAGTTCTCCCGATCTCAAACGAATTACCAAACGTACGCTTTCGCTCACTACTATCAGACAAAACATCATTAAGTAAATAAACATATCCTGGATCAACAATCCGTTGTGCAGATACTGTATTTTCAAACAAAACTGTTCCATTAGAATCTTCAACATGCAAAATTGCTTTGAGTGGAACCTTTTCACCCATATTTGCAAAAACACTAAAAACTTGAGCCATATCTAATGGTCGTACCTCCCCACCACCAAGAGCTAATGAGAGTCCATATCGATCAAGATCATTAAGTGTTGTTATTCCTAGCTGATGAGCCAAATCTATCATATTTTGCATTCCCACAGCCTGAAGTGTTTTTACCGCAGGAATATTTCTCGAGTTTGATAATGCCGTTCGAATATCCATAGGACCCCAATACTTCCCATCCCAGTTAACGGGACAGTAGTCAGGTTGACCAGCCCCACCAGGAAAACAAGTTCTAATATCAGATACAAACGTAGCAGGGGAGTACCCCAATGTAAAAGCCGTAAGATAAACAAGTGGTTTAATTGAAGAACCCGGTTGCCGCTCAGATAAAATTACATTTACATTTCCATCATGTTCCTGGTCAAAATAATCTACACTTCCTACCATAGCAAGAATTTCACCTGTTTTTGGGTCTGTAGAAATCACACCAGCATTTGAAGCATTTGCATGAGCGGCTGCAAGATTTGCAATCTGTTTTTCAACCTCTTCTTGAGCAATTTGTTGAGTCGACCAGTCTAGAGAAGTTGTAACACGCAATCCACCCTGTTCAACCATTTTTTCGCCAAACATTTGAGTCAAAATACTTTTTACATACATTACAAAATGTGGTGCTTTGATGCTATCTTGCCCGTATCCGGTACATAAAACTGACAACTTAGTATCAAGAACTTCTGTTTTTTGTTCTTCTGTTAAATAACCATTTTTTATCATGGCATTTAAGACCATCTCTTGCCTTACCACAGCATTTTCAGGATAAGCACCACAAGGGGAGTAAAGACTTGGACCCTGTGGCAACCCAGCAATATATGTTGATTCTGCAAGAGAAAGATCCCTTACGTGTTTTCCAAAATACATCTCTGATGCTGCACCTACACCCCATGCCTGACCACCATATGGAGATTCATTAAAATACATCTGAAGTATTTCGTCTTTGGAGTATTTGCGTTCTAGCTCAATAGATAAAATAAATTCTTTAATCTTTCGGGCAATGGTTCGTTCGGGCGTAAGAAGAGTATTTTTTACTACCTGTTGTGTTAGGGTAGAGCCTCCTTGAACTCCTTCTCCCTGAACAATCACTGATGCTGCCCGAAGTATTCCCATCACATCGAAACCAGGATGACTGTAAAACTCACTGTCCTCAACTGCGATTGTTGCCTGCTTTAATTCTTCGGGAATATCTTCTAGTGTTACCAGTGTCCTGCGCTCATCACCAAAAATTTCATAAAGCAAAACACCATCATTTGAATAAATCTTTGTTGATTGTGGAATATCACGGTCACTTAACTTATCAGGAGATGGTAAATCTTTTGAAAATATTGCAATGACCGCAACTGAACCCGTTGCTCCTAAAAATATGATAAACAGTGTAATTCCTACCAATAACGACAACAGGCGCACTTTTCGTTTGCGAGCAGTGTAGGCATGGGGACTTCGACGATTTCCCACGAGCCAACGTTTAATTTTGCGCCGAGTGAAAGGGTTTTTCATAAAATATTGTTTCAAGGTAACTGTACGTTCCAATTGTAACATGATTAGGTATAATATAAACAGAAATAATTATGAAATTTCTTAGAAAACACCAAAAACTTTGGCTTATAATTTCATTTATAGTTGCGCTTAGTATGGTCTTTGTACCATTATTAAGTGTATTATTCAGTTAATCATGAGAATTACAGGAGGCATTGCCAGAGGATATTCAATAGAAGTACCTCATGCTTTAGATCTTAGGCCTTCTCAAGAAGTTGTCAGAGAATCAATTTTTAATATTCTAGGGGACATAAACAATACATTAATTCTTGACCTATACGCTGGAACCGGAGTATTAGGGATAGAAGCTCTCAGTAGGGGAGCAAAACATTGTGATTTTGTAGAGAAAGAAAAACAAGTTGCCTCTGCAATCCGTAGAAATATTCAAAACGTAAAAATTCAAGATAAAGCAGATGTATTTGAGGAAGATGCACGTACATTCATTAATAGAGAAACATTTCAAAAATACGATATCATTTTTTTGGATCCACCTTATGTCGAACGTCCACGAGATGTACTTTTAATGATTCCTAAATGGCTTCATGACCATGGGTTTTTAATTTACCTCCACGGAAAAGGCATTGTATTAGAGACAGCCCACGATAGAGAATTGTTAGGAAAAAAACTTGTCGAAACCGATACCAGAAGATTTGGTGCAACATATATAAGTTTTATTAAACCCCGAATTGATGATATAACTCCAGAAATTTCTTAAAGGTAATTCGCACCTAGTTTTTTACAAATTTAGCTATAAACATGGGATCCATATGTTTTTCAATATGGGGTAAAATACGCCTTACATTTTTCGGATCAAATGAGTTACCTATAACCTCAAAGCCTTGCATACCGGGAACGTCATCAAGTTCCCATGACTCAAGTTGTAATTCAGGATGCATTGCTAAAATGTTGGATACAATATCCTCATTCTCGTCGGCAAGCAATGCACACGTTGAATACACAATTCTCCCTCCTATGCGAAGTGCCTTAATCGCACCATCAAATAGTTGGATCTGCCGCTTAGCTAAGTTCTTTATCCTTTGAGGTGTCCATTTTGTAAGTTCTTCGGGTTTCGCTAATACATGTTTTTCTGAGCTACACGGAGCATCAAGTAAAATTGCATCAAATGTTTCTGGGTATTTTTTGTAAAGTGTTTCAAGTGGCTGGGACTCAAAAACAACATTTTCAATTCCACGAGCATTCATCAAATTCTTTTGACGCATAAGACGTACATATGACATATCGTTGGCTACCAACAATCCTTCATTCATCATTTGTTGCCACAAAACTAATGTCTTCCCGCCTGGAGCTGAGGCCCCATCTAAAACAATCTCACCTGGTGTTACCCCAAGAGTAAGTGGAGGAAGAATCGATGAGGCATTGAGTGGGTAAATAAATCCTTCGTCAAAACCTGGTAACTTTTCACCAAAAGGCAACGCTTTGGGCCACGTAACTGCATGCGGATACCACTCCAACGGTAAATAGTCTAATCCTTGGAAGTTCCATAATGCTTTAACCTGAGCCGTATGTTTTGATAAGACAAGTAGTACAGGAATATTGTGCTTTTTTAATGACACAATACAATCCTTTGAATTACAATATGGATCTAGCTTTGATGCATAGTAGGACTCAAAATTTGAATCAACCATTGGAAGCATTATAAACAAGCGGAAGTAATTCACCACTTTGAGGCCACCATCTACGCAAAAGAAAAACAACAAAAGGAAGTGTAATCCCTACAAGGAAAAGTCCGATCCATAAAGTTTCTGATGCCACAAGATCGCTAGAACTTACGTCATCAACACTTGAAAATAGTAATGATGGAAGAAATGCTATTGCATTGTTTAACGTATGCACAGCAATAGGAACCCATAAACTCTTGAATTTAATATATAAAATGGCTAGAACAATTCCAAAAATTGTAGCTGAGATAAATTCAAAATGGGCAAAACCAAAAACTAAAGACGATAAAATAATGCCTTTTGTAAAACCAAGCCGTGAGACCAGTGTTTGCATTAATACACCTCTAAAAAAAAACTCCTCAATATATGGAATAAGAACTATTCCTAACACAACCCCCACCTGACTACCTACAGCATTGGTATTTATAATACCCAAAAAAGTATTACCAAATAGGGTAATTAACCCAAAATAGTACAGTAAAATTACACCATATGACATTACAATCATAAGAACGGTAATTCCAATAACTAACACTACTGACGACCATTTAAATGAACCAAAGAGATGGTTAATATTTAAGCCTGTCCCCACAATCTGTTCTCTTCCCCACCACAACATGGTGCCATGGATCCATATCAAGGTTACAATATCAGACAGAATGACGTTATCCAACATGGTAATTAGAGCATAGGGAATTAGACCAATTGCTAAATATCCGACTGCTCGACGAAACTTAATGTGATCGAATGGAGATGGTGGCCGTCCCATGGCGTAAGTGTAACACAATTCGTGGTTTATACGGGGCAACTAATTAATACGAGAATTCTTTGATTTCATAAGGTATAATATCAGTCATGGGAGCAGTTCCAAAGAAAAAACCATCGTTAACTCGAAGTCGCCAAAAGCACAGTGCATGGGAAGCATCCGCTCCAACAGTAAAGACGGTAATCTGTCCCGATTGTGGTGCGGCAGCTTTGCCACATAGAGTATGTAAATCCTGCGGGAAGTACCGTGGTCGACAAGTAATTAATAAAAAGACGCAGGTACGTTCAGTTACCACGTAGTAACGTAAGGGTAACCTAGCATTGCTACGTTTGTTAAAACCTTGAAAAAGAAAACAGACCCACGCCATCAAGCACGAAGACGAGCTCTTCAAACTCTATTCTCGTGGTCTTTCCACGAAGATAAGGCTATTCAACCGCTAGAAAGTCATATTTTTGACGATGAAGATCTTTCCGCACCACATAGTAATGACTTATACTCTGTCCTTATTGATAATATCCCGACTGTTAAAACAAAGCTCAACGGAATAATCGAAGAAAGTGCCCCTGAGTGGCCAATAAACCAAATTGCGCGCGTAGATGCCTCAATACTTAGAATAGCCATTTACGAACTTATTTACTACCCTGCAACCCCAACAAAGGTAGCAATTGATGAGGCGGTAGAGTTAGCAAAAGAGTTTGGTGGTGCTAATAGTTCAAAATTTGTTAATGGAGTTTTGGGAACTGTAGTAAAAAAATATGTACCTGAGGTACCTGTTATTGAAAAAACTGAGAAATCCGATGTGGTATCTGATAATAACGATATTATTGAAGCAACTAAATTAGATACCTTAAATAACGTATAATGACAAAAGAATCCAAAAGACAGAACCGATGAGCACAAGCAGTTTATCTTTACATGAACTGCAACTGATCATTTCTGGTTTTTGGATCCATCAAATAAAACATGGATTCAACAGTAATTGAAAAAATTGAAGAACAAATTGGCCTAACCTTTGAAAATAAGGAATTAATCCTCAATGCATTTGTCCACAGATCTTATTTAAACGAGAATAGATCATTTACCCTTCCGTCGAATGAACGGTTAGAGTTTTTAGGAGACGCTTGCCTAGAACTTGTAGTAAGTGAGTATTTATTCCTCACCTATCCTTCAGAACCTGAGGGAATGCTTACAAATTATAGAAGCTCACTGGTAAATACACAATCACTCGCTGTAAGTGCCAAGCAAAATAACCTGGGCAACTATCTTTTATTAAGCAAAGGTGAAGAGGATGGTGGTGGGCGTGAATCTGAATACCTTTTAGCAAACACATTTGAATCGGTAATTGGAGCAATATATTTAGACCAGGGATATGACGCTGCCAAAGAGTTTATTCATCAAAACGTTCTCAATAAACTTCAAGAAATAATTGAGAATGAACTTTACAAAGACCCTAAATCAAAACTTCAAGAAAACTCTCAAGCTGAATATGGGGTAACTCCTGACTACAAGGTTATTTCTGAAGATGGACCAGATCATGATAAAACCTTTACTGTTGCTGTATATCTCAATAATAATGTTATCTCAAAAGGCGAGGGGAGTAGCAAACAAAAAGCTGAATTAAACGCTGCTCAATGCGCATTAATTGCTTTAGAAAAATCTAAACAAGAATAATATTTGGATATTTTCCATTTAGATAGTATAATACCCTTTAAACCCATGGTTAGAATACGACTACAACGAACCGGAAGAACTAAACTCCCTGCATACAGGGTAGTAATTGCTGATTCACGTAATCCTCGTGACGGTAAGTTCATTGAAATTATTGGGCATTATTCTCCACTTAATGACAAAGAATTTGTAATCAAAAAAGATAGGTATGACCACTGGTTGGGTCAGGGTGCTAAACCTTCTACAACAATAGTAAGACTCGTCAAGAAAAACGCATAATTATGAAAGCCCTCTTATCTCACCTGGCAAAGCAAATCCTTCCCCATCCCGACGACATAGTCATAGTTGAAGACAAAGATCAGGACAATAATATAGAACTATCAATGTACACTCATCCTGAAGATACTGGGCTTGCAATTGGAAAAGGTGGAAAAACTGTGCATGCTCTTAGAGAATTACTAAAGGTAAAGGCTATGCAAACTGGAGAACGAATCAACTTAGTAATCAAATCTACCGATGAAATGCCCGAAAATGCTGAAACAACAGATGAACAAAATGAAATTGCTGAAGTTCTAAATAAAGAATAACGGTAGAATATTGTTTAGCTAAAAAGGATTATCTTTACCGGTCTTATAACTTTGAATTTCTTCTACTTCCGACTTTACCTCAAAATATGTTGAAAAAGTCGATAGTTCATCAATAATATCAATTTCTTTCCCAGATAATGGTTGTACGTCGGTCGTTAGTCCACCCAAGTCTGTTGGCAAACCTTGATATGGTGCAATACCACTGTACGAGAACGTGTTTGTTGGGGCAGTCTGTGTCAGTGTACCATCAGAAGAAGTACTAGATGATGATCCTAAAGACACCGAAAAATCAACCCCAAGAATCATTGGATTGATTCTATTTACAATATTTAGGAACTGAACCATCTGGTAATAATCCCCACTTGCACTAAACTGAACGTCAACTTTACCACCAGTAATAATCTCCTCACCCGCGCCAGATTGTGACACAGAAGCTGTATTAATAGGGTTAGTAGCTTGCTGACTTTGATCTTGTCCAAGTTCAGATACCGTTGATTGAGAAACGTCACTCAATCCACCAAAATTGATATTATCAATTACAAGGCCTGCTTCATTTACTGCCTGTTCAACAGTAGCTAAAATAATTGGAGGGGATGATTTTTGTGGAACAGCTAACGTCAATTTAATAAGATAATCCTTAAGCGTATTTGGATCCTGTTTATTAAGTATCTCAAGTTTTGAAATAAGCGTAGCAAGCTCGGCATGATTATCAATAGTTGACCCTTGTTTTTCAGCAATATCAGACAACCAAGGCTTTATAACAAAAAACCCAGCAAAAACCAACGAAATAAGACTAATCACTGGAAGTATCCAAACTTTTATTATATCTAATTGTTTTGGTAGTAAAGAGACTCTCATAGTTATTTATCCTTTTTCTGCACTTAAACTGCCTACTGAGCCTGTAGTTGCAGGAACATAATCAAAGTGAATACTAAACAAATACGTAAAATCTTGATCATTGAAATTTAGTTTTGTAAGCTCAACCCCCTTATAATCAGGAGATTCTTTATCTAGAAATTTCATAAACACCGCAAGATCAGGAAGTGAACTTGTAGATCCTTCAATACTAATAGAATCTTGGTTTTCTACTGAAACAGTGGTAAAAACAATTGAATCAGATTTGTTGGCATCAATCATTTCAAACGTCTTACCGTAGGGGTAGTTTTTATCAAATATCTCTGTAAGTTTTTCGGTTTTTAAATGAATTGCTTTTAACGTTCCTTCAATAGCTTCTTGAGCAGTGACCTGCTGACGAACTTCATCAAGATTACTATTCACATCAACGTAATCACGAGTTACAAAAACACGAAATGAGAAAATAATCCCAACAGAGGCAAATAAAATAACCAGTAATACTACCGATACAATATTTGCAACAAATTGTTGCTGATTGCTCTCCTGTTGTTTTTGTAAATCTTGGGGCAGTAGATTAATAGGCATGTTATTCTTCCTCTCTCATTGCAAGTCCAACAGCAACTGAGTAGATGACCTGATTCTCAACCTGATCAATCTTTGATTTAAGCTTTTCTGGGATAATAATACCTTCCCATGGATTACCAACCTGTACTTCAAGTCCCAACGCATTAGCCAAAAACACCACAAGACCTGGCATTTGAGACGACCCACCAGTTAATACCACTCTTTTCACTAAATCTCCTGGGTTATGGGTTTGGTAAAACATGATTGCTCTTTCCACCTCATTAACAATCACATCAAATACTGGCTTTATAACCTGTACAATCTTTCCTTCAAGCTGATCTTCCATTAAACCATATGCTTTTTTATACTCATCTGCTTGCTGCATATCAAAACCCAACTCTTGAGAGATCGCACGGGCTATTGCGGTTCCACCAGTCCCAATACTTCGAGTAAACTGAATAGTGCCTCCTTTTACCACGGATAAATCCGTCGTACTCGCCCCAATTGACATGTGTAATGTTGTTGGCGTTGGACCTTCTGATGCTTTTGATAAAGCGCGAGTAAGGGCAACAATTTCTGTTTCAAAAGCAAGGGGTTTCAAACCAGCATCCTTTAGGGTACTAATATAACGTTGGATTAAAGCACTTGGCGCAGCGACAAGTAATATTTTGATCTTTGGTTTTTTAAGATCTTTAGACTTTTGCGCTTTTTCTAAAATATCTTTGTCCAAAACCATCCAACTCAACCGAATTTCTGATAGGGGCATTGGTATATATTGTTCTGCCTGCCACTCGATTGCATTTGCAAGCTCACCTTCTGAAACGGCAGGGACTTCAATAACCCGGGTAAACACCATACTTTCAGGAAATGCCGTAATAACGTTTCTAGATTTAACTTCGCTTTCATCAATTGCCTGTTTTATAAGTTTACTTAATTCCCTTTGGTCTAGTTCACCTTCTGAAAATATAGCTCCCACAGGGGCAGGGTGGTAGCCAAAAGCTTTAAGGGCAAACCTGCCGTCTTGACGACCTAGTTCAACAACCTTTATTGAATTTGAACCAATATCTAAACCGATATGATCTTCTTGAATTGCCATTTTATATATAAATTGTTACAGGATCGCTAAAGGTACGTGCCTTAAACGCTCACTAATAACTACATAATTAGTCTATGGTATACTGATTTTAATGTCAAGAGAATCAGGAGTTTTGACGGTCTACAACCCCAAAACTACTGTCTTTGTAGTTGGGGTCTTTGTAACTTTAATTATTGTTATCATCTTTTTTATAGCTTCTGCTTACATGAGTAACCCTAAAGATCCCACCTTAGGGGTAGTTAATCTCCCACCTCTTTCAAAATATGAACATATTGATATTCCTACTCCCGAAGAACAAAAGGTTACCCCTTCACCAAATATTACAGCTTTTCCAACATTATCTAAAGAGCACTTGACTGAACTCATGACTGAACTCAATAAACTTGACGCCCCTCAAGAAGTTTTAGACGAGTTGCAAAAGGCAAATGAACTTTATCAGGAGTAGGGGATTCACCTCAAACTGTTGTTTTGAACAGATATTTTAAACTAAAGTTTACTCCACCTCTTGCCAAATATACTGATCATTATTCCCCGTTAAAAGTGTAATAATATCTGGGTCAAACAAAAATCCTGGTTGCCAAACTATTTGTTCTGCTGGGTCAGTTAAATTATTAACGGGACCATTGTCTCCAAGATCACGACTAAAGCTATACCCATCAAGGGTAATAAGTGTCCCGTACACCGTTAGTTTCTTTGTTGACTTTCCACTTGCATCAGAATGAAACTGTCCGTCAATTACATATACACCGCCAATTTTCTCAACATTCTTATCAATAAACACATCTCCCTCAACAAAAAATACCGTAAAATTATTTGTTCCTGGCACAAAATCTTTTGTAATTGTAAGATCACCTTCAATAATTACGATACTTGATACATCTGCACTCTCAAATCCGGCCGGTAATGCTTGTACATCAATTGTATATGATCCATTGTTAATATACGTTCCATTGACTGTGGGAAGTTTTCCAGTAGGAAGAGCAACTGCCAATGATTTAATCTCACCATATCTGCTGTAAAACTGGTTAAGTGTTGAAATTCCAACTTCGCCGCGAAGATATGAACTTTCAGACCAACCTGAGCTATTTACAATAGACTCAACAGTCTGCCCTGCAATAGTATCTGCATTCGAGTTTGAAAACCCTATGGGAGGTGAAGCAAGTGAAATCTCCCCGCCCAAATAAACAGAACCCCCACTTGCCTGTAACCAAGGAGCCAAAATTTCATACACTGGACTTGTTCCTAAATTACCTGCCATATCATAAATTCTAAATTGAAGCCGAAAAGGCCCACTCGAACTATCACCAAAATCAACTTCAGGAGTAGTAAGCGTAACAAAGTCTGTTTCTCCATCTAGTGCAGTTTGCCCATTTGACGATACCTTGACTGAATCAACGGTTGCCCAATCACTCCAATACCAACCAAGGTGTTCTGTGTAAAACCGATACTCTCCCGTACTTACGTCAACACCACTTGTAGCATCTCTTACCTGAACCTCATTGGTATAACAGTGGTTACATCCTGTATTTTCTGTTGAGAAATCCTGCCACGGATTTGGGATTACGGTATCAACCTTTAGGGCGGTTGTCCTCGCCGACTCAACATTTCCATTGTTATCCACACTAAAATAATGAAGACTATGATTACCCTCAGTAGTTTGATTAAAATCAATAACAGCTTCACCAGAACCAAGTGACGTTACAGATAAGTCGTCCCAGTAAACAATCCCCCCAGGGTTAATCTCTCCACCAAGTTTCACATATAAATAATTTGTTCCCGATGGAATGGTAACATCTACAATAGCCTCTTCCCAAGGCCATGTAACACCATAAAAGTCCGCAGACGAACCAAGGAGAGTATCATTATTACCCGAGGCATCCTGGGCCCATACCTCGTAATATGCGCGGTTCCAATCAAACAAAACTGCTCGTACAAATGCACTAATTCGAATATCAACACCTTCTGGAAATTCAACAGAATAGTTTTCATTTGTCCAGTGGAAAAACTCACCTGACCCAAGTGCAGCAATCGCTATCGATTTTTTCTCATTGTGTGGGCTAATTCGACTTGTATAGTACAAAGCCCATTCAGTAAACCCAGCATCCCAATCTGTTACTCCCCAAAAAGACCCACTCTCAAACGAGGGGTTATTAAAATTATTAATCGGTGAAACATCATGATTTACAACAGTTGGAGGATTAGAATCTACCCAATAAGTCGTCTGAGCTGGACCACTTTGAGTATCAGTAATGGTCATACTTACATCAATGTTTGAACGAAACCATCCATCCTGACCAGCAGTTCCCGTAAGACTAACAACAGAGGATGGGGGAGTAGTACCGGCATAAATGGCAACGGTACAAATGATAAGCAAAAAAGTAACCACACTACCAATCTTGAGCAGTTTCATTCCATTTAGCATACCACTAGTAACGATTCAGAAAAAGATGAGAGATTGATTACATTACTTATTTTGAAAGGGAACCTGATGCTGAAAATAAAACGTAATCCAAAAATGCTGGTGCAACAGGAACGGTTCGCTCTACCTGAACTGTACGCTCGGTCTCACCAGATTGTCCGGTAGCGGTGATTACCGTAGATTGTACGGGTAATGTACCGTTATTGGCTGTTACCGATAAACTTGTTGAATCATACATTGCCCGCATACGAACAATACGATCGTCCGGGGTCACTGAAATATTTTGTTCACACATACCGCTTACAGGACCCAATAACGTAAATGTTGGTGCAACATAAACACTACACTTAGAGGCATATCGGGTTACACCGTTATTTACATCTATAACTGTTATCACCATTGCCGTAGTAGTATCCCACTTTAGTTTAATTTGGGTTGTTGTATTATTTAATACAACCTGCGCAACATCATCTTTTTCAAGACGATCCAAAACCAAACTCACTTGATCCTGTGAATTAACTTCTTTAATAACGGCTCCACTTCCAAGGGCAGTGTTGTTTAAACTTCCAATACTTCCTGTTTGCTCAAGGTTATACAATGCCTCCTCAATACCTGCCTCAGCCGCTGAAAATGCACGGTTAGTTTCTTCAGTTGTTGCAGTTTGCTCTATGTTTTTTAGTGAACTTCCTGCTATTGAAAAAGCAATGGTTGCAGCTACAACCGCAACAAGCAAAACAATGACTACCGTTTGACCTGTATTATTTAAATGTTTCACTGTTACTACTATATTGTTCTTCATGCACAAAATCAATAGGACATAACTCAAGCACTCACGATCTAATAACCTCGAGTAGTTATGGTGCGTGTAAAATCCAATCGACTCTGCTGACTTGCATCTGGACTACTTAACGAAGCATCTTGCGTAAGCGTAAAAGAAACCGTGACCCTATCGGGATTATTTCCACCATCAACCGTTGAGATCGACAAATTAGCTATAGAAACATTATCACTGTTTAGTTTACAAGCCGTAGCTCCTCCACAATCTGGATTTGCATTAACACACTCACACGAGACTCCACCGGCACAACTACCTGCTACTGGAGTCTGCTTGTACATGGACGCATTGAGAATATGAAATCGAACCTGTGTACAGTTGCCATTATTTGCATACTCAAGATTCTGACTACTCTTATCGTATTCAAGCAATAATTCTGTACCACTCACATCGGAAGCATTTCTTGCATTCCTAATCGCACGCGTAACAGTTTCCATAATTTGATTTCCATCACTATTTAGCCTCGCAACAACATCGGCTTTATCGTATGACGCGCTTGTAGTTAAAAAAACTACAATAGCCAAACCACTCACAATTGATAAAACACCAATGCCAATGAGAAGCTCTATAAGCGTAAATCCACGAGGGGTATGTATTTTAGAATTCATGTTACTTCCAACGAGTGAGGATTGTGCCCGTTGCCACATTGGAGAAATCTCCACTATTGTTCCATAAAACATATGACGTTACTTCAAATCTATCGTCAGTTTTAGGATCAAGAGTAATTATACGATAGTAATCTGATGTCCCCGAACCAACAGATACGTTGGATAACGTACAACTTGAGTGAACAAGGGGAGGAGAACTCGTAGGATTACAATTTGTTGACGAAACCTCCACAAATGTTGTCGATCCCTGATCGAGAAAATAGTATTTTTTCCCTTGTGCAGCAGTCGTAAGCGCAAAAAAGGTAGTCGGGTCCTCATCACGAACGCTTCTGGCAACCTCAATAGCTTCATCAGCTAGTTGAAGACCAATACTTCGTGACCGTGACGCATCTGAGGTCGAAAGCGCAACAACACCCAACTGAATCATTGCTGCCCCTACAACCACTAGTAGGGCAATAGCAATCAATATTTCAATAAGTGAAATTCCGTCTTGGTTTTTAATATTATTCATCTCTAATCACAAAAATTATTACCCGCTGCATTTTGACATGATAAGGACCCACCACAAGTCTCATAAGAAAGACCCGTCTCTTCAAGAGTAACTGAAAGTTGGTAACACTTATTTACCATTCCCGATACTGCACTTACGGAGTACACATACGTACTGGCGCCAGGATCTTGTGAAAAACTATCCAGGTAAGGTGCTAGGGGAGTCGCAAGGTTGGTATACGTAACATTTGGATACTCTCGTCCATTATCAAGATAATACTGTTCAAGTGCAGCCTTAACGGAATCAAAATCACTTCGTCTTCTTGAATCCCTGCCTTTACCAAAAAAGTAGCTTGGATCAAGGACCACTAGAACCAGCCCTGCAAGAATTCCAAGTATTGCAACTACAATAAGAAGTTCAATTAATGTGAGACCTTTTTTGTTTTTGAATTTATGTATCATGGTTACCAGCTTGTATGACAATTACTCATCGTGCGATTTGTGTTGAATGAACCCAAGTCAATGTTGATTCCCAATGAACAAATAGAACCATCTGATAGGGTATAAGTACCCAAGGCTTGAATTGAGGTCCCAAGTACAGCAGGGGGAATGATCTGATATGTAGAATCCACTGGGCTATTGGACGGATCAATAACCCCAATCTTGTCAAACGTATCACAATTAGTTCCAGGATCACCATTAGATGAAACACAAGCAATCAGTGCCTGACCAATTTTATCGACATTACCCTTAATAACTCCTTCTTTAGCTTTTTCTTGCTGTAAGTTTGGATTAATGACAA
>PCSU01000037.1:4338-4480 GCA_002771355.1 candidate division WWE3 bacterium CG22_combo_CG10-13_8_21_14_all_39_12 | reverse complement strand
GTGAACATGGCGAAGTTGCAACCAAGGATATAGAACGCATTTACTACATCATAAAGGGATCAGGAACATTTATTGTCAACAACACTACAACAAACGTTACAGCTGGTGATGTTTTTACCATTGCACCTCATACAACGTATAA
>PCSU01000037.1:0-4322 GCA_002771355.1 candidate division WWE3 bacterium CG22_combo_CG10-13_8_21_14_all_39_12 | reverse complement strand
GATTCAACCCTTGAAATTATTCTATTCATGGAGCTTTGGGACAACTAAATTATCTACTTAGACCCAAACAGCTGAACAAGATTTCCATCTAGATCCTTAAACGTAGCAAAATATTTTTCTGACACTGGGGATTTAAATGGCTTAGCAATAAACTCGACATCCTTTGCAACAAGTTCTTGATAAGCTTTCTCAACCGAATCAACAGAGATGTTAAACATTATGCGAAACGGATCTTTGCTTTTGCCATGAACCTGGGAGTGTTTACCAATCCACAAATAGGACTCACCAACCATAAATCCATACCCGGTATCTTCAGGATGTGTTAGCTCTTCAATCTCGGTAACATCTAGCTTTTGTCTGTACCAATCAGCTAACGCTTTGTAATTTTCAGACCAAATAAGTAAAGCCGAGATTTTTCCGATTTTCATATTATTCAAGTATATGTTACTTGTTACCCAAATTTTGATTCTCTTACACAGGTTTCTCTGATGTCGTTTGATAATTTTTAACCCCAACAATCATTCCCCAAAATACCAACCCCCAGCCAGTAATATAAAACACAATGGGTAAAACTTCTCCAAAAAATATGTTTATAACTTTGGTTGCCCGTGTGTGAGCTTCTGGATCTTGTACAACAGCAGCAAGAGTCTGTCTAGTTAAAGGTCCAATAATATGTTTGTCATACTCAAATCCAAATCCAAGCATTATAAAACCCAGTAACATTAAAATACTAAATCGGTTCGGCTTATAAATTGCTAATGCTGCTGAAACAATAATTGCTGCCACATAGGCAATAACAGTTTGATTATGATCAAACGTTGTGTACAGAGCATGAGTCACATTTTCCAAAAGATCTGGAGTCATAGTTAAATTATACCCTACTTTTGATTACAACAACGATAAGTTTGTAACTAGTACATCTACTAATTACAATCAAAAACTGGAGGATCAATATCTCGAATATCTAGTAATACTTCGTCAGTTTCTGTGCATTTATTCGTTATGCTTGTATTTGCATCGAAAATACAATACATGAATCTATTCACACCTGCAGAATCACGAATAGTCACTCTTACAATTTGATTTGGGTTCCCGTTTGATATTTTGGCGTTATCTACATTATGTGCTGTATCGTGAATCCAATCATCAAAATCGTACTGCCATCCACTACAAGGAGGCTCTGGAAATAATTCTAAAAAATCTGGGATCAGAAACCCACTTGGAGGGTCCCATGCGACAGTGACAGCCCCGGGAGGACGGTCATATGGATAAATACCATAAATCGTTTGATACTGCTTAGTAGAATCTTTAAACTCCGTCATATGGGCAATGACTTGCGAATACCGAGCACGAGATAACGAGCCCTGAAACGACGCAATTCCAATTCCAGCCAACAAACCAATGATTACAATAACAACTAAAAGCTCTATTAATGTAAACCCACGTTGCTGTAACGTCATATCTTTAAGACTATCACAATGGTATATACTATCACCAATGGATATTTCATTAAAATCACACATTATTATTGACTTTGACGAAACCATTGCAACCCTTACTATTGACTGGACTGAATGGTATCTTGGAATTTTTAATATAATCAAATCCTTTGAACCTACCTTTTCAACCACACTTACTTCAAAAAATATTCACACAACACAAAACGAAATGTTTGAAAAATATGGAAAACCCCTTAAAACTAATGTAGACTCCTTTGTTAAATCATTCGAAAATGAACAAGGTAAAACCTACTCTCCTATAACAGGGACAATCGAACTTGTTTCATCCGTATATAGCCAAAATAAAACTCTTTACGTGTGGTCTAATAACGACACCAGTACAATAATCCCTATTCTAAAATCACTTGAAATTTTTGAGATGTTTGAAACAATTGTCGGTAGAGAGATGGTTAACTATATAAAACCTAACCCACAAGGATTTAGCGATCTTATTAATAAAAATGACTTGCCAAAGCATTTATTCCTTATGGTTGGGAATAATTATTCTGATAAAAATGCTGCACTAGCAAGCGGAATAGACTACCTAGATGTTACAAAAATATAATGCCAAATCGATATATCCTCTTAGCTTCAAATGCAGGAAACTTTGCTCCACACATACAAAATGTCGTGGGTGAACATGGTACTCCTACTCAAGCAACTTTCGTAACAACAGCGGCAAACCCGTATGAAAAAAAAGAATGGATGGAGTTTGATATTCAGGCGTTTGAAAATAACGGTATTTCGATCACACGTATCGATTTTGCAGGATTAACAGAAGAAAAATGTATTGATGTTCTCAACAAAACTTCAACACTCGTAGTCGGTGGAGGAAACCCATTGTACCTCCTAGAAATATTGCAACAAAAAAATCTCATATCACTTATCTCTCGTAGGGTTACAGAAGGTATGGATTATATTGGATCAAGTGCAGGTGCAGTCATTGCAGCCCCTAACATATCACTTGAAATTCCTTTTGACAATCGAGAACACGCTGCTGATCTCTATTCATATGATGGACTTCATTTAACCTCAGTTCTTGTCATGCCTCACTGGGGAAAACAAAATTATAAAGAAACCTATCTTGAAATGCTCTCTGATGCTTATGAACAAGATACTCCGATCTTATCGTTAACAGATAATCAAGCTCTTGAAATTACTACTGGATATACAAGAATTATCTCGTGTGTTTAAGTCGGAAGTAAGATACTCAAATTGTTTACACTCATATTCATGAGACTAGCAATTTTTAAAACACGACTGGTATCCATTAATGCATCATTATAATCATCGCCTAAATCTAATACTTTTGCCCAAGCCTCCTCGGTTGAAATTACATATTCTTTTTTAAGCGTAAAAGCGATCATTGCTAACTGGGGATATTGTTTGTTAAGCTCAAGTTCGGTTCGCCTGTGATCAAGGGCATGATTATGATCCTCATCTGAAGCATACACTTCAATGGTACGAGCATAATTATTGAGAGAATACAACCCATATTTACCAGCAGATATCTGAACATGCGTACCTTTCGGAAACTTATCAGCAAGATCAAAATAATGTTGAGTTTTTATCCATACATCAACATCACTTGATCCTTCCCCTTTGCTATCAGGAAGACCGCCAGAAATATGTACCATCTGAGGGAATATGTCCTTATAATCCTCATAGAAATTTTTGAACACTTCGTTTTGAGTCATAAATAACTAAAACCCGTACTGAATCTTCATAGCCTTTTTTGTTTTACTCATCATGTCTTTTGCTACAAGGGCAGCACGTTTTGTACCATCAGTTGCAATTTTATTAATATCTTTGTCTGAGTAGGCTAAAACACGTTCTTGGAAAGGTTTAAAAAATGTAATAATTTCTTGACCCAAAGCTTCTTTAAATTCACCATACCCGTCCCCATTATGGAGATTAACAATATCTTCAATGGTTTTCCCAGAAACTAAATGATACAAATCAATAAGATTTGAAAGATTGGGTTTTTTAGCCCGGTCATAGACGATTTCACGACCTGAATCCGTTACTGCAGATTTTACTTTTTTCATAACTGTATCCTCATCATCTTTAAGAAAAATAGCATTGCCTCTGCTTTTTGACATTTTATTATCACCATCAAGTCCCACAAGTCTTGGAACGTCGCTAAGCATTGCTTCGGGGATTTTAAATACATCTCCAAATAAGCGATTAAACTTACGTGCTATTTCCCGGGTTAACTCAACGTGTGGCAACTGATCCTCACCCACTGGCACCAAATCAGGATTGAACAATAAAATATCTGCGGCCTGAGAAACTGGGTATGAAAACATTCCCAAACTTACAGTATCCTCAAGATTCATTGCATTAATTTCTTCTTTTACGGTTGGATTACGCGCGACTCTATTCATTGAAGTTATCATTGAAAATAATAGCGTGAGTTCAGCAAGTTCTGGGATTTGGGACTGAACAAAAATTGTAGACTTTTGAGGATCTATTCCAGTTGCAATATATCCTCTTACAATCTCGCAAATATTTTGTTCAATCAACTCAGTTTCCATCCTATCTGTTAACACTTGATAATCAGCTACAATTAAAAAAATCTCATGGCCTTCATTCTGAAGTTTGACACGGTTTTGAAGCGTTCCAAAATAATGGCCAATGTGATGCGGGCCCGTTGGTCGGTCTCCTGTTAATATCCGTTGAACATCCATAGTAGAATCATTATATGACAGATGCTTGCCATTGTGAACGCTCCCGTTGTATTCTCCGTAGAAATCCGGCATTCCAGAGTAAAATATGGAAGTGCTAAATAAGACAAAAATAATTCTATGTAAGGAACTTTTG
>PCSU01000072.1 GCA_002771355.1 candidate division WWE3 bacterium CG22_combo_CG10-13_8_21_14_all_39_12 | reverse complement strand
GTATCTCTCACCACCGAGAAGTCAATTCGCCGAGTTTTATCTCCACCTCGTGACAATCCCTTTTTTAAGGGAAGCGAATTTCGCAAAGAACCGTCAGTAAAACCCTTTAAAGGCCTGACAATGCCATCAATTACTATGGATACATTTGGGTCAACCAATGTTTTGATGCCCTTATCAAACATAAAACTTTCCGACTGGGGACGATTGTAGAAAATAATATCGACTAGATCTGATACATCGTCATCTACTCCTAGATTTTCCAATTTGATTAGGAATCCATCTCTTGCTTGCTTGAATTTACTTTTCTGACCTTCATTGAAACGATCTAAGTATTCATCAATATAACTCTGAGGGTCTGCTCGATCTTGGATTTGATTTGGGACATTAATAATATCGGGTAGATAATAAAAGAAGTTAAAAATTGCATCATAGATTGTAAGTGACGAATCTGCTTGGTACATCTGCGTCACAACTTGTTCGAGATGGAACGACTTCAACTTAAGGCCTTCATCTTCTTCCTGCAGGTTAGTCTTCCATGTTTTGATAAATTTAACTGTTTTGCGAAAATCGGTATTTTGGTCAACTTCCGTTGCAACTTTGATGTACCCACGCGGGTCAGATTTAATCCAGCCGATATTTTCACATCTTGCATACTTTTGGTTATACACTTTTTGTCTTTTTGTATGTGAAGATACGCGAACTATTTCTGGGACCATATACATATCATCACCATATTCGTTTTTTGAAAAGGAGTATGCAGGCACGATGTCTACAGAGAACTCATGGTTGTCGCTTTTAAGCTCTATGGTTATAGAATGTGTCTGAGGTGATAGTTTTATGACAGCGTATCCCTGAGGTGGTGTGTACCTATTTTCAAATTCCTTTTGTAATCCCGCTATTGCTTTTTTGGGGCTAAATTGTTCTAAACTCCAATCATCGTGCCACGAACCAGCAACAAATAGAATATCCAGGTCGTGCACTGGAGTGATTGCTGTAAAACGAGGATATGACCCTATTTGTAAGGTATTGTTGATATCAAGAGTATTATTGATTGATTTATAAATCCCACCTTCACCACTTATTAACTCTCTTTCTTCAGAAGTGGGTGATACGGTTTTCGCGTATTCACGTAGTTTTGCATTGAATGTATCTTTAGTCATAGCTGGTACTGATCATTGTCACGACTATATCGTTAATAAGCCTACCCCTAAAATTTACAACCGTTGTAAAAGGTTCATTGTTTATCTCAATCAACATCTCTTTGGGAATCATGGTATTTGCTGGTTCAAACTCTGGGAAGTAAAAAATGAATCCAGCCTTATTTTGCTTGTTTCGCAAAATAGTCTTAATCTCATCTTCACTGAAGGACTGATAATCTATCAAAACTAAGGAAGAGTCTTTGATTTGAGATAATGAGTTCTTTTTAATTTGGTAAATATTTTTTTCTCGGAATACTTCAGCCTTTGTTAGATCATTCTTTAATGAGTTGTACGGATCGTCGTCTGCTGCGATTGCTATATTACGTTTCCATCGAGCAAGACCAAACCTTTTTAATAGGGGATATATTCCGAGAAACCAACTAATCAAAGCAGTAAGAATGATTACCACTGAAAGAACTGTGGTTACAAAACCTACAGTACTAATAAATGTAGTAAAAATGTTTAATGCTGACATGTTACTTAATCCCCAATTCTTTTAAATATTCTCGCATTTGTTTTTCTAGTCGTTCTAGTTCAGGTTCGAGTTCTGCAAGGGCTTTGAGGTTGGCCTCAATATCTACAGGCTCTTCTTCCTCAAACGTATCAACGTAGCGGGTTATATTGAGGTTAAAGTCGTTTTCTTTTATCTCGTCTAACTGCACCACACGGGCGAATTTTTCAATGTCTTTGCGTTCTTTGTAGGTAGTAAAAATTTTGTCGATGTTTTCTTGTGCTAGTTCGTTCTGTGCTTTTTTGTCTTTGTATTCTTTGGAGGCCTCGATGAAGAGTACATCCTTTTTATTCTCATTTACCCCACCCTTTTCACGTGACCGATCAATTACAAGTATCGCAACAGGGATACCAGTTGTTTGAAAGAGCCCAGCAGGCAAGCCAATCACTGTATCAATGATGTTTTCTTCTAATAACTGCTTACGGATTTTTCCTTCAACACTACCTCTAAACAACACACCATGGGGAACGATAACGACGACTTTACCTGACTTGGGTTTAGCTGTTTCGATCATGTGACTGATGAAAGCGTAATCTCCTTTATTAGTAGGGGGGACACCTCGCCAGAAGCGGTTATAAGGATCTGATTCGGCATTCTCAGCACCCCACTTCTTAAGCGAAAAAGGCGGATTTGCAATTACTCTGTCAAACTTCATCAGTTGATCATCTTCTACTAACTGAGGGTTATTCAGTGTATCTCCCCATTCGAGACGTGCTGAATCTTTTCCATGTAAAAACATATTCATCCGTGCCAGTTGGTATGTCGAACCTGTTGATTCCTGTCCATACAAGGCATAGTTATCTGATCCTTGCTTTTCAACCTCTTCCCCAGCGAGAAGCAATAATCCCCCCGAACCGCATGCTGGATCACAAATCCTGTCGCCCTCTTCTGGCTCTGACAGCATAGCAACTAGATGAGCAACACTTTTGACGGTAAAAAATTCTCCTGCTTTTTTGCCCGCATCTGCACCAAATCGCCCAATCATATACATATACGAATTTCCAATAATGTCGTCATCTGCTTCCGACAGGTCAATTTTGGCAAAGTCCTGAATAAGGTCGCGAAGCATTTTGTTTCGTTGTTGGAGTTTGCCAAGAATAGACTCTGAATTAAAATCTACACTAAAGACACCTTCTAATTTGTCCTTGTTGGCGTCTTCAATTCGGTGAAGAACCTTATTAATTTCCTCGCCAATATTATCTTCTTCGATTTTGCTGTAAATGTAATCAAACGAAGAATTAGGAGGAAGATAAAAGCGATCAAGTTTCATCTTTTCTTCGATGCGTGTTTCGTCCTCACCATAGCGTTCTTTGTATTCTTCGTATTTTCTCTTGTTCAAGTCGCTTAAGTATTTAAAAAACAGTATTGTCAGGGCGTAGTCTTTATAAACACCTGCATCTACATTAGACCTCGCGGAATCTGCAGCAGCCCAGAGGGTTTTATTTAGTTCGTCTTGCGTGTATTTTCTGTTCATAATGTTTGTGGTTCTCTAAATATTGTATCTGACAAATCACCTAAAATTATATTTCTTTTCTCGTTGAGCTCTCGTTGTTGTATTATATTATGGCTCAAATTAGCCAGAATGCACTGCTTTTCTAAAGAGGGGATTGGTATTGTGATTTCAGCAAGCTCCTTTAACGGAATGTTTTTGATCCTGCTACCTCGTGCAATTTCAATTAGCTTCTTTTGACCATAAAACGAATTGAAATAGTAGCTAATGTAGTCGGGGAGAACAAGGGTTGTATCCTTAATTCTAAGAATATACACAGAAGAAGAAGCAATCACTCCAGTTTCTTTTGATACAAAAATTGCAGCTGGAAATGATCCAAAGCTTGCTCCTCGGGAGGTTAAAAGAATGTCGTTTTCTTGTACATAACTATTTGTACTTGAGAAAGTTTTTTCTATAGAAGACATTTTAGTTGTATCTGTAATCTCACTACCTCTGATGTCTTTTGCCTGAAGAACGCGAACCCCCTCCTTACTGGAGTTAAGGGCACTTCGGAATGAATATCCCGAGATAAGATTGGCAATCTCGTTTAGTTTCACATACATACAGAGACTATACTGCATTTATTTAATAGTGTCAATAACAGGATCGGGGTAATGTGTGTCATCTACCAAATGTCGACTTACATGAAACATGGATACATTTACAACTCTGTATATCTGAGAAGCACAGTATTCCAATCTATTATAATTAAAAGGTGGAAATATTAATAACACCAAACCACGAGAAAGAGTTTGTAGAACTTGAAGAAGCGTTTCGTAAAAACAAAAGACTATATCATTGTGAGAAATGTGGCTTTATTTTATTAAACGCAAGCGTAGATTATCATACTCTATTAATTGTTGGAAAGTGTTCAAACCCAGCATGTCGTCGGGTAACTCGATATGTGCTGTACATGGGGAAAATACGACTACTTAACAATAGGATACTAAGCAAGCTTTCGTCTGAACGCCAAACCCAACTGAGAGCGTTTCTTAATAGTGATATAATATAGTCACAACACATAGTCGTTGCTTTCCGACGAAAAATACGAAAGCCCACCGAGACTCATGAAGTCCTTTACATTGCGAAAACGCAGTGGAGAGGGCTTTTTTTTGTGTTTATAGACTAAGACAAATTATGAAAAACAAAATACGAATCATTACAGTCAATACCGACCTATTAGTGGGAGCCACCTATAATCCACGTAGCTGGTCGGATGAATCGATCAAAGACTTAACTGAAAGTATTACAAAATACGGGATTGTTGATCCAATTATCGTAAATGGCGCAAAGAATCGGAAGAATATTGTTATTGGTGGTCATTTTCGCCTTCACGTTGCAAAACTACTTGGGTTTTTAGAAGTACCGGTTGTATACATCGACCTGCCTGATGTCGAAAAAGAGAAAGAGTTGAACCTTCGTCTCAATAAAAACACCGGTTCATGGGATTACGAGTTACTAAGGGATTTCGATATTGAATTACTAATGGATATTG
>PCSU01000014.1 GCA_002771355.1 candidate division WWE3 bacterium CG22_combo_CG10-13_8_21_14_all_39_12 | reverse complement strand
CCTTCTTCCCCTCTGTCATTCCGAACTTGCTTCGGAATCTCAAACAAAATCCCTACAAGGCAGTTTTGGGCTTTGTGAAGCTATTTACAAGCCCACCCACAAAATCCCATTCTCACTGCTACCAAGCCTCAACCAGCCCATGGGTGTAATCAATAAACCGGAAACACGACCCATAGTATGCTATACTAATAACAGTAGCATCTTAACAACCAAGGGTGGCAAACAAGCCCAAAACGGCTCTACAACGCCATCCACAACTGAAGTACCCTTGAAGGAGGGGCATCTATGAAAAATCGAATTTTGTCGATCCTGGCCGCACTGATCGTGACCACCGCTTTCGTCGTTGTTTTCCCTGGGCAGGAAGTCTTCGCCCAGGAAAGCACAATCAAGGTTACGGTTGTGGGGACCGTGACGGCCGACGGGGGCCAACAGACCCCCATCGCCACGGCGACCGCACCCGCCCCTCTGTCGGGGTCGCAGGTCCTCTCCTCCCGGTTCATCGGGCCGGAGATCACGGACTGTCCAGCACAGACTCTGTGTCCGACGGCCAAACAGGCCATGGACGCCCTCACGATCGAGGGCAAAGTGTTCGGACTGGAGTTGAACGAGGAACAGGAAGCCAGCCTTAAATGGTTCCTGCAATTCTTATCGGTTGACCAGTCCCAGGATCTGTGGGATCTGGCCCCGAACCTAGGCACTGAAATCGACGGGGAGGATATTATTCAAATCTCACGAATCCTCTCACGTCACGCCCGCCACCATAACGAGGTGGCACTGTTAGATGATATTTTTGGAATTTCGTTCCCCCCAGCACCGGCACCTGTTGGACCGGGAACCCCAACGCACATTAGCTTCATCAATGTGCTCGATCAGTAGGAGAACTGGAGGTTGAGTGGCCCGTGTGCTGCTCAACCTCCTTTTGGTATGAAGTATAATGACGGTTCGCTTTAGCACCGTCACAATTTCAACCACAAGGAGAAAGCACATGCACAACCGTATTCCGATTTGGATCGTCCTTCTTTTTGCCGCACTCGTCTTCACCGGCTGCGTTTTTCCAGTCGGCGACAACCAACCGTTTGAAATCCTTACAACCGCTGAGCCAGTTGTGGTCCAGCCGAACTGCACTGGTTTTCCCACCGTTGGGCTCACAAACCCACATAAGGACATGGTGGTTTTCAGAGGAGACCTTGAAGGTGAAGGCTGTAAAGAATACACCACCTTCAACGTCGCCAACCCCGTCCCATACTTCAGTGTACCGGCTGTATTTGAAGCTGCGGCTGAAGGCTCGGCAACGTTTCTTTCTTCTGAAAACCCGGAGGGGTTGGTATATGAAACAATCTCAGGGAATAAATCCGGGTTTGACCTAATTCCTGGCCAAACATACCAGGTGATGGGTTCGGGGATGATTAATGCCACCTGGCAAAGTGATCCTGAAGAAGGCGCATTCATCCTCAAGCGCCTTTCTATCGTTGCAGGATCCCCCTTCCAAGGATTGTGGGGGCTTCTTTTTCAACAATAACGCTGCCCGATACGGCAGCACACGCAAAGGCGGCTCCCTCACCGGAGTCGCCTTTTTTCATGCTTATAATATTTCCACCTAGACCTTGAAGGTCTAGGTCCACAACAGATTATCTACAAGGACTAAAAAGTCTTTTTCTCTCCCATCACCATACCTACAAAATGTTACAATACCCCCATGGAGCTAGACAAACTCCCACAATTCACAGAATACGAACCTCGTCTTTCCACCTGGTGGGTTGATAACGACTTTTTTAAACCCAATACCAACTCCACAAAAAAACCATTCACCATTATTCTCCCCCCACCAAACGCCAACGCTCCCCTACATGCCGGCCATGCCCTATACGTTGTTGAAGATATCTTAGTCAGACAAGCTCGCATGGAAGGACGCCCAACATTATTTTTACCCGGAACCGATCATGCCGGAATCGAAACACAATTTGTGTTCGAAAAAAAACTAGCAGAAAAAGGTCGGTCACGTTTAGATTTTGACCGCGAGACTCTGTACAAAATGATTCATGATTTTGTTCATAAAAATCGTGGAATCGCAACATCACAACTTAAACGATTAGGATTTAGCCTCGACTGGTCTCGCGAAAAATACACGCTTCAGGACGATATCTTAAAAACGGTTAACGCAACGTTCAAACAAATGCACGATGACGGGTTAGTATATCGTGACGAGAGACTTGTTAACTACTGTACTCATTGTGGAACAGGATTTTCTAACCTTGAAGTTGATCATAAAGACAGTATTGGAAAACTCTGGCACATAAACTACGGTCCTATTACCATTGCAACCACACGGCCCGAAACGATTTATGCTGACGTTGCCATTGCCGTTAACCCACATGATGACCGATACAAGGATCTCATCGGACAAACAGCAACCGTACCTATTATCAATAAAAAAATCCCTATCATTGGAGATGAGGCTGTTGAAATGGATTTTGGAACTGGTGCATTAAAAATCACCCCTGGGCATGATGTAACTGACTTTGAAATTGGTGAGCGTCATGGTTTGGATCGCATCAGTGTGATTGCTCGAACCGGCAACATGCAAAACGTTCCAGAGTTTTTGGAAGGTATGTTCCCACGCCAAGCCCGTAAAGCAACGATTGAAAAACTAACTGAAGTTGGCGCACTCGTAAAAGAAGAAGTTTACGAACACTCTGTAGCTATTTGCTACCGCTGTAAAAATGTTATTGAACCACTCTTAGTTCCCCAGTGGTTTATTAAAGTTGAATCAATTGTTGAAAAGGTTATTGAAAAACTTGATGCCGGTGAGGTACAGGTGTTCCCCACTCGGTTTGATAAAGACCTTCGTCGCTGGCTTGAAACTGCTCCTGACTGGAATATTTCCAGGCAGATTGTTTGGGGACCACGAATCCCAGCGTGGTATAACCTCACAGAAAACCCACTCATTGAAGTTACGTTTGTTGATAAAAATGGCAAAAACGTAACCGGCGTTTATAACGATATAAAAGAAGACTACTCAATAGATGAGATTCGAAACGGGTTACAATCACTTGTTGCACCTGTTAATACCCCTTACGTCACTGAACCACCTACCCCGGGCGCGGAAACCACGTCCCTACAAAACCCCTACCTCCAAGAAACCGATACGTTTGACACCTGGTTCTCGTCGGGACAATGGCCACTAACCACGCTTGGGTTCCCAGATAGTGATGATTATAAAATGTTTTACCCAACAACAGTAATTGATACGATGTGGGACATTTTGGCGTTTTGGGTTATGCGTATGCTCATGTTTGGTGTATATAAAACTGGCGAAGTCCCATTTGAATGGATTCATATGCACTCTCGTGTGGTTGACGGCAAAGGTGCCAAGATGAGTAAAAGTAAAGGAAACGTAGTTAACCCCCTAGAGATAGTTGAAACGTACGGCGCTGATGCCCTGCGGTTTGCACTAATGTTTGGCATTGCACCAGCATCCGACATTCCACTTGGTGATGAAAAACTCGTAGGTGGCCGAAACTTTGTAACAAAGATGTGGAATGTATCACGATTTATACTCGGTCACACTGAAAATATTGAGTTACCTACAGAACCTCCATCAGGACTAACTGAAGATGATAAAAGTATTATTGAAAAATATAACACCGTGCTCTCAAAGGTCTCTTCCATTTTTGAAATTGATGATGCGGACAACGCTGACAAGTTTCAATTCTCTCGTGGACTAGACGCACTGTATGATTTTATGTGGAATGAGTTTGCGAGCGTATACATTGAACAAACAAAAGATAGGCTTGCCGGAGATGATACCCAGTCTGCTCAGGCAGCGCTGTGGACACTCATGACGGTATGGACCAACTCTCTCAAACTCTTACATCCTTTCATGCCATTTATCACTGAAGAAATCTACCAACACCTTCCCACAAAAAATGATGAAAGTATCAGTATCAGCCCGTGGCCAGAGAGACTATAATTACAATCATGAACATACATCCTAAAACCGCTCTCATATCAGGAATAGTTATTGCCATCATTTTTGGTGCTTCGTGGGGAATTTATTCAATCCAGCAAGAGTTACACTCTGCACAAGTAGATGAATATATTAATCGTTCGCGAACAGCTACATCAGAAGAGCGCTATGTCGATGCCTTTAACCTTATGAGTGAAGCCAGGTCACTCGCTCCAACTGACCTTGATCTAATTGTCGAACAGGGTGATATTGCATTTTTAAACGGGGATTATGAAGTCGCTCAACAACTATATTTGGAAGCCTCTCAAACAATAAGCGGCGAACAGTATTTCATTCGTGCACTGCAAGAAATCTCAAAAGGCAATCTACAAGACAGTCTTATACTTCTCGAAAAAGCTCGTGAAACTATTGAAGAAAAAAAACCTCTTACTTCTACCCAAGTAAGTTCCCTTCAATCGAAAGTAAATGAAATGATTGCAGAAACTAACAACCCCAAAAAGCAAGCGCTCGCTGCAAAAGCACTCATTGAAGAAAGAGCATTCACATTAGCCATCGATGTATTAACTACTCTTCTTACGCAAGAATCAAACTACAGAGATGCATATTATTTGAGATCGATTGCACAATACCGTTTAGGACAAAATGGGCAAGCCTTAGAAGATGTGGAACAAGCATTATCAATTGACCCTAATTACAAACCTGCACGAGAACTCCTCGAGACAATTGAAAATTAGAATATTTTCGAGAAAAATAATCTTACTCTGAAGAATCTTGGGAACCTTCTTCAGTTGATTCGCCTTCAGTACCTTCTTCTCCCTCTTCGCCTTCCTCTCCTTCTTCACCTTCAGGTTCAGGTGTTTCAAGGTCCTCAGCAGTCACTACAACAATTTCGTTTATTTTTACAATAAGATCTTCTGATTCTGCTGAAAGTAATTCAACACTGTCAGGGAATGAAAGGTCGCCAACAGTAATTTGGTCGCCAACTTCACTAAGTCCAGAAATGTCAACTTCAACAACACTAGGGATCTCGGCAGGAAGAACTCGGAGTGAAATAAATTCAAGTACCTGAAGCATTTCACCATGTCTGTTTTCAACGGCTGGTGATTCACCAATAATCTCAAAAGGTACTTCAACATCAACCTTTTTAGTCATATCAACCTGGTAAAAATCAATATGAACAGGATCCCCCGAAACAGGTTCAACCTGAACATCATGAATCAATACAGGACGAGACTCAGTTTCACCTTCAATAAAAAGATTAATAAGCTCAGTTTCTCCAAACTCTTTATACATCTCACGGAATGCTCCAACTGCAACCTGAACTGGAAAACTACCTTCAACCAAAGGACCATAAATATTAGCCGGCAATATACCGTCACGCCTAAGACCTGCTACTTTTTTCCCGGTAACTTCTCGTGGCTTAACTGTTACTGTTGAATCTGTCATAATTTTTGCCTTTCGTATGGGCAGTTCATATTATATACTATGAAGCAAAGTTTATCCTAAACTCCTCTCAATACTCTACATACGCACGATTCACTCACATCATGCTAAAATTACATGCAAGACTGCTCCAACACCAATACCAATGCCAAAACATAACATTGCTGACTATGACCACTCAAACTACGACTACCGTACGTACTGGAGAAATCGAGACTATGAAAATGAAGTTGAACATAAAACGTTGTCTTCACTATTACCCCTCACAGGGACATCTCTTTTAGATATTGGAGGAAGCTTCGGTCGGCTTATGGATATATATGCTCCTCGTTTTGATCGTACTGTAATTTATGACTATTCAACACAAGCATTGGAACAAGCACAAAAAAGTGCAGATTCTCATGGATACACTTCAATTGAGACAAAACAAGGAGATGCATACTCTTTACCTTTTGAAGACAACTCCTTTGATGTAATTATTATGGTCAGAGTTTTACATCATATCGATCAACCAGAACTACTATTCTCAGAAATTACCCGTATTCTCAAACCTCAAGGAACATTTATTATTGATATCCCAAATAAAATTCATCTTAAAAACCGTCTGACTCAGCTTATGCATGGTAATCCAAGTTTCTATAAAGATGAAACTCCTCAACAAATAGGTATCTCAACTGTAAATAATGAGGAAGGTATTTTTATAAACTATCACCCAAAACACATTATTGATCTCCTCAATAAGAAGGGGTTTTCGGTTGTACAAAAAAAATCTATTCTTAATGCTCGTCTTCCTTTGTTGAAAAAAATATTCTCAACTAACTTTCTTGTTGCTTTAGATATGTTATTACAACCGCTATTCACTCCTGATTATCTTGGACCACAAATCTGGATCACATGTAAACTCACCTCAAAATAAAGGCTATACTTTTTATCGAATAACATCAACACCGTCTATATGAGCCTTGATGTGTTTTGGCCATGATAAAACTCCATGAGTTGATATTTCATCTGAGGACGAAAGGAAAAGTGGTAAATTAAGTGTAAATTCAAACGGTTCATCAATAACCCCAGGCTGATTTTCCCACACCAATTCATAAGAATCATTTGTTGCAAAACTTAAACCAATTGGTAAATCGTATGTTACTTTAATACTTTTTGTTTCTCCAACTGGTATCTCAATTAACCCTGCGACTACCGTATGTGAAAACTCAGAATATACGTGCTGGTCAGTTAATGGCGTATTTATAACAATATTTGATACGTTTTGTGGTAGATAGACGCGAACATAGTTTTTATACGTTCCATTCGGCCACGTGTTATTTTCTCCGGTATGTTCCCACGTAATTTCAAGATTGCCACTTAGCTCTCCATCCCTATTTACAGACACGTTATATTTCGACGACCGATTTACCCAATAATTGGATTTGTTTCCTCCCATATTGCTATCAACAACTCTTATATAGTCTCCTTTTGATGGAAGAAAAGATCCGTCGATTTGCATGTTGTGAAAAAGTGACTGAACTGTTTTATCTTTGGCAAAAGCCATAATATTTTTAGACAAAATTCCTTTACCAATCACCGTACTGATTGCATGAAATGATTGGTTTGGGTCAGCTGCCATTTTAGACAACAAAGACTCCGTTAATGCACCCATGAAATCTCGCTTCCCCGTATCTCCTGGCTCAAAACCAACTTCAGCGTAAAACTGTGCTTTTTCGGTAAGGTTTTCGGCTGTCACGGTTTCATTAAAACCTGAAACCTCAACTGGCCCAAGAATACCAAGAATATCCTGAACAGCAGATACATTAAGAGCAAAAACACCATCAATTTTTTCTTGAGTTGCTCTTTCATATAACGTCACAAATGATTCCATACTATCTGGAAATGAAGGCCACCAGTTTGTATCACGTATCCCAAGAGACGTAACACCCATATATGTCGCTATTGGATCTGGCACCGGTGGGTCCTGATGATCCTTGAGCAACCCATCAGGATTATAAATATCATCAACCTTAAAATCCGTTATCCTTCCATTATCTATTGTGTAGACTAGATAACTACCAATAAACCCACCAGTAGAGCGAAGCTCATTATTATTTTGCAAAAGTACAACAAACCGTTTTGGCTCTCCTACTCCCAACACATAGTTACCTACATCACTGAACGAACTTGTGTTTTCAACAAGGGGTTTCGTCAACCACAACAGATCTTTAAGGTCGTCAACATAGGATTGCAAAAACCCAGGAAGAGCAATTGTTTTTACTGCTTGAGCATGTTTCTCAAGAAGCGAATATTCAAGAATAGCTTGATCAATATGAATTTGAGATATTGAGAGCGATTTAGTCACATCTTCTGCCGATAGTGGTAAAACCCCTCCATTACTATTCAAAGATTGCATTGTAACGCTTGTAACACCATCAAGACTTGAAAAAGCTAGATTCAAGTTACGGCCAATTCGCGCTGCAGTTGCTCCCAGGGCAAACACTTCCTCACTTGCACTAAACCACTGCTTTCCACTTGTAACGGTAATAAGTGGCTCATAAAACTTCCAAACAGACTGTGCTTGAACAAATAACGTCTCAGATCCAGCAAAGTCCTGACTTGAAAGTTTTTGCGCACCTCGTACAGAAAACCCGAGTGTTAGAAATAATGGGGTGACAAGAAAAAACACAACAAATGTAAAGGTCAGCCACGCATACTTTCTTCGCACTGGAACAATCTCTAAACCTGAAATAAAAGGAATCTTACGCAAAAAACTTTTTATCATCGATAACTGTGGCAAGCGAGTTTTTGACGCTACTTTAGGTTTGTGATTTTTTCCCAACCATCCCTTTTCCTTTAACTCCATAGGAGAATCGTTATCACCTTTCGTATCCAAATCCTTATCTATAACATCTCCACCAGTTGTATTCTCAACTATTTCTTCTACCTTGAGTTCATTTGAAATTTGATCTGTAGGAGAAACACCTTTCTTTTGAAAATACTTCATAACTTTTTCGAGCCCTTCCGTGAGATCTATTGTTGGATGCCAATGGAGAACCTTTTCTGTACGAGAAGAATCAACATTCTTTGAGTCTGGAAAATCAAAAGCTTTGTGTTCAGGTATGAACTGCACCTCTGTTTTTTGGGGCATGTACTGTTTTAAAACATATGCAATTGAAACAGCAGAAACGCGCTCAGAGTTTACAAAATAAAAAATCCCTTGGGTTGCCTTTTCGTCTTCACTGTATAAGAGTTTGTTTATTCCATACGCCGCATCATCAACATAAACCAAATGATATTCCCGGGATCCTTCTTCATCAAAAATTAAATCTTTTTTCTCAAGAGATAATCTAATTGACCGTGCCAATACTGTACTGGTATGAATATCCATGCCTGGACCATAAACCTCCCCAAGCCTTGCAATACGTACATCAAGATCATATTTTGACACATACTCTCGACACAATGCTTCCCCGTAACGTTTTCCTTCTAGGAAAGAAAAATATGAAGTGAGTTCAGGTCCATCAAAATAATGGTGAAGAGTCTCATGCGATGCCAATCCATGGTAGATGTCAACTGAAGAAAGATAAATAAATCGTGCCTTTGTGCGATTTGCTAAATCAAGAAGTTTATCCAATCCAAAGGATTCTAGTAGCAATTTTTGTAAACTTCTCTCATTGTGCCCAACATGGGCAGTTGCGTGTTGTGCATCAATAATAGCTGAAATGTTTTTTTCAAATAACGATGATGGAAGTGCATCTTCAACAAGATTAACCTCAAAATACTCAAAGTTGTCTCTTCGTAACGGTACGGAGTAACCTGGTAAATCAATACCAATAACATGTTCTCCCATCTCTAGTAAAATTTCCGCAACTCTTTTACCAAGAAACGAAGAGACTCCTGTCACAATGTGAACAGCAGGTGTTTTATTTTGGGCAGCTCTATTTGGTCTGGTCATTCCCGCTTAGGTATGTATGTACTACTAATAGTCCACTCGCAAAAAGAATAACTAACCCGAAAGTAATGACTGCAATAAGTGTAGGTGAGTAATGAATTGGCGTAATTACTGGAGACTCTTCTAAAACCTCCACATAAAACAGAACCTCATCATCTTGATTCAACCTGTCTACAAGATTTATAGATGTATTAACCGCTGAGGATACCATTCCTTGGGCAATCTTTTCGTCGTCAGAAACATATGTAACTGAAATAATTTGTGGTGCTACTTTTTCAACTTTTAACCCCTTAGGTTCAGCGTTATTCAATGATTCCCCATCTGAAATACCCCTTACAACACGTTGAGAAAACTCAGGCGTATCAAACAGACCAACAACTGTATCTGTATACCCTTCTGCTGCAAGCTGCGTGTAATATCCGTCATATGTAAATTCTGATGTGGGAACGCCCGTTGAGTTGTGAAGATATAAACTTGACGTTGCAGAATAAAAGGTTGGGATATTTATTGCAACAACATATGCAACTACACCGAATATTATTGCAACACCCCACGTTTGTTTGAGGTTTTTACGTAATAGGTTTTTTATTTCTTTAAGCGTCATGATTATCAAGAGTTTCGTTTACCTGTGCATCTGCTTTTTTGTTATTTTCTCGCGGTATATGAACGAATTGTATCATAGCAAAATTCTTGATCATATCTAAAACATTGGCATGAAGAGGGATAAGGTTTGGATGTTTTATGCGGTACTCTCCAGTTACCTGTTTGATAACAAGCTCTGAGTCCATATATACGCTCAAATTAACAGCCGGAGCATCAAATTCTTGTATAACTTTATCAAGACCTAACAATAATGCCTGATACTCTGCCTGATTATTGGTAATTTCACCCAAGTATTGGCCAAAGGTAATATCCTCACTACCTGGAGTGTTAATAACAATTCCTGCAGCGGCAGGGCCTGGGTTCCCACGAGCCCCTCCATCAGTAAATAGTTTTATTTCGATCATACATGTAGTATACCGTGATTATCTTAGAATCGGAACCTTCTTTGGTCCAATAGAAGTTACTTTCGAAACTTCGGAATTAATGCAGGAACTTGAGTTTTATACGAATCATACTCAGTACCAAACCACCTCATTAATTGCTTCTCTTCCACCATTAATAAATACTCTAAATACAAACCACCAAAAAGAGGAACAAACCAAAAAACCATGCTCAAGGACTGAATATATACCCCGATACCAACAAGAATGAGGATGTATGCAAAAGCCATAGGATGACGCATTTTTGAATACCAACCGCTTTGCGACAATTTTTTCGGATTCACATGATAATGAGGGGCTATTGAAAACGCAAAACCACTCGATTCACGTGCCAACGTAAGTGTTGATTCGAGTATTATAAGAACTCCAAATGCAATTATTGCAAAAGAAATAAGCTGCAAAACCGTATCTGGAATCAATGTAAATAATGATACAACTCCAGATAACTCCACTCCAAAGGCACTTCCAATAAGATAGTCAAGCCCTCTACTTAACAAAATGATCATATAGGGAAGAATGAATACAAAAACGAGGGCATACCACATATAACCGGTAAACTCTTGAATAACTTTAAAAATGATCTGATGTAGTTTCACTGTGCTCATCGTACCGTAAGGAAAGACCAACGGTCAAGAACAAAAGCAAAAGTCCTGACTGCAATGTTATTAAGTAATGATCTGATAGTGAAATTACTACAAGAGCTAACCACATTGCCTTTATGTACAAAGGTAAATATTTCCATCTGCGTAAAATTGCAAAATATCCCGATATAAGGAGTAACCCCATCCCAACAATTCCGGATTCGGCACATAATAGAATCCATACATTGTGAATAGGCTGGGTAAATTGAGGTAACTTGGCATTATTCCAATATTCAGAGACATACAATATTGACTGACTCACACCCACGCCAAGAAATGGATATTTTCTAATAATGGAAATTCCTACATCATTAAGATACCACCGTCTCAAAAACGAAATTGAATCAGATATAAATAACTGCATAACATAATATGCAATAAGAGATCCACCAACAAGAATAACGAGCGTTCCAAGAGCATATTCTGTTTTTGTTAACTTATTTTGTGTACCTAGTTTTTTCAGTAACGGGATGTAATATATTAAACCTATCATTAATGCAAGTATTGCAGTAAGACTCCAAGAAATTATCGTACCCCCTATAAATAAAGCTACAAAAAATAGAGCTGTATTTATGCTTTCGTCTCGTAAACGCTTCTGCAACCATTGGTAGATCCAATACAACGAAAAAACTGCCATGACACCCCCAAAAACATTGGGGTGTGGGAACGTTGCATACGGTCTTAAAAAATCCATGCCGAATATATGTGCTGTTGAAACTCCAAGACTATGCATGGAAAACTGCCATTCTCCCATAAATTGTAGGCCAATACTTTTCCCCAAAATAATTTCCAATAGACCAATACCCACCAATGGTATAAGCCCTGCTGATAGAACTGACATAATGTAGGGCGTGGGATATTTTTCGCGAACATGCCACATCCATAATGAGAACCGACAAATAATAATAAAGTTAATTAACCAATACCAACCAGCAATGGTATCGATTCCACGATCAAGAATAACCCACCCAACCACCACAAAATATCCTACCGCTGCAGCAACCATATAGGGACTGATTTTCCATGATTTTTGAATCCATGAATGGTCAATAAAGGTATGTCCAATAAAAAGAACAACCATTAGTATGCTAGACAAATAGGCAAATGGAATTAAGTAGTCATAAAGAGCATCTCCATTTCCTAGCGAAATCCTTGTCTGCCAAAAAAACACCACCAAAAGAATAGGAAAAATTGTTTTTATTATCGTATTACCAAATGTACGTACCATGTGATTAATTCTATAAAAGATCTAATACTGTTTGTCGATCCTTAGCCGCCGGACCGTTCCCGTCTACACCTGGCACCTCTAAAATAAATGGTTTTGATGCAAAATGTGGCTCCGATAAGATTCGTTCAAACCCTTCTTTTCCAATATGACCCTCAAGTATATTTGCATGCCTATCAATATGTGAATTAAGTTCACCCTGAGAATCATTAAGGTGGAAACAGTCAAGCCTGTCAAAACCAATATGTGAGTTAATTTCCTCAAGCATTTTCTCAAATAATGACTGGTTTGAAAAATCGTACCCCATTGCAAACGCGTGACAGGTATCTATACAAACCCCAACCCTAGGCTCATTCGTAAACGCATCGAGTACATAACCTAGTTCTTTAAACGTAACTCCTACCTTATCCCCTTGCCCAACAGCATTTTCTAACAATAATTTTGTGTTTCCGGGTGATGTATCAAGAATTTTTTTAATACCTTTGATAACCCTATCTAACCCTTCTTTACTTGATGTTCCTTTATGGCTACCAAGATGAAAGATCACACCGTTAAGCTTAATAGCTTCACCATTTTGCATAGTTTTTGTAAGTGCTGAAACGGAACTGTAAAACAATTTATTGTCAGGAGTAGCAAGATTTGCTAAATATAATGCATGGGCATAGGTTGATGAAATATTTGAACCTTTTAGTTTTTGTTGATATGAACTAACATCTTCATCTGTTAGTGTTGGCATTTTAAACGTTTGAGGAGATCCTATAAAAAACATTGCCGAATCAAAATTATTTTCGGTAGCTCTTACGATAGCTTTATCAAGCCCACCCGCTGAAGAAACAAATCCTCCAATGTGCATAGTGATGCCATTGTACTATAATCACTCCTTTAAAACGTAAGTAAGATAGGGTATGTTTATCCGAGAACAAGAAGCGTAAACCTTCTCTTATTCCGGCTTAATTACAATATGTCGACTACGACCTTGGCCATCGGACTCAGTTGTAATGCCTGTAATTTTTGAAAGATTTGTGTGAACAATTCGACGGTCAGCTGGTGACATTGGTTTAAGGTGAATCTCTTGATGAGATTCAAGTGCTTTTTGGGCCATTCGGTGTGCAAGCTCGGAAAGCTCTTGTTCTCTTCGTTTTCGATATCCATCAATATCAACCTCAACTCTTCTCCATTCCCCCTCGGAACCACTATTTAAAATGAGTGCAACAATGTATTCAAGGGCGAGCAGAGTTTCCCCATGATTACCAATAATTATTCCTGCCCCTTCCTCAGAATCCTCACTAACAGTAAGCTCTACTGAAACAGCTTCGGAGTCACCAAAAGAAACTTCTGGAGTAATATATGAAACCCCCATTAACTGTAAAATCTCTTCTACCTTACCTTGTAGTTCTTGTATTGTTTTAAGATCCATGTTGTTGTGTCTGCTCAGCTTCGGCATAAAACTTCTCCTGAACAAATTTCTGCTGTATTATAGCAAATAAGACCGAAGTGATCCAATACAATCCAACTCCAGCAGGCAATGTAAGCGTGATAAACCCTGTCATAGCGGGCATTAAGTACATCATTTGGGTCTGCATTTGCTGCGCCATATCAACACCAGAACCGTCCTTTTTCTCGAGTTTTTGTTCAACCGCTGTTGTTTGAGGAGTTGATGTCAACTGTTTCATTGACAAAAACTGAGATCCTGCAACGAGTAGAGGTAAAATATAAAAAGGGTCAGCTTTTGTAACATCAAGCCACAAAAAAGTAGTAGGTAATCCTTCTACCGAAACAAGCGTTGTCATTATCACTTGATAAAGAGCAATTAAAATTGGAAGTGATAACAATAAGGGTAAAATTCCGCCCCATGGATTAATTCCATGTTTCTTGTAAAGATCCATCTGCGCTTGCCCCTGTGCCATTTTGTCACCTTTATGCGTGTCTTTTAGTTTGTCTAGTTCAGGCTTTATCTTCTTCATTTTAAGAGAAGACTTAATTGATGGAACCCTAAGCGGAATAAAAATAACCTGAATAATAACGGTCAAAAGAATAATTGCAATTCCAGCACTTCCCGTAAGATTAGTCAGCCACAATAGAGTTGTAACAATAGGCGCCTTAATAATAGTATTCCAAATTATGCCAAGCATATCTTTATATTTTTACATTCACATATATACAACAAATTATCCCAAAGCCTCTAAACCTAACACAAAGTGCATTGTAAAGCACTTCCGCTTAACCCTAACTTCACGTTACTATTTTATCCTACTTCGTATACCTTCAAGTGTTTCTATTACTTTTAGGACCTTGACTTCTTTTGTTTGTGAGCGAGCAATGAATATGTAATTAAACTGATTAGTAAGTTGTGGCGTTATGGTACGTACAGCTTCACGAAGAACTCTTTTGGCACGATTCCTGGCAATAGCATTTCCCACCTTTTTCCCAGCAATAAAAGCATATTTACTACTTGAGGAATGGGAAGGAACAATAAGCATTACAAAAAGTGGCGTGTGTATTTTTTTCCCACGAGAGAGTATATACCGAATATCTTTTTTGGAAGTCATTCGTTGCGACCTGGCTAGCACAATTCTATTTTGATACAGCCGCTACAGCAAGTCTCGTTCGACCTTTTGCACGACGTCTGGTTAATACTTTTTTCGTAGGATCACTATTACGATTACGAAAACCGTGTGTCTTCATACGCTTTCGTTTTTTTGGTTGCCACGTTCTTGACGGCATGGCCAGATTTTACCACAAGTTGGAAAATAAATGTTAACTTAAACCTATAGGAGCTATCTGTATTATAGCTACCCTAAAACGAACTGACTTTACTTTGGGATCTAATTGGTCAGTTTGGTGCTATAGGGGTAGCTGCTACTAGTAAGTAGCTTTTGAAGAAACGATCCTGGAAGTTTCAGTTGTCATCATATGTCGATTTGTCGTACCGATAGGTACGTGTGGGACAACTATAGAGGTAATAAACACCTATCCACAGTAAAAAAATTTACATCTAACCACAATATGGGAATTGGCGTGGTTCATTCTTTTTATAAAAACATAGTCACATCGCAAAACTCTTTCGTTTTTGCCTTTGGTACGCTATTATATGTTAATGGCTCAGTATCATAAAATTCCTCAAAATGTAACCACTTATCAAGGTAGAATTATCGGGAAATTCACGGCAAAACAGTTTATTTTTCTTGCAGTTGGTGGAATAATCGCATTTCTGGTATTTAACACTGAGCTACCAGGAAATATTAAAATTCCCATTTCAATAGTAAGTATTGGTTCCTCACTAATCTTTGCGGTGCTAAACTATGAGGGGCGAAGTGCCGATATGTGGATCCAGAGTTTTATTAACGCTGTATATGCAACGACACAAATGAGGTGGAAAAAACGCATTAAACCTATTGCCTTTACCATGCCAGGCTATCACCCTCATAGGCAAGCATCTGGACCACGAAAAAGAACAACGTCGGAATTAAATAGGTATCTTGATTTACGCGGACGAGCAAATCCAAAATCTGACCTAAGCAAAGAAGAACAAACAATAGTTGATAGAATCCGAAAAATAAATACAGACCAAAAGAAGCAATCGATAGCAAATAATACGTCAACAAATGGTACATAATACTAATACATCTCAACCTAAAAACAGCGCACTTCTTAAACCACTTGCCAGATCAATACCTGAATATCGTCAGGCTCGCCTTTCGGGTAAAAAATACGTTGGACCAATGCTTAACATAAATCCTTTTTGGCATAATTCACAAGAAATAGTTACCCCAACATTTAATAATGATGATCGTGCTACGGTACGAGGTCACATAAGTATTGAGCAAAAACCAAAAGAAAATGTTAAACAGAAAATCGAAAACCAAGTTGCAATAAACGAGATTGAAGATTACGTTTTTTCTGATGAAGAGTCCAAATTGTCACAAATCCTTGCTCAAAAAGAATTTGAACTTAAGTCGATAAAAGAAAAAACTGCGTTACAGAAGGACGAATTGGCTATCTTGTCTAATCACTCCCGTGCCTCGAAAGCAACAATTAGGAATCTTAGGCAACAACTTGGTAATATGGAACGAACAGATGTAAACCCTATTGCCATGGAAGATGTAACATACAAACTACAACAAAAAGAAGCTGAATCAAAGGAGTTGGACTCCCAGATAGAGACTCTCCAAAATACCGTTAATTCAGAGCAACAACTTGAACAAGAAATTGCAGCTTATCGTTCTCAAGTTCGTGAGCTAAAAACACAACAGGAACGCCTACAGCAGCTGGTAACTAAAGAAGAACAACAACTCAAAGCCCTTGCCACTAGACTAAGAGAACAATCTCGCGATAATAAGTCAAAAGAAGGCAAGATCAAAGAACTTGAAAAGCTGCTTGATGAAACTATGAATGAAGCTTTTACTCAACCTAAAGTGGTAGACAAATTCGTAAAAGCAGCTCAAGGAAACGCTCCTGAAAAAGTGGTACCTCTTACTAAAGAACCTAACAGTATCAACGGTATCGTCAAAGACAACGAGAACAAATTGATTGCAAACGCAGTCGTTATCATCAAAGATATAGCAGGGCACAACTTACGTGCATTACAAACAAACCAATTAGGGCAGTTTTTAGTCACCACATCACTCCAGAATGGTACATATTACATTGAAGCCACCAAGTCTGGGTATACATTCCCGGTGATCCAAGTAGAGCTTACCGGAAAACAGGTTGCCCCAGTGGTGTTAACTGCCGATGAGCTTACTTCCTAAAACACAAGACCATCTAGATATTATTGATATTAATGACGACGTCGTCATTCTGACAGGCGGACGTTACCGAATGGTCGTTGAAACAACTGCCGTTAACTTTGACTTATTGTCAGAAGATGAACAAAATTCAGCGATTTATGCATACGCGAGCTTAGTGAATTCTCTTGATTACCCAATTCAAATACTGGTACGTACCAGACAAGTCGACATTACCAACTATATAAATTTTTTGCGTAGACAATTAAAGGAACAACCCTCATCTGCAATGAAGGAACAACTTGGAGACTATATAACGTTTGTTGAACAACTCGTTCTTGAAAATACTGTTCTACAAAAAAAATTCTATGTTGTTCTCCCCTATATGAACACCTCGACAAACCAACAAAATCTTTTTGATTCTATTATTTCATCGTTACCTTTCAGTAAATCAAAAACCGCTCCTAAAGGATTTACTGAAGATTCCGTAAAAAAGGCAAAACTAACACTTACGCGAAGAATTGAAGATCTTCAATGGCAATTTAGACGTCTTGGAATTCAAATTACTGCCTTGCCAACTGAAGAACTCATTAGACTCTTTTACGAAATATACAATCCAGAGGCTGGAGAAAATTCGGGATTACGTCAGGATCCGTATGGTTACACAACACCAATCGTGAGATCATCATTAACAAAAGAAGCCAGAGAACGTGAAAGCAATGAAGAAAAACCTGAACCACACGTACCACAAGAGCAATCAACCGAACAACCAAAAGCCCCAAAAGATATAAAAGTTAGCGATAAACCCCAAAACCCAACCTAAATCATGAAAAACTTATTACGTAAAAACAGAGACAAAGAACTAAAAAAACCTCAAGCTAAAAAAGTAACAAAAAAAACAGAAGCGAAAAACAAAAAAGACAGTGTTACTCCAGAAAACTCACAAATCATACAAGAGGCTCAGGCCTTTGCACAAGGCGTTATTAGTATTAAAGATATTATCTCCCCAAGCGGAATTGAAATCGACTTTAATGATATTCGTATTGGATCAACGTTTTACCGTACCTATTTTATTGCAGGCTATCCTCGTGAAGTCGGCCCTAATTGGCTTGCCCCCATTATTAACTTTAATCACGCTCTTGATATTTCAATGTTTTACTACCCTATTGATGCCAGGCAAGTGCTAGGAAATTTACGAAGGAAAATCACTGAAATGCAGACTGAACTCAATATTGAATACAAAGAAGGAAAAATTCTTGACCCTGAAGTTCAACTTGGGTTACAAGATGCCAAATCACTTCAAGAGGAACTGGTGGCAGAACGCGAGCGATTTTTTCAGTTTGCTTTGTACATCACGATTCCAGCTGAAAGCAAAAAGGAGTTGGATACCATTTCAAAACAAATTGAAAGCGTACTCGCAGGAATTTTACTTCTTGGTAGAAAAGCAACACTTCAAATGGAACCAGCTTTTAAATCGACCCTTCCAATTCACGACGACAAACTGAAAGTGTATAGAAACATGGATACCACTTCAATCGCTACCACCTTCCCTTTTACTTCAAGTAGCTTAACCTCTGATACCGGTCTTATGTATGGAATAAATGAACACAATGGAAGTCTTATTGTGTTCGATCGATTCCAGATGGAAAACGCAAATGCTGTGATTTTTGGAAAATCTGGATCAGGAAAAAGTTACGGGGTGAAACTTGAAGCGGTACGTTCGCTATTACTCGGAACTGAAATTTTAGTTATTGACCCGGAAAATGAATTTCAAACATTGTGTGAGGTTATTGGCGGACAATATATTACGTACGATTTTAGCTCTGTAAACCGCATTAATCCCTTTGACCTCTCTCAAATTTATGAGGAAGGTGAAGACCAGCTTGAATTAAAAATACTTGTTCTCCACTCCCTCATGAAAGTTATGTTAGGAGGTAGCGTCACTCCAAAACAAGACGCACTTATTGATCGAGCACTTCTTGAAACGTACCGACTCAAAGGAATAACGCCTGACCCCAGAACACAAAAAAAGGATCCCCCACTTATGGAAGATTTCTACAAAGTATTACTTGGAATGGAAGATCCTGAAGCAGGAGAAGTTGCAATTCAACTTGAAAAATATGTTCGAGGATCAGCCAGGGGGCTATTTGACCAACCAACAAATGTTGATATCCAAAGTACATTTACTGTGTTTGGGATTAGGGATCTTGAAGAATCGATTCGTCCTATTGGTATGTTTTTGGTTTTGGATTATATCTGGACTCGAATTAGAAGAGACCGTAGAAAACGACTATTATTTATTGATGAAGCATGGATTCTTATGAAACATGATGACTCTGCTGCCTTTTTACAGTCAATTGCAAAACGTGCTCGCAAATACTACCTGGGTATGACTACCTTAAGCCAAGATATTGAAGACTTTTTGAGTAGTGAACGCGGCGTTTCGATTGTGACCAATAGTTCAATCCAAATCCTGATGAAGCAGTCTGCTTCATCAATAGATAAGTTGGCAGAAGTCTTTTATTTATCAGAGGGTGAAAAAAACCTCCTGCTATCAGCAAACGTTGGCGAAGGTTTATTTTTTGCAGGTGAGTCTCATGTTGCCATGCAAGTTGTAGCTAGTGTTCAAGAACATCAACTGATTACAACAAACCCTCAAGAACTTGAAATGATTGAAAAAACAAAAAATCAAACATCAAGTGACGAAAAACTTAAAAATATTCAAGAACGAGGTTCTGTTGCAACTGACCAACCAATTGAGGCCGTTGATGTGAACGTAGATGATGGAGATAACATCGGCATCCTTGATGAACTATAACAATGGAACATCGAGTCATTTTATCTTCCAAAGAAGCTACTTCACTACTTGAGAAAGCAACAATTCTAGAAACTTTTTTTACCATAGACACATACGATGGCACCAACCACACAAGAAAAACGCAATCAGAGGTGTTAACAAAACCATACCCAACTCCCGTTGTTGGAACAATCTATAGATTTCTTAGTCATTGCTCGATTGAAAATTGCAACAATGTTTGGATTGAATATAAGTGGACCTCACCTGAAAATCACCGATTTGAAGTTGAGTTTGAGGAAACCGTTCTCGAAGAATTTAAAATACGACAAAATATCCCTGGATGGAATTTCTTAATAAATCACGAGAGGGAAACAACAAGGCAATACTAATTAGGTTAAAAGCTGAGTCTGTACAATATTTCGAACAATATTCCCGTCAGCCTGTCCTTTAGTTTGCGCCATGACAGCTTTCATTATTGTTCCAAAATCAGCATCAGGATTTTCAGAAATTACATGTTCAACAATTTCTTTTATTGCATCCTCCCCTATTTGTTCTGGAAGATATTCGCTTATAATTGCAATCTCTGACTCTTCTTTTAATACTTTGTTTGATTCACCTGCTGTTGTATATATCTCAATCGCTTCTTTTCTGCGTTTAACTTCTTTTTTGAGTACAGTTAGCGCATCATCATCAGTAAGCTCTTTATTCTGGGATTTTAATGTAAGTTCGAGCATCTGCATCTCTGAAACCAACACACGCAAAAACGAAGCCTTCTCTTTTTCCCCTGCCTTGAGTGCTGTAATAACATCAGATTTAATCGTATCTCGAATCATGTTGTTATTATACGGCATCAGCTTGTTATAACCTAGATTTGATAAATGTGGTGATATACTTTGACTATGCAGGTACCGTCTCAACTTTCTACGGTAACAACTGTTTCAAAAATTATTGCTGCTATTCTTTTTATCCTTCTCCCTTTTGTTGGATTCTACGCTGGAACAACGTACCAAAAACAACTCGACAAACCTTTTATAATTCTCGTTCCCTCCCCTATTCCGAAAAATAATGAAATATTGACAATTTCTCAGATTTTAGACAACCCTACCCTTTACCTTGATGAAACTATTCAACTTAGGGTAAAAACCAAAAGTCGCCTCGTGTGTACAGAAAGAGCATGCGGTCCGGACATAGAGTGCTGTAATACCTGCAGTGGCAGCATTTACCTTCTAGATATCGATAACACTACAAACAACCCACAACTCCCCTTGAAAGGTGAAAACATCTCCTGCTCTGGAATGGATTGCAATATTACGTGTACCACCATTCAACCAAACGAAGAATATCTCATAACAGGTATTTTTCACCAAATAGACCATTCCTACGGACCAACATATGAACTCGAGTATCTTTCTCACACTAATATTGCCGTTTCTGACCCCTTTTACTGTACCAATTCCAACGAATGTGTTACCTATAGTTCTGACAATTGCTGTGGGTTGGGAGCTATCAACCAAGATTACCTTGAAGAATATAACCAACCCCAAATATGCGAAAGGGTCTGTCCAATACTTTCCTCACAACCGGTTTGTCTAAATAACACCTGTACTCTTAAGGAATAAACAGTATACGTAGTCAGATCACGTTCACTATTTCTAAATAAACCCTCTTACTAAAAAAATTTTCACTTGATGAATAATGAAAACCCGTTAGAATCACCTCATGGAAAAGAAGTTACACTTTTTACAAAAAGAGCTTCTCCGCAAACTCACCCTTTCCCCTACTCTACGATTTAATGAACTTCTTATTGAAGAGATTGAAAGTGAACACATGAACTATCATCTTAAACAATTAATAGAGCAAAATCTGGTTAAAAAAATAAATGGTGAGTATGCCCTCACTGATTCAGGAAAAGATTATTCAAATCTATTAGATGACAATATGGAACACCTTGAAAAACAACCCAAATGTTCTATCATCATTAACGGAATTCGCAAAAACAAACAAGGATCAATTGAATATT
>PCSU01000073.1 GCA_002771355.1 candidate division WWE3 bacterium CG22_combo_CG10-13_8_21_14_all_39_12 | reverse complement strand
CTTCTTTTACGTCTTTTGCTATGTAATTTGTTGACATTGTGGTTCACCTCCTTTCAGAGAGACTCACTGTCTAGTTTAATGGGTACCTGTCATAAGCATGTCAGCAAAGGTAGAACTACAAAAATTGCTAGAGACACTAATCTTTTAGGTTTCATTTTATGACCTTCAATTTTAAGTTAAATCTATCAATGTCAGGAAAAATAAAATTATAACCCAGTTCCTCTTTATATCTACTTTCATGTCGCTTCGAGCTTATAGAAAACTTTGTCTTTTGATTACCCTTTTTTGCCTCGATGTACCAAGTGATTTCCCCTGCATTGACACAACCACTCCGACCTTGATCTTGATTGTATTTCTCACATTCGTCATCGAATCCAAGTATTGTTACGTTTAATTTCTCTTCTAAAAAGGAAATAGTTCTGCCTGGTGGTTCCCAAACTAGGGGACTTCCTACTACAGAGTAAACCTCACCAAGAATAATTTTTTTACATGTACCAGGAATATCGGCTATAGTGCTGTTAGGGTAGTCGCAAATATAGCCTGCACTACATTTTCCCGGAAAAAGTCCTAGTGTTTCTAGTAATTTGTATTTGGGTGCAATTAATCCACCACAACTTCCACCCGAAGGAATAGTAGTGAACTTTTTCTTGATTAGAAAAAAAGTGAGAAAAAGAATTAAAACAAAAAGAAAAACTATTGTTACTTTTTTATAAAATAATCTGTTAAGTGTAAAATTCAGTTTCATGTTCTGTATTCATCAAATTTTGAATATAACTTGGTGCCCCTGACAGGAGTCGAACCTGTGACCTCAACGACCGCAACGTTGCGCTCTATCCATCTGAGCTACAGGAGCACTTATTAAAACACTGTGTGTTTTAAAATGGGAGTTTTATAAATAAAACTCGAGTAGTATCGAGGTATTGTTTACCAAACCCCATTCTCCACATAATTTTTCCCTTGGTATATAAGTATTGTTTTAATATTGCCCAATACGGATACTGATCATGTAGTTTGGGTAACAAAAAACAACCACAGTCACTACCGTTGCGATTATACCAAATAAATGGGCAGTGTGATAAAGCCTCAGTCCATATCAGCATCTGTATCAACGTCTGTGTCATCAGATGACATATCTGTATCCATTGATGTTTCTGCCATGGGTTCATCTTGTGCTGTTGGTGAAATTTCAACTTCATCAACTGGTGTCATAGGTTCTTCACTAGGCATTTGCTCCATAGGAGTTTCCTCCAAAGTAGGCATGTCTTGTGTTGCTCCTCCTCCAAATAATTTTTTTAACCAATTCATGTATTTATCACCTCCTTAAACATAGTGTATTGTATACATAGAGTATATATGTAAATTATGAAAATAGAAAACTACAAAAAATCAATAATTCGTTTTGTTCCTGCAGTAATATGGATGTCAATAATTTTTTACGTAAGTTCAATACCAAACCTAGAACTTAATGGTGAGTTATCAGCCTATGATTTGGTTTTGCGGAAGATAGCGCATATGGTTGAGTACGCAATTTTAGTTGTACTTTTTTGGTGGGGATTAGAAAAACCTTTGACAAAAAGAGCGCAGCTGGAAATATTTTTAATGGCATTTATTTATGCGCTTTCTGATGAATTTCACCAGAATTATGTTCCAACGCGTGATGGAAAACTTACAGATGTTTTAATAGATACAGTTGGAATTATTACTGCAATTGGGTTGATACGATACATAGCAAGTCCAAAACAAAAATAATAGATTTGATATGTAATTTTGTTTGATATAGACTTGCTTTAAAGTTAACTCATCTGATGTATTATTGTGTTAACTAACGCTATGGACGTAGTAACAAAAACAGTTGACCAAACACATGCAATTGCAACCAAAGTTTTATCTCAATTAGATTCAAATGTCATTGCGTTAACCGGTGATCTGGGGAGTGGGAAAACGGCTTTTACACAAGGATTGGGTAAGGCCCTAGGAGTGGAAAAATCAATTACGAGTCCAACATTTCTTTTACTTAAACCATATAATACGCAGTCAGAGAAATATAAAAAACTAATTCATCTTGACTTATATAGAGTAGGTGGTTGGGGAGAAATTTCTGAATTAGCTCTTCAAGAATTATGGGAAAATAAAAGCAATCTTGTTGTTATTGAATGGGCTGAAAGAATTAAGGAACACTTACCAACCGATACGACGTGGATTACATTTGAGTATGTTTCTGAAGGCGAGAGAAAAATTGTATTTGAAAGTATGACGGATTAATACTTAAGACTGTCACCGCCCAAACGGCGTTCTCGTTGCGAATATTCACTACACGCTATTTTTAGATCAGATTCTCCAAAATCGGGCATGTAGGTATCGGTAAAATATAATTCAGCTTGTGCAGCTTGCCAGATGAGAAATCCTGATGTTCGTTTGTCTCCTCCAGTGCGAATTACCAAATCTACAGGTGGTTGTCCTTTGGTGTCAAGGTATTTTTCAACGAGCTCAGGTGTAACCTTGTCGGGAGATACATTATCGGCAATAATTTTCTTATATGCTCGTACCAGTTCATCTTGTCCATCGTATCCAACTGCAAAATTAACATGGATGAGATTTTTAGGTGGGCTTTGGGATAAGAAGTCTGCAACTCTATCTTTGATATCTTTGGGGAATGCTTCTAGTGAACCAATATGCTGAATCTCAACGCCTTTTCTTATTGCATCTGCAAAAAATCCATCTGGCTTTAGACTTTCTCGAAACAAAGAAATAATGTCTTTAATAAAGTCGGGGTTTCGTTTCCAGTTTTTTGTTGACCATGCCCACAGAGTAAGGTATGGAATCTTAAGTTTTACGCACTCTTCAATTACTTCTTGCACCTGAAAAAGGGCTTTTTTGTGACCATCGATATACGATAAATCATGTTTGGTTGCCCATCGACGGTTTCCGTCCATGATAATTGCGATATGTTGTGGGTAATTTGATTTTATGTCCATGATGTATCTGCAAATTTTATTATATCGAGAATAGCATTAAAAATCATGTTGGTTAGTATTAGAATATGAGATACAATGGCCACGATATGAAAATACATATTGATGGTACAGATGAGAGCGGACTGAAAATACAGTTGGATCAAGAGAAATTACCCATACATAGTGAACGTTCTGTTATAGAATCTTTGTTTGGTGCAGAACCGCATATTGAAGCGAAGGACATTTCTGAAATTGAGGTAAATGAAGGTCCAGGGTTTCGATTTACCGGAACTCGCCAGAGTGTTGTTGCTGCCAATGCACTTGCCTATGCACTTGGAGTGACTGTAAATGGAAAACCGTTTGTAACCCCGATATACTATAAAGAGCCAAACATAACCACGTCTCGCAAAACAAAAACCACATAGTATGCATACACCATTAATCATTTCAACAGTATTGGTTTCGATTTCAATGGTGATAACACCTTTACTTGGTAGTATTGAGGAAAACGTAGAAATATCTGATGTGATGGTACAAGTTGATCCTATTCAACAAACAATGGAAGTGAATTTGCCTGAAGTCACTATATTGCCAAACTCACCTTTTTACGTGCTTAAAATTATGTGGGAGGAAGTTAGATTGTTTTTATCTCGAAGTCCTGAACAACAGCTTGAGCTTGTTCTTCAACTTGCCAATGTTCGGTTAGCTGAAACACTTGCACTTATTAATACCCAGCAACCTGATTTTGCGCAGTATACATTTGGTCAATACGAGACATTGGTAGCTAAAAGTGAGCAAATAGTTGAGGTGTTAACAAAAGATAATACTATAGACAATACACTCAATGCAAAGCTAAGTACTCAGCGGGAGACCAATAAACTAGCAGAATTATTGATGGGAGAGTATACAATAAGGTGGTCAAAATGAATATAGCAATTCTTGGTGGAGCGGGATTCGTAGGACGTTCTCTTGCATACAATATCGCAGCCAAATATCCAAAATATAAGATTGCACTTGTTGATAATTTTTCATCCAATCCCCATGAAGTTCTTGATGATTTAGAGAAACGTCCTTCGGTCTCAGTTTATGAAGGGTCTATTAGCGATACCGAATTTTTACAACATGTTTTTACCGATATGCATATTAATGTTGTAATAAACGCAACATATACCGAAGAAGAGGCTAGTGCTATAGAGACCTTTGTTACAGGGACCAAGAATGTGCTTTCTCTTGTTCATTCAGGAGAACATGCAATTATTAAGTATATTCATATCTCAAGTGATGAAGTCTATGGAGAAGATCCTGATGCAGATGAACAAGCTATAAGTCCATACACAGAAACATCATCATTGCGCCCAACAAACCCAATTTCAGCTTTACAGGCTGGAGGGGACTTATTAGTTCAGTCATATGTGAATTTGTATGACATTCCAGCTACAACACTTAGAACGGGTAACGTCTTTGGACCAGGTCAACGTGTTTCAAAATTATTCCCCTCACTTATTGATCATGCTCTTCGTAACGAAGATATTCCTATTTATGGTGATGGAACGCATACCAGAGATTGGTTATATGTTGAAGATTTACTAGATGCAATTGATGCCATAATACAAGCCCCTGATGCAAAAACAGCTGGACAGGTGTTTAATGTTTCAGGTGAATTGGAGTTAAGCATTTTGGAGGTTACAGAACTTATTTTAACAATACTTAATCGCCCAAAGGATCTAATCACATTTGATAAAGCAAATGTTCCTTTACATAAAAGACGAGTTTTAGATAATTCAAAAATAAACAAAGCAATTGATTGGCTTCCAGAACATGATGTGAAAAAAGCGATTGAAGATACTATAGGTTGGTATAAGAGAGTTCTGGATGAAGTGTACATTCAACGTGGAAGTGCAACACTTGGCAATTAAGCTGATGTAAGCTTAATTTTCAGTTGTTCC
>PCSU01000045.1 GCA_002771355.1 candidate division WWE3 bacterium CG22_combo_CG10-13_8_21_14_all_39_12 | reverse complement strand
TTGAGTTTGTAGTTGTAACTTTCGACGCCATCCCAGTTGTCCGAAACTGCTTGTGCCTTTGTAGTGTGCATAGAATTACTAAATGTTGCTCATCTCAATACCTTTTATGACAAGGTCATCGGGTGTGTTGAGCATACTAACGATTGCGTTTGCAACATCGGCTGTTCTCATCATCCATGGTTGATCGTGAGCGTCGGTTTCACCTGCTGTTTCAAAGATATTGCTTTCAAATCCAGCTGGATAAAATGCTGATACTTTAATTTTTGTGTCTCTAAGAGACTCTTGTATTGCCTTTGTGTATCCAGTAACAGCCCATTTTGTTGCTGTGTATGTTGGCCAGTCCTTATTTTCAGGAACATCAAGTCCAGATTTTGAGATCACGTTGAGAATATGTCCGGAATTCTTATTCTTCATGATAGGCAGAACTTGTTTTGTGCAGTAAATCGGGCCAATGGAATTTACTAAAAAGGCTTTCTCAACCAGCATTGGATCACGTTTTTCAAATTCATCGGTTGTCCAGATCCCTGCCCCATTTACTAATATGTCTATGATCCCAAATTCTTTAACAATATTTGCAAATGTTGTTTGGACTTGACTGAATTCGGTAATATCGCATACAAAATATTCTGCAGTGCCACCATTCTGAGAAATTTCAGTCCTCACTTTTGAGAGTTCGGATTCTGTTCGTGCAATAAGGGCAAGGCTTGTATCAAACGCTGACAGTTGCAGTGCGAGTTGTTTACCTAATCCTTGACTAGCACCTGTAATTACAACCGTCTTCCCAGCAAGGTGATTTACCATACGGTACATTATATCAGCAATTAAGTTGATTGCTCAAAATCCAGACTGTTGACTTTTCCACGGAGGCAAGACGTTATCAGAGAATTCTTTAACACTAGGTCCCTTTAGTGACTTTAAGCATTTTGTTCCATATACATACGTTCCTAATAGTAAAACAATGGTTGCGGGCCAACCTAAAAGGACATTAATCGTCGCAACTGCATTAAAGGATAGACCAGATGTGAGCGCAACAATTATTGCTCGAACTGAAAAAAATACAACCCAGACCAGAGTGGTTTTTTTATACGCAGGATATACCTTTTCGTGTCTAAACCATTCAAGTGGCCATTTTCTTACTAAATGACTGGTAAGTGCAACAACAGGGATTCGATAAAAAAGAGATACAAGCGAAAAAAGTGCAAGTAAAGTATCCGTTACAATCGATGATAAAAAGAAGATGTTTTGGTTTTGGGTAATAATTACACCCACGCTACTAATCGCTACTCCGGCTAGTCCAACTATGATGTAGGTAATTCCTTGGTTGTGCGTTTCGCGATACAGAATGAAAATCAGTGAGCTGGCAACAGTAATTATTGCTGCCCATGTTGGTACTGTTAACCATGAAAATAATGTGTATAAAAGTGTGGGTACTAAAGCATCAACGAGTGAAATGCGTGAGAAGAGGACCTCTTTAAGTTCATGCGTGATGCTCTTCATGTCATAATTGTTACATGACATGGCTATACGCGTATGGTTGTGGATTCACAGAGCAAGAGTGTTACAATATCAATAATGTCTGTTAGTACGGTTTTACTAACCACCCTTCTGGGATCCGCAATTATTCAAGCATTGTTTTTTGCCTTCGCTGCATATAAAAAATCAGACAAGGTTACTGATTTATCGTATTCACTAAGTTTTGTAATATTAGCGCTATGGCTTTTTGCAAAGCGAGAGTTTTCGATTTTTAGAATTGTATTAACAATGATGGTTGTTTTGTGGGGACTTAGACTTGGGACCTATCTGTTTATTCGTATACTTTCAATGAAAAAAGATGCCCGATTTGACGGAATTCGTGAGAACTTTTGGGCTTTTGCAAAGTTTTGGACGCTGCAAGGGCTTGGAGTTTGGCTTATTTTGATTCCCACAACCGTCGCTCTATCAAGTATTACAACCGTTAACATAGGCATTATCTCAATGATTGGGATTGTAATGTGAGCGGTTGGTTTGATTGTGGAGTCAATAGCAGACGCCCAAAAATTTACGTTTTATCAAAACAAGAAGACTATGCAAACGCCTTGGATTGAGACGGGTTTATGGAAATATTCGCGACACCCAAACTATTTTGGTGAACTTTTTGTGTGGTGGGGGATTTTTGTTGCAGTTGTGCCCGTTTTGACAGGATGGTCATGGCTTTCTATTGTCGGTCCACTTTCAATAACGGGGCTTTTGCTATTTGTAACTGGAGTTCCAACAGTTAAAAAAAGTATGGACAAAAAATTCGGTGAAGACTCGCATTACAAAGAGTATCTTGCAAAAACCAGGTTACTTATTCCACTTCCAAAATAAACAGTTGAATGAGATGCGAGGGGATAATAGATTAAACAGGTTTTGCTTTAGGTAAATACGCATACACATCAACTAAATACCCATTAGGATCTTTAACGACTGCATATCGTTGTCCCCAGAATGCATCCCACGGCTGTTTCATCACATCAAACCCTTTGGATGTCAATAATTCAGTCCGTTCATTCACTTCGGCAGGGGAGTCGTATAAAATTGCAAACTGCGAGTGATTCGACGGGGTAGGCTTTATCCCCAATATTGACTTAACCATGCTTTCGGTATCAATCATCAGTTTAATACCATCACCATTAATCGATTCGACATGCTCATCTGTGTCTGAGAACTTTTCAAACTCAAAGCCGAGGATTTTATAGAATTCAACAGATGTTGTTAGGTCTTTTGTTGAAACAGAAACAGCTGCTAGGTTCATCGATATATTATAGCGCAAACAAATGGATGAAGGCACTAACCTTTTCTTTATTGAGCTGGGTTTTTGTTATATACTGCAAAAGACACATGTTTAAACTCTACGGTATTTTATTGCTTTCATTTACATTTACCAGTGCACTGGCTGTGCCGTTTATAGGATTTTTATATAGATTAAAATTCAAAAATAATGTTTCCGATAATGACGCCAATCCGCCTGTTGGAGGAGATTTACTCATAATTATTGCAACTATTCTCTTTTCGTTAATCTATTACGCCCTCACAAGTTATACAATAAACTGGACAAGTATTATTTTGTTTGTGAGTCTTTTGGGTTTTGGTGCATTGGGGTTTTACGATGATTTTCAAAAGATTTTCCACCATAAAAAACGTGGGTTTATTATGCTCACCATTTGGCAAAAACTTATCTTACAAATAATAGGAGGTCTTGTAATTGGATATCTATTATATACCTATATGGGTTTGTCTACTGTCTGGCTTCCGGTTCTAACGCCTGTATGGGGTGTAGCTGCTATTGAGCTTGGGGCACTATACATACCTTTTGCGGTACTGGTAATTATTATTATGAGTAATGCATTTAAGGCGACTAATGGTACAGATGGATTAGCAACGGGACTTATGCTTATTGCACTGAGTGCGTACTGGTATTTGGCACAACCCTTTTTACAGGCATATGGTGATATTCACTTGTTTATAGCGGTTTTAATGGGTTCTCTCTTTGCATTTTTGTACTTTAATATTTTTCCAGCTCGGTTACGTATGGGTGATACCGGTTCCCAGGCATTTGGTGCACTTCTTGCCGTTATAGCACTTATGATCAACCAGGTTATGTTACTACCCATTATTGCAGGGGTGTTTGTAGCAGAGCTAATATCTATCCTCATTCAAAAAGCATCAATGCGGTTAAGGGGTAAAAAGGTGTTTCGTGCAATTCCATTACATAGCCATTTTGAATCTAAAGGATGGGATCCAACAAAAGTTACCATGCGGTTTTGGCTTGTTGGGGTAACTCTTGTTTTTGTTGGGTTATTGTTTGCCAGTGTACCAACCTAAAATATGGATTATAAAAAGTTTTACGATAAATACGGTGCGTTTAATATGCAGCTCGATAAAATTTCGGAACCGTCTTATACGGTAACGTATGCGTGGGCAAAGACAAAACGTCGGTTAGAAAGTCTTTTACTGTCGGAAATTACGTCTCGATTGACGTCTAAAAAGGAGCTAAAAATTGCTGATATTGGTTGCGGTGATGGGTCATTACTTATTCATATGGCGATGGCAGTTGATTCAAAGGCACTTGTTACGTTTGAGGGATATGATTTGTCCGATTCATTTGTGGAATTTGGTAATTTTGCCGCCGATGCTAAAAAGGTTTGTGACCGAGTTTCTTTTAGTGTTTTTAATCTAGAAAACGATACGTTAAACGATGAAAAATTTGATGTTATTGTAATGTCTGAAGTGCTAGAACATCTCACAGATCAACGAGAATCTCTTACTAGGATTTATAATGCGCTTAGACCTGGGGGTGTGTTATTGCTTTCAACCCCAAATAGCAGGAATATGATCAAATACCCGTTGTATCCACTTAAAAAGATTTTTAAACGTGGTAATGACGCACAAATTAGCAAAAAATTAACACAAAGTGAAGAAACATTTGTATTAGCAGAAGAAGAACAACACCTACATGTTTTTTATCATGGGGAGCTAAGAAATCTTATAAAAAAGGTTGGATTTAAAGGTGTTACATTTTACCGTAGCAGTTTGGTTTTTGGAGGGCCTTTGCTTGATAAATGGCGATTGTTTTTTGCATTTCTCCTTACGCTTGATGTTGTGTTGGATTGGTTAAACGCATATACGTTTGGGTGGGATATTGTTTTAAAGGCACAGAAACCAGTTAAACGGACATAGTCAATTATTATTTACCTATGTAGTGTGAAAGGCTAGCTTCTCCTATTGATCCTGCTCGTGAAATATGAGTTTTTTTCGACATTACTTATAAACATAGCACGGGTATTGTGTGAATACAGTTTAGATGTGTAGTTGAATAAGTTAAGATACATATGCGACATTGAGAGATGAGGGGAGGTGTTGGGATGCGAATGAAAG
>PCSU01000041.1 GCA_002771355.1 candidate division WWE3 bacterium CG22_combo_CG10-13_8_21_14_all_39_12 | reverse complement strand
AAACCTCAGGGTGGTGGACCCAAACCGACCCCAGCTCCCAAGGCTCCGGCTCCAAAGACAGACTTGCCTAAGCCAAAGGTTGACTTACCTAAACCCCCTACAGGAAAACCAGGTGGCGGTGATAAACCAAAACCTCCAACCGGTACCGGTGGTGGCAATGGTGGTGGAGATTTACCCAAACCTCCACTTCCGAGCTTAGCTAGCATTGGAGGAATGTTCAAGGGTCTCCTCGGAGCTGCTTTAGTTCTGGTACTCATTGGTATCGTTAGCTCACTAGTTGGCGGCGGTGGAGCTGCTTTAGTGAGTGGTACCAGTGAGGCAGTTCCATTGACCAGTCCTTGGTTTCTGGGTGGAATTGCCCTGATCGCTCTTGGAGGCGGCTTTTTCTTCTTCGGTCGAAAAGGCTCAGCCTAATAACGTGTATTGGTCTTGTAGGAAGAAGGGGGCATCTGCCTCCTTCTTCCTACGCTTTTAAAAGTTTTTATAAAAATAAAGATTTTTATAAGCGAGAATTATTGATCGCTTTTTGCATCATTAACAAATCAGTATCTTATTCACTCTTAAAAAAGAGTATTCATCTATAGAGGAGGTGAACATGTGACAACTAAGAGTTTATGGCAGACTATGGCTGATGCCCAGAAGGGAAACAGCCTGAGTCAAAACCTGTTAGGGATAGAAAAAGTTGAAGGCATTGCTGGACACAACGACGAGTTCACGCTCGACAAGGACAAGATTGTTCAGAAAGTGACCATGCAGTTTGGACCCATGGCTAAACGTGGCGGCGAAATGCTTGTTTATGCATTAGTTGGCAACAAGCAGTGGCGTCCGGTTGCAGTAATCTCAGCCGACATTGTCGAAAAGTTTGACATTCGACCAGGTGACTGGATTAGTGCACCCACAATGGGCGAGAAAGAAGTTCGGGTCACAAACAGCAGGTCTGGCGGTAGTATTAAACTTCCAACTGTTAGTGACTCTCTTGGTCTTTTTGGAAAAATGGGTCTTGGGTCGTGGGAATTTCTCATCAATGGTGAGGCTCCGCATCCTGGTGACCGCATAGACTGGAGAGACCAGCCGCAAGAAGATGTGTACTATCCACAAGGCTCATACGACCTTGGCAATGATCCCGAACTCTCATCAATTCAGCTGCTTCAGATGATTGGATATCTTGGTCGGGGAAGCAAAAATGTAATCGCTGCTGAGGCTGGTGGTGGCAAAACTACTCTGCTCTTGGGAATCATTGAGGGGGTACTTACCAGTAACCCTGAGACGAATCTGCATTTTGTTGTCGTAATCTATCACGAACGAGCAGAAGATGCAGGAGATTACATCCGAGAAGTCAGAGATTGCTTTGAACGTCATCAACGAACAAACGTAAAGGTTGAATTTATCATTGCAGATACAGACGATGCGATGGACCTTTACAAAAGTATGAAGGTTGCTCAACTTGCAACCGCACGAGCTGAACGACTGGCCGAACACTACGCTCAAAAGAGCAATGGCGACCAGGCCGACGTAGTTCTTGTGTTTGACAGTGGCGTTCGTCTCGCACGTACCGCTGACATGCTCAAACCCGGTGGGGATTTTGGAACTCTCTCCGGTGGTCGTGACCCATTTAGTATCCTGATCATTCAGGCCATTGTTCAGGCTGGACGATCACAAATGATTGTCGATCGTACCGGTAACTCCAAAAGGGTGAACCTAACGACAATTGTCACACTTCTCATTGAACCGGGAAGTAGTGGGGATCGACAGATTGCAGACTGGGCTGGGGATATCACAGGACTCATCGTCCTTCGTCCTAAAGCCAACAATGCAACGATCCTCCCAGGTGGTTTGATTGCCTGGGAAGCGTGTCTTTTTAGACAACCACAGGACGCGGTCGATCTTGTCACACTGTCAGCTCAACAAAAGCTAATCACTGGTCTGCGCCAAGAGCAAAACGGAAAGCGAAATACCGTTGACACAGACTCGAGGCTTGTTGGCTGGCTTTACACGGACATGAAGCATCGGAAGATGATTCCGAACAACGAAACTGGAGGACGAGCGAAAGCTGCTCTTAAACTGCAAGTCCCTGATCTTGCACTTCCATTGGAACGGGAACATGCTATAGCGCTAATTGAAGATGGCTCTGTAGCAAATAACGAAATAGGTTCAGTCGAGCAGTTGATTGATCTTTTAGTTCTTCCTGTTTCATGGGGTGAAAAGATTTGGAACCGGCTCGCAGAAGAAGGAATTGTCTGGCCATTGGACTACCTTAAAGCCAAAGAGTTGTACCTATCCGGTACACTTCACGGTGAGGGGTTAATTCCAAAGCCAGCAGATTTCACTCACCAGCTTCGCATGACTGGACTTGGACCACAGCGAGCTCAGGAAATATGGCAAATGCTCATAGAAGAGTTAGGGGAAGACCAAGTCTCCTCACTCTATGACATCGCATATTACTTGATTGAAGCCGGGAACCAGCCTCGGGAAACTCAGGAATTGGCGACCCTCATGGGGATAACCAAGGACTGGGCGCAGCCTATCTGGGAATGGCTTCTTGACGGGCTGTATGCACCGCCACCGATTGAAATCGATGAGGTTCTTGATGCTATCGATCCACAGAACACTGGTCGCGCACACAAGGCAAAACCAGAACCTGTGACAGTTGTTGCAGTTGATCCAGCGATTGCCGCAATTCTTCAGACTGAAGACGGCCGCAAAAGCTATGTGAACAACCGCAAAGCTGAATGGGCCAAAGAACATCAAAAGGCCAAAGCCGAGGGAAACGAAAGTGGCGTAGCCGATTTCATAACAGGTAAGTTTTTGGAGCTTGGGATTGAAATCGACTTTAATGAAGCCAAACGTTTAGGAAGACTCCTTTTCGATTCGTCGGGAAGTAAGAGGCGAAGGTAAGATACTGACCGTAAAGAGAGAGGTGGCTTCGGTCACCTCTCTCTCACGCTTTTGTATAAAAAACAAAATGATTATGAATAAAAATAATAATTATGTCTTTTATATAAATTGCACATTTAATAAACTACGTCTGGTAAAACCCTTTGATTTGAGGGGGGATAAATAATACTTTACTGTGTAAAGTACTGCTTTTCCCTCCCCATTTTTGGGGGTCGGCCGATGCCTTCCTAATACTCGATGAGTGTTGGGACGCATCACCCATATATCTCACTACAGGAGGTGGTTATGCCAAACGGTGAAACACTGAATTACTGGTTCAAAATGTTCTTTTGGCTCGTTGGCCAAGGAATTGCTTGGATCATTTTCGCAGTGAAGTACGTACTGTGGTTCACAGGAATTGACCTTTCTAAAGGCAAACACCTGTGGACTGCAATCGTCATTGGACTGATGATTTTCACGCGACCAGATGCAGATATTTTTCTGCGAATTTCTGGTTACGTAAAACTCCAATTTGCAGCGTGGTGGGGACAACACCCCTATATTTCCACACTGCTTATTGGATCAGTCATCGTGATGCTTTTTCAGGAAAAAATTGTTTCCTGGGGCACTCGCCTCAGAGAACAAGAGGCTCCTGAAGAGCCTGAAACCGAACAGTTAGCGTAAGTGTGTACACGTAGATCAGCCGTCTTCGGGCGGTTGATCTACACACAATTTGAACATTAATAATCAAAAAGAAAGAGGGAATTATCGTATAAAGAAAAAGCTTTTTCTCGATAGGCTCGTTCCCTTTTTCAACAACAATAAACATCTACAAAAAGGAGGTGTGCATGTGACACGACAAATGCAAAACGTACTGTTCTATGTTTTACTTGCTATTGGCTGGTCACTGGCGGTACTTATCGTTAGCGACCTCATGTGGTTCAACCCAACGGTAGCTATCCTTATTGGAGTAGCGGTTATCATCGTTCTCGGGATAGGAAATCTTACGAGACGGGATTTCAACGTGATCTCCGGTGCTGGGAACAGTGTCCAATGGATGTTTAGCTTCCTGTGGCTCAACAAATGGCTAACACTACTTTTAGTTGGCGTCCTCATGATTCTTATCGGAGGATTAACTGACTTTGGGTGGTGGCTCGATGATTTCACCTACAAGCTAAGCAGCATGCTTGGCACATTCATCGAGTGGATCAGCTGGAACCCGCTGGTAAATGTTATCCTGGTTGGCATTATTGTCGGAGGTATCCTGTACCTACGTCGTCCAGTCGGACGATTTGGGCCTGCTCTTGCAGGCTTTGGGTTAACTGTAGCCTTCAACAAGTTCAACCAGTTTGAAACCAAATCAAAACTTACTATTTTGGGACTGGTTTTGACAATGATTGTTCTGGCGATCTTGAAACAGACAATCGACTTTTGGATTGTTACGAGCGTTTTTGCATTGGTTTTGTATCGCCAATGGCCACGCAAAAATCCATTCAATCCGCCACCTATCGAAGAGTTCAGTCTTCCCGTGGTACGGATTCTCGCTTTACCGATGCTCATCCCGGCGTTCCTGGGAGTTTGTTTTTTCCTGTTCTGCGGAATATTGGGAGCCTACATCCTCGGGGACACATATCCTGTAATTGTAGGTGTAGTTGCCGCCCAAATATTCTTCCTAATCTGGGTTGACAAGGTTCCTGGAACAACAACCGCCTGGACTCAGCTTAAGATTTACCCGGCTGAAAACATGATGATCTTTGACAGGTCTCGTGGTGGAGCAGGGGAAATGTCGCTGATTAAGCTGAAGCTTGGATCCACCAGGTTTAAAGAACGCAAAGGGATCATCGATAACCTGATGCGTTTCTTAGGATGGCATCTGCTTGAGGCTGAGCCCCTTGGAGTAAAGAAGGAAAAAGGGGAGCAGGAAAATTTTGAAGTCTGGGTTAACACCAATGGCTGGAAATTTTCCTTCAATGGTCGGGAGATTACTGGCGCAAGTGCCTATATCACCTGGCTTGCCACTGAACGCGAGTAGTTTTGGCATATAAACAAAAAGACCGGGGGGAATAATCCCCCCGGTCTTTTTTCGTTTTAAGCAGGAAACCCCACACAAGATTAGCAGATGTTTTGTAACGTAAGGAGGTGAAGAGAGAGAATTTCATACGCTTACGTTACAAA
>PCSU01000020.1 GCA_002771355.1 candidate division WWE3 bacterium CG22_combo_CG10-13_8_21_14_all_39_12 | reverse complement strand
CAACAAACAAGTAACAATAATACCAATTCACCGGTTGTAGTTACAGAGTTTGATGTACTCGTTCAAACTCACAAAAACCACGCTAACTATCATTATAAAGCCTTTAGTGAAGTCTTAGCTAATACTTTTCTTGCTTAAGTCCAAATCCAGTATCAGTAATCTCAAGCCACGATAAGTAGTTGTCAAAATTAAACCCGGTATTTATAAAGTTTTGATCTCGCGAATCTTCAGCTAAGTGGGTATGGCCGCAAACGAGAATTGTATCTGAGGGCAAGTTTTTTCGAGCCCATTTTTTCCCTTGTTGGTTTGCAAAGGAGTACACTCTATATATTTTTGGACCGAAGATGCTTACACCAAAGGAGTGAACGACATTTGAAATTTCGGATACAAGATGTTGTATTTTTTTAGGAGATTTGTTTTCATCATGAGGAAACATAAATTTGTTTCCATGTTCTATATGGAATTTCTGATTTGATGTTTCAAGTTCAAAAGACTGAACAGCCATATGAGAAAATTGTGCAACTCGTTCATGACAGAGTTTTTTAGCATCATGATTTCCATACATATAGATTGTTTTGTCTTTCATGAACGGAAATAGTTGAGACCATTGGCTATTGATAAACTTATCAAATGGTATTAAGTACCCATCCCAGAAATCACCGTTAATAATTATGCGGTCGGCTTCTATGAATATTTTGGATAAGGCATCGAATTTCTGTTGATTGAAGTGTTCATCAAGGTGTATATCAGAGATGACGATTGTTTTCATGTGAGCATTGTATCTAAATTTTAAGATTTGTGTCGAGAATAACGCTAATATGTTGCTAGAACGTCAGGGGTTGAATATCCATAAGCCCAACAGACACGTACTGGATCATTAAGCTCGGGGTGTTTTGCAACAACTCCTGTGCAATCTTCTGGTACATGTGAAAGTAGTTTGTAGCTTGATCCATCGTTGGATCGGTAAATGTATTGTTGCGTTGGGTCAGTGTGGTTTCGGGGATCACGTGGTAAAAATTCTAAGTAATCAGGGACAAGTCCTGGAATCCAATCTGGAGTACTATCCCCCCAATTTGTGTATAAGCCATCCCACGGGCCAGTACCTCCGCCACTGACAGGATACAAACCGTGGTCAATATAAAAGCGTTTTAAGGCATCATTGATTTCTTTAAGATCAGAAAGTCGTTTGGCAGTTCGTGCATTTTGGAGTGATCCTTGAAATGATGCAATTCCAATTCCAGCTAAAAGGCCAATAATTACAATTACTACGAGAAGTTCAATAAGAGTGAATCCATGAGATTTACGTTTGGGCATACTTTATAGTAGAGGCTTCCTTTACTAGCTGTCAATGGAAGTTGTTCCTGCAAATTCAAGAAAAGCTGTTTACAAAACTACACTGAGTACGGGAAAGTTGAGTTTACAAAGTAATATTCAGTGGTCCGGATAAGAAGACTGGAGTTTGCAAAGCAATACTCCTAAGCAATGCTTGGCATTGCAATGGTGCCGCGAGCGAGAGTCGAACTCGCACGTTCTAAACGAACACTAGGCCCTCAACCTAGCCTGTCTACCAGTTTCAGCACCGCGGCTTAATTTGTTTACAAATTCATAAGTTTAAATTGAAGATTTAAACTTAATTGTGCTTTTGAGTTTGATCACACGTGAACTTTTCAAACACTTCTTGAATTTCCTATAAGGAGATTACAAGTTGAGTCAATTGTATAACACCTCGTCATCGTTGTTGTTGGTATGTTTGTCGGTGTATAGTTTTGGTGTTCGCACCTTGTGAAAATTAAGCTACCAATAAAGGAGATTATTGTGACTAACACACAGCAGGTTCTTGTTACAGAAGAGGGGTATCGAAGAATTGTAGCCAATCTTGCAAATCAGGTTGTGTCAAAGTTTGAAAAACATGAACGAATCCCAATGGTTTTTGTAGCAACCGGTGCTGCCATGTTTTGGGCAGATCTTGGGAGAGAACTTTCGCGGCGAGGCTATCATAATCTTGACTGCGGGTACATGGATGTTACCAGTTACGGTGAATCCAATATCTCACAAGGGGTACTATCGTCCACAGATCCATCGGTTGATGTAAAAAACCGAAGGGTTTTGCTCGTTGAAGATATTGTCGACACGGGGTTAACGCTTGAATATGTAATCAAACGGCTGTATGATCTCGGGGCTGTTGACGTTGTGGTTGTTGCGTTGGTCAAAAAACGCGGAACACTCAACCCTTCTGTGGATTTTGGGCGTGCTACTCTACTCATTGGCGAAAGTATCCCCGATGTCTTTGTTGTCGGGTTGGGAATGGATGGACATTCGGTAATGGTTGGTGGGAACATTGGCCGAATGTATCCCGAACTTGTTCCGATTACCTGGCTTGAACAGCAGCTGAGTGTCAAACTACCGGAATAGCCTTTTTATGGTTTAGTAAGAACGGTACGTGGAGGTGAGTTTGAATTAGGAGGGAGACGATTTTTGTCTCTCTCCTAGCTTTTTTTACCAGTTGCTAATTTCTTATTTGTTTCTCTGATTGCGATTTTGGGTAATGTGTCTTTGTGTTCTTTAAGATACTTCACTACCCTACTTCTATGGTTTGCAATTAAACTTCTTAAGACCCACGAAACTGTTTTGGTAATGAGAATATCCTTCTCGAGTTCTAATCGTTCAATATTTTCAAACGCTACATCAGCTAATCGTTTATCATCAGATTGGGTAACAGCCTTGTTTAGCAAAACAAGACTGGCTCTCCTTTGTGCAATGTTCGAAGAGTGTGATAATCGTGTCAACAAAGGTTTCCAGGCTTTCCAATTACTAAGCATATCTTCAGCAGTAAATGCCGATTGGCAGGTTGTATCGACCTCACACCAACCCTCAAGTTCTGATAACCAGGATTCTAAATCATTAAGATCAAGACTCTTACGAAATGTGGTGCCATATTGTAAAAAATATCCTGGCATAATTCGTTCAGTAAAAGATTTTCCGTGATACAAGGAGTTGAGTAGTGTGCGGAATTGGTTGTTTGATAAAGTGGGATGTGATTTTAGAAATGTTTTTGTGAGTGCTCGTAGGTTAGCGGTTTTAATGTGATAAAAGGGTCTTGTTGAACCAACATATGAGAATCCATCCGCATAATATTTTGTGGAAAGACTTTTAATTTTATCGAGAATGTTTTTGTGGAATGCGTTTATGACGGTATTGTACGTGCAATAAGACCTTATTGGCAACTGCATGGGTCAAACTAGTGGTTGATTTAGGGTTAGTTACTGGTTCTATCTAGCTAATGGATAGAAGAAAGATACTTAACTTTCTTTCAATAATTGCGCTCTCTCTTATTGTTGTTTTTTTTCCTAAACATACCGGTTTTGTTTTGTCCCAATTTGACGATCACCAGTCCCCTTCTCTTGTTACGGTTTCTCGCATTGTTGATGGAGATACTATTGAGTTAAGTAACGGGGAAATCGTTCGTTACATTGGAATAGATACTCCCGAAACGAAACATCCACAAAAAGGTGTGGAATGCTTTGGTCCCGAAGCTTCACAAAAAAATGAAGAACTTGTAATGGGTCATGATGTCGAGTTGGAGTTTGATGTTTCTGAAACGGACAGATATGGCCGGACACTAGCTTATGTGTGGAACGATGGGGAGATGGTTAATGAACAGCTTATTCGGCAAGGTTTTGCTCGTGTGGCAACGTTTTCCCCTGATGTTAAATATCAAGATCGTTTTTTTAAAGCAGAGCAATTCGCCAGGGAGCATCAATTAGGATTATGGGGTGGGTGCGAATTAAATGAGTTGTAAGGAGTAGGATCGTTTGCACGACCCTACCCCAATACCAATGACCAGTTTTTGATGTTGGTTAGTCTTCAGTTTCCTCGAAAAGCTTAATTCCAAGCCAGTAAATAGCGGCACTCGGAATTGCTATCCCTAGAAATGCAAAAAATTGCGCGATTTCAGGGTCTTGCGCTTCTTTCAAGAGAGGCACTAGGTTTATCCAATCGTTTCCCACGAGGTAGTGGGAAAGTAGGTAGACTGAGATGCCTGCAATTGCTGTCACACAAAAGTTGAGGGCTATCTCGGTATCCTGATCACCAGACTGCATTAGCATGAAAATGTAGTGTCTGGGTACCATCAGGATACAAAAGATCCCGATGCTAATGAGTGTCACAACGAGAGGTACAATGATGCGGGCCAATGGGAACGAAAGAGTTGTACCCAGAATGTTCGTCGAGTATAGCAACATGGTCAGTAGGTATTCCATGATGAATGTGAATACCAGTGGGCCTACAAATCTTTTCAATGGTGAAAGCTTTTTAAGCATGGAGAACTCCTTTTATACTTATGGTTGGGTTGATCAAGGTGCGTCAGATTGACATGTAGCATTATACACCAATAGTTTGATATTATGGGCTTGCTCGTTGCACATAGATAAGATTAAAGATTATGAGGTGACTTATGAACTAAACAAGAAAGGAGGTGCGGCATGGCCGCAATTGTTTCTGAAGGTCGTACGTTCCCGATCTCATTAAATAGAATTACATTCACACGTTTTGTATCGTTGGTTAAGGGAATTTCTGACCCAGATTTTGAAAGCATGTTTGGATTCGTTCCACATAGGATTTGCACGAGAGGAGAAGTATTGTTCCTTGAGCCGCACGCTTACAAAATGGGTGGGCTTACAGAAGATGGTTTTGAGACAGCAGTTCAAAACCTGCTCACCTATATAAATAGGAGGGAATAGGTAAAACTAAAAGAGGTCCGTGGCGTTTACCACAGACCTCTTTGTTAGTATGAAATCTCCCCGAGAGATACGTTATATTTTACGACGTATTGTAGGTTCCAAAACGAGGTGCAACACTTTAGGTAGAATTAAGACCTAAAGGAGGTGAAAAACGTTGCAGAAATACAAACATTTGAGTCTAACCGAGCGTGAATGGATATTCGCGTGGATTGTCTGTGGAAAAAGCCAGCGCCAGAATCTTAAGTGTGGGATGCTTTTCAATAATTGTTGCGATCTGACCAGACAGAAAGACCATT
>PCSU01000044.1 GCA_002771355.1 candidate division WWE3 bacterium CG22_combo_CG10-13_8_21_14_all_39_12 | reverse complement strand
CAATCTGTGCTGGTGTTCGTGCGTAGTTATAAATGCGGACTTGATCGATCTGGCCGTCGAATGAAGATGTTTGCCCTCCACCTTCGTGAGCACCTGATTCTCCTCCAATCACTCCAGAAGAAACATTAGTCGGTATCACTCCGGTATCCGTAAACATTGCGTCGAGTTTACCATCAATATATATTTTCACATTGTCGGCACCACCTGCGCTATCGTATGTTCCTGCAAAATGATGCCAATCTCCTCTTGATAATGTCGTCGTAGAGTAAAAATTATCACTGTTACCAACTGGTCTCCATAATATGCGATCATCAGCCCCAGTGACTTTAGTCAACGTATATGTAGAATTTACTTGACCACCAAGAATTATTCGTGCCCAGTTTGTACCATCTCCGTCTACTTTTAACCATCCAGAAACAGTAATTTCGTTTCCTCCAGTAGCCACACCTGCAGGGTATGTGATCCAATCATTCACCCCATCAAAACTCAGCGCTTTCCCCACTCTTCCTTGAGTCCACGACGGCCCACCGGTTAGCGTTCCTGTATTCCCATTCCCACTCGTATCATCGGCTGTTGTGCCTGTTCCCTCTTCAAACTTCCACTCCGCAACGGGAGGATTGCAGGTTGCAGTATCTCCCGGCACACAGTAGGCACGGCTTGCCGAATTGCTTGCGGTCACACCATCACTTTCGGTGCCCGTTGAGCCAAACACAATTGCTTTTCCTTGATTGTAATCAGTAATTACTTGCCCAGCCGTTAGTGCAAAAGGATAAATTTTAACCTCGTCCATTGTTACGTCGGAAGGATTGCCACCCGAACGACTTCCTAACACAAACTTAGAAAACCCTGATTCTGTTGCAGTACAAACCCCTGTTGCAACTTGTTTCCCATTTTTGTACAAGTAACTGTTTGATCCATTCCATGCACCAACAAAATGAGTCCACTCACCTTGAGTATACGAGGTACTTAACAAACAACCATTTGCAACATAAAAACGCAACGCTGTAGATGAACCTTCAAAAGATGGCGATGAAGCTACTGCAGTACCATCTCCTTCAAAAAAGATACTTGTGCCAGCAAATGATGAATCTGATTTCATCCACATCGATAAACTAGCTTCTGGCAAGTCTGTTGTCCAGGGAATGCTTACATAATCATTTGAACCATCAAAATTAAGTGCCTTGCCAAGCTTTCCATCATTATTCCATGCAGGACACGGAACCGTACCACTGGCAGGACATGTCTGACCAGAACCACCCAAATCTCCGTTATTTCCTTGTGGTGATTTATCGTACGCCGTATCTCCATATCCTTCGTCAAAGGAAAGGTGCAAAACCGAGCTACCAACTGGAGTGCCCACCGCCGGATGGCCGGCGTTCATGTCTTCAATAATTTGCGCCTGCGTTCGCGCGTAATTGTAGATGCGCACATCGTCTATGAGGCCATTCCACCTGGCTGTTGAATACTTTCCGATAATCAAACCTGCGTTCGGATTAATTGTTCCAAGCGTAGAAATTGTATAGGTATTTTCTAAGACACCATCAACATAAAGTTTATTCAGATTATTTCCCCTGTCGATTACGCCAACAACATGATGCCAAAGATTATCATAGCTTGAACTTGTGCTAACAGTTTGGTAACCACCAGTTCCATCAGTTAGATCAAATCGGTATTTACCACTATCGGCATATAACTCAAACCCTGTTCTTATTGGTGAGGTTGAATCATCTCGAACAGACACAATTCTTTCATTTATATTTTGACTGGATTTTGCCCAAGCCTCAACAGTGTAACTCCCCAGGTTAGGCTTAAAAACTTCTTTATTACCTGCATCTACATAATCATCCGTCCCATCAAAACTCAGTGCCTTGCCATACTTGCCTTGCGTCCAGGCTGGATCCGATGCATCTACCCCAGTTGATGAACCAAGCGTTCCCGTATTATCATTTCCACTGATATCATTAGCACTTTGGCCTTCCCCCTCATCAAACGTATAATGCGCTACAGGCCCTGGAGCAAAGTTGTACAATCTTCCAATTTCTTCTTGCGATAGAGCCCGATTATACACACGAACTTCGTCTATTACCCCATCAAACGTGTAGCCAAGCAATGAATCTTGTTTACCAATCATAAATGAGGCAGTGTTATCATTAATATCTCCCGTAAGTGCCAGTGGGTTGGTACTTGCAACCTCAGTAAACGTATTGTTAATATAGATTTTTGCCTGTGTACCGTCATACGTAGCCACCACGTGATACCAATTATTAAGTGTTACGCTAGCTGCACCTGTAGCTGCAATCGAATACGTACTACCATCAGTTGATAATAAAAACTGGATTGCCCCGCTTGGCAACGTATTTATTCTGTACCCTCGCTGATTACCGGTTGTGTTGTATTTGGCCAGTATAATATTTGTCGATACAAATGACTCCGGTTTTATCCATGTACTAATTGTCAGCTGGGAACCAACATCCAGTCCACTTTGGGATCCGTCAGCTATGGTTACATATTCGCTATTAGAGTATTCAAAATCGCTACCATTTCCAAATTTTCCCGCTCCAGAAGCAACCGTGTTGGTGTCGGTAAGTGTGTTGGAGTTTCCTGATGAGTCAACCCTATCCACTTGCGCACTGCCAGCACTCGATTCATCCATCTTCCAGTACCCTACTAAACCTTCACTGAGTTCTTGATTATTACCGCCAAGATTATTGTTCCCACCCAAAACGGCGTTTGAACCAGCACTGGCCGCTCCGGTGATATAGTCTTGTTTGACTTCCTCGGCAGTTCTTACGTACGGGTAGATTTTAACTTCATCGATAAAGCCGTTGAAATAATCCGTTCCTTCTAATCTACCAATATCTAAATCATTAGCATTGAGACTGGCCACCGTAGTTACGCTTATGTGATGCCACGCGTTTGCAGTAACAGTGGTTGATGCGACTCCATCCACATAAATAGTTGGACTCGTAAAACCGGTTGCAGATACCGTCCCGCCAGCTGTTGAAATGTAGGCGCTACCATTTAGATCAATGTAGTGTTCGGACGTAGTTATGGCTCTGGACCAAAACGATACGGTATTTACGACTCCGGGTCCTGCTCCCACATCCACATAATTATCCGTTCCGTCAAACTGCAGGCATTTACCGCTCACACACATACTTTCATCCCGCCAGGTTGGATCGGCAGAATCTGCATTAATGGTTGAACCTAAAACACCGTTGTTCCCTTGACCAGAACTATCCATAGCCGCTTGCCCCGATGTCCCGCCACTAGGGGTGGACGTGGGGTCATCAAATTTCCAATACCCCACCGGACCGGGGCCGACTTCCTCTGTTGCTGGTGTTGCTACCGGACTAGTGGCCGCGTATTTGCGTACGTACACCCAATCCACGCTTGCGGTATTTGTACTATCGGAGTTTTGCAATCGCACGTAGCTGTCTTCATTGGCTAAATTGGTAGCGGTGGTTACGGGTGTGGCGCCATCAACCGATAAACTGGCAGCGGTGCCATTTTGGCTGATTTCAAAATTATGATAGTTGGCGTCAATGGAAACGGTGGATTCTTTGATTCCGTTTACGCTTTCGTTGTTTGAAACGAGCGTGTACTTTTCGCTCGATGAGTTGTAGATATCTTTAATCTGATCGGCGGTGAGTGCGGTATCGAGAACAAAGGGAGAGTCGATGGAGCCACCATTATAGCGGTCAACTCCACTTTTATTGTAGCTTCCAATCTGTAGTGGCTGAGGAGCATCATCTGGCGTACCATATCCCCCGGTTGAGTCCAATATCCCATCTACATATAAATTCTTCGCACTACCTGTTAAATCTAAAACTGCTACCACAAAATGCCAATTACTATCTCTGAGGTTTGTTGTTCCGCATATTAAAGCACCGTTAGCTCCAGTAGCAAAACATGCTGGTGTGTAAACTTGCCCTCCGACAAAAACATTGTATGCGTAATTTGTTGCAGAGTTTGAGTCTTCGACTTTGCTAATTATTGAGTAGCTAGGATTTTTCACCCACGCCCCAACCGTCATACTCCCCGTTATCTGATAATCCGTCTTTCGCACCTCATACCCGACCGGTGTTTTGCCACTCGGACTGGTGCCATTAAATCCATTTGCCCCGGTGCTACAATCTTTTTTGGTATAAACCGTGCTTTGCGTTAGCGGAGTTGTAATATTTGCGCACAGATATCCCCAGCTTGTGGTGTTATCGCTATTGGTTACGACAGCCATATACTCAGCCGCACCGCCGTTGTCGTTATCCCAATCCTCAAAAGTCTGACCGCTATCGACAATATCGTTTGTTGAATAACTAAGCGTGCCAACATTTACGTCATATGTTTTTTGGCGAAGATATCCAGTCGACCCATCAAACGTATATGCATTACCACGAACTCCAGAAGAGGTTGAAATTACACCATCAGAATCACCGTGGATGGAAAGGGGGTTGGCGATTTCTTTAACCGTTACATTATCCAACGTATAATCCGCTACGTTATTATAGTTGTTAAAGAAAAACCGACCTGAGCCTGATGACGTTATGACGTTAAATACCTTCCTGTTATGCCCCACCGTCGAGGGTACATAACCCTCAGAAGTAATACCGCCGCCTTGATCAGAACTTGCAATCGTAAACTGCGGTAATGTACCCGCATTATTGACTAAATCAAACTCAACCAAATATTGCTTTCCTGCTGTCACAGAAAAGACAGGTGAGTTAGCGTAACCAAAGTAAGGCGTATTGGTAACAAGATCATTTACAGCATGGAGTTTGCCATTGCTCCACTCAAACGTTTCATAAGAATAACCAGTGGTTGCTAGGGTGCTCCAACCAGTTATATTTGAATCAAAATGACCCGTGGGTACAAGTTCTGCATTGCTTCCGGTATCAGTTACCGGCGTCCACGCTTTGAAAGAAGTTGCAACGTTTGAGAGAGGGGTGATTGAAACGTCGTCGACATACCATACTGCCGGCAATCCCGAAAATCTATGGGTCGAAACATACATTGTGGCTGCTGTCGATTGAAAAATAATCGAATAGTGCTGCCACCCTCCAGTAGACTCTAAATTTGTTAAGCGGCTAGCGTATCCAGAATCTGAACCTGTTCCTACATTGAAGGAAACAAAGCCGCTTGAAACATTCAGCCACCCATCAACTAAATACCAATTTCCAATTGTAGTAGAAATGCCACTTGTGTAAATCCCAGCTGCAGAAGAAGATACTTTTTGAGACTTACTTCCAGAATGGACCGTAGATCCTTCTTCAGTACAAGTCGCTCCTCCACCAGTATCGCACGTCCACCCCGGCGCAACGCCACTCGCATACGTCCCCTCCATCCCACCATTATTGACGGAGTTGGGGGTGA
>PCSU01000074.1 GCA_002771355.1 candidate division WWE3 bacterium CG22_combo_CG10-13_8_21_14_all_39_12 | reverse complement strand
TCCATCTCTTCCAGCGACTACGCCAATGAGATAGTTGCATGGTTCTAAGCAACTAGGACAAACTCCAACACCAGGCATTGTAAAACTATCTAGCATCACCTGAAAGTGTAGATGAACAGCGCTGGCAGTACCGGTCTTGCCCATCACACCGAGTTTTTGTCCTGAATTTACCCATTGGTCCTGAGCGACGTCAATACTTTCGAGATGCCCATACCATGTGTAGTACATACCTCCGTCATATCCTTCATGACGAATGCGAACATTATTACCACTTGCTTTGTCAAATCCGACAAATACAACCGTTCCTTCCCTTGAAGCAGTAACCGTATAATCTTTCGGATCTGTTTTGGTTGTAATATCAATTCCTGTATGCGGTCCATTTACGCCATCAAACGACCCTGAGGCGTACGGCATAACTACTGGCCAATGCAATCTCAACGGATTACTTGCCTTAATCTGATTTGCAGTACTACCCACCCCCCATAGCAAGAACACTGATAAAACTACAAATAACCTAAGTAGCGTTTTCATCCTTCACCTTTCCTTGTTAATGTACTGTCATGTTAATAACCCGTTGTTATTAACCTCATTCAACAAACTCGATACTATCTATTATTGAGTTTCGAATTGAGTCGTAATAAGACCTATCGTTGCGTCCGATACTGAAGATAAAATTCAAAATACTATTATTATCGCTTTCTATCGCAACACTGACTGAATGAGAAAATTCATCTAAGACTGGTTGGAATCTGTAAATCGCAAATTCTCTCCCGTTCTTATTATCAACACTGAGCTGGTTTCTAGAAGCTTCGCTGTAAGTATTTTCAATCTCATTGAACAAGTAATCTGCAGGAGTCTCACCGTTTTCAGCCGTACTTTCAGACATCATTATGAACAATCCATCTAGAAATCCAGGGCTGTCAAATTGCTCAGGTCCATCCAATATCATTTTTAAATCTGGAAACTCACTTATGAGCTCCACCTGTGGAGGATAAGTGAATGAAACCCCCAACTCATCATTTGTATACGTTTTCCAATCAGAGGTGTCAATTGCTATTTCAGAAGGGGTTGGGGTAACTGCAGGGGTTGGTTCTGGTGAGACTACATCTCGCTGTGTGATTACGTACCACACACCAACGCCGATTAATAAACCTACCGCCAAAACTGCAATCATTACGTTCCCACTGTTTTGCTTAATCATGGTTTATATATATTTCAAACTATATTTTTTGTCAATGGGTAGTCGCGCAATGTGTGCATTTGCATTGCAAAACTATCTACTTACAAAATATTTTTCCACCAAATCTGTACCTCTCCAGTGTTCTTTAGGATAGCCTCAAACTGCAGGTCTTCGTTACTCTTGGGATTAGTACGCTCCAGCGTAAACCTCTCTAACTCCAATCTCTTTTCGCCGGGTGACGGCCATTGGGCTGTGCCTTGATCTGAGAAACTTGGATCGCATGATCCAGAGTCGGGATATGGTAAACCCGCATAATTTGGCCATGTAATTCCTGTAATTCCCCAAATAGCTACAGGACTACCTGCTAAACTACGGAGATCATTGCTTCCTGACAAAACAGCAAAATGGAGGTGTGAAGCTACATTCCCAGAGTTGCCAGAGATTGCAATAACTTCACCCTTTTCTACACGACGCGGAAAACCATTTCGACTAGATGGGGTACTCAAGTGTGCAAAAACACTTTTTAAGCCGTTGTCATGCAAGATTTGCACAATATTACCACCAGATAGAGGGTTTGTTGTCGTGGGTGCGTCATAAATATAATCAGCAACCCCACCTTCAGATGCAACTACCTCTAAATTCAAAACCCCGAAGTCAATTGCTTCACGGTTTTGAATACCATAATTATCGTTATGTGAAACTGAACACCTGGGGCCCTGCGTTATCCTATGGGGACCACCGTTAAGCGGCACTCTGAAAGAAGAAACATCACTAGTAGGAGAGGCTTGTATACTTCCTACCGAAAACAAAAAAAGCCATAAAAGCAAGCTAAAGTACCTCATAACAACCTTCCTTTCTGTTATTCATTGAACTGTAAAAGTACGTTAAAGGACTAACTATAGATACCAATCCAACTTATCAGTTAATTACCGTCAATGTTGAAATGATATTTAATATTTCGCTAAGGTACGGATCATATTCATTTACTTCACTATAATAAGTAGAGGAAAACACCGCGACACCTAATTTCTTTTCCCGAAGGGCATCGATATATGTAAAATCATCAATAAATACATATGTAATAATCTTTGTAACTGGTTCGTTTTGGTTTTTTGTTGTCAAAACAATAATATTTTTCCCCTCTAGTTTATATTGACTTGTATTTCCGATTACCTCAGTAGTGTTACTTATTCTCTTGATGTTATTCTCAATCGTTGATCCATCAACCAATGGGGTTGAGGTATAGAATGTGTATTTATCATCAGTTTCTGGTTGGTATTTATATCCAGTCTCACTTCTAGTTTCAATCCAAGTTGGCGGGTATTTATATGTAAATACTCTTGAGTTGTCAATCCCAGCCACTATCCAATCCGAAGTATCAACTGTTGAGGTGAGTTCTTGGATTTCTGGGGTCGGGGTAACTGTTGGTGTTGGTTCTGGTGAGACTACATCTCGTTGGGTGATTACATACCAAAATCCAATACCCAAAAGAAGGCCAACAGCTAAAACTGCAATCATTACATTTCCGCTGTTTTGTTTAATCATGGTTTATATATAGCCAAAAATATACTACTTGTCAATCCTTGAGAAATCTAATCATTACAACCGGGGGAAAAGAGAGTTGCCTGACACTACGGTATCTCCCGTAAACTGATCGGTTATTTTTTGAGCTGTATCAGGTAATAATGGTGACACATACACAGCAATCTCAAGAAGCCCACGCGATAAAAACTGGAGACTCTTCTCTTTTTCCTCTCCCTTTTGCTCCCATACCTTATGGTGATCAACATATCGATCAAGCTCGTGAACTTTATTCCAAATAAACTCGATGGCAAGGTCAATTCTAAAATCACTAAAATATTGATCAAAAATTTTAAAATCTTCAAGCTCGCTGATTACTAAAGTTTTATGATTCACTGACATTCCTTCCTTCTCAGCCATTTTTGCTACGCGAGAGACTAAATTACCTAGTCCATTTGCAAGATCAGAGTTATAGACACGCTCCAACTCTTCAATTGTCACATCGACATCATTACGCAATGGTCCATACCGTAAAAAGTAATACCTCACTGCATCGACTCCATACTTTTCAACTAACTCTGTTGGCAAAATCACATTACCTAAACTTTTACTAATCTTTTGACCATTGAGCGTAAAAAAATCATGGCCATATACTGTTGTTGGCATTCTGAATCCTGCAGACCTAAGCATTGCTGGCCACAACAGGGCATGCCAACGAACATTATCTTTGCCTAAAAAGTGAATAATTGTTGCATTATCATCGGCAAAATATTCTGGAGCGCCTGTTATGTAATTGATAAGAGCATCAAACCATACATATAGAACATGATCTGGGTCATTGGGAACTGGAATCCCAAAATGCACGGTAGTTCTAGAAATAGGAATATCTTCAATCCCTTGTTCTATAAAAGAAAGCATCTCGTTTTTACGAGCTTCGTGTTTAACAAAATCAGGATGAGATTCAATATACTCTTTTAGAAAACCAGAAAACGCCGACCACTTGAAAAAATAATTTTCCTCTGTAAGTGTGCTGATTTCTTTTGTTGGGTGATTGGGACATTTCCCGTTTACTAGATCTTTTTCCTTTAAAAACTCCTCGCAGCCAACACAGTAAAGTCCGGTGTAACTTCCCTTGTAGATATCTTCGTTCGCAAGCGAACGTTTGTAAAAATCAATAACTACCTCACGATGATCTGCATCAGTTGTACGAATAAACCGATCGTAGGAGATGTTTAAAGCATCAAGCTGTGCCCTATCTTTGGCACTCACTTCATCAACAAACGCCTTGGGTTCAACCCCTAACTTTGCTGCTGCTTCTTCGGATTTGCTTCCATGCTCATCGGTTCCTGTTAAGAAAAATACTTCATTTTCAGGAAATAAACGATAATAACGAGCAAATGAATCTGCAACAATTTTTTGATACGCATGACCAATGTGTATAACATCATTCACATAATCAATGGCTGTTGTAATTAAAATCTTTTGTGACATGGCTTCATTATAACGGATGATAAGAAACCCTACGGACAGAGCACGCTTCGCCCCCTACATATACATACTACACTCTGTCATTCTCGCGTAGGCGAGAATCCAGTCTCTGTTATTGGATATTGGATCCCCATTTTCATGGGGATGACAAAAAAACAAGATGCACGGATCATGGCCAATATTTACGGGAAGCGCCTTACGCAAAACTTCCGTTCGACCTACGGTCTCACCTGTTATCATAAAGATATGAAAAAACTTTTCCTTGTATCTGTACTATTTGTACTACTCATTACACCCATTACGGTTGGCGGAACTGAACTTGACGACCAACTAACCGAAACCCAACAGAAACTGGAAACTGCACGGCTGCAAAAGGAAAAGGCCCGACAAGAACTTGATTATCTTGAAAGTTTAAAAGCACAATATCAATCCTCTTTAAATAATCTTCAATACAACTTTTCGGTAACTCAATCACAATTATCAGTAACAACAGATACCCTCAACACAAAACTTGCAGAAATCGAGGAAACCGAAAAAGAACTCGCAGAGATTGAAAAACGGCTTGCCATTCAAGAAAAAAACTTAAGTCAGGTTATCCGAACTAATTACATGCTTTCGGGATTTATTACTGCACCAACATTTCTACGATCCTCTCAAGAACATGGTCCGGAGATCTACATGTACAAACGTGCAATCGCAAATCACACAAAAAAACAACTGATTGATTTAAGCGACCAGCGCGAAACTGCTCTTGAGATTAAAGATCTTTTGGCAAGCATTAAGGCTGAACTCGAAACCGAAAAAAGTGCCCTTGAACAACAACAACAATATCTAGCATCTTCGATAAATACTACCAAAATAGACTTAGACAATGCTAAAAACCAATCCGTAAACACACAACAATCTCTTGCTGGAATTGACCAACAAATCTCATCACTTACTGCAATTCAACAACAGATATTGGCAGCTAAAGCTGCGGCTGCACTTAAATCAACAACCGTTGGAGATGTTGCAATTGATGGAAACGCAATTGATAAAGCTGCTCCCAAAGATGGAAACGTATATTTTTCATTTTGGACATATGGTTGGCCTCACCGCGTGGGAATGAATCAGTACGGCGCATTTGGACGTGCGAAAGCTGGACAATCTGTTGATCAAATCCTTACCGCGTATTATGCCAATACCTCAATTGTAGACTGGACTGTTCCCGATACCATTACCCTTACTTCAGGTGCCACCATACCGTTTGAAGAAGATTACCTTATGGGAATTGGAGAGATGCCTTCTTGTTGGGGAAACCCCAGTAATGGTGGTCTCGAGGCTCTCAAAGCGCAGGCAATTGCAGCACGAACCTATGCTCTTGCCTACACCAACAATGGAGCATTACCAATCTGCACAACTCAAGCATGCCAAGTATACGTAGGAGCTTCAAAAACGGCAGGTAGCTGCGGAGAGTATTGGCGACAGGCAGTAAATGAAACCAAGGGACGTGTTATTGTTTCTGGTGGGCAACCAATCACTGCCTACTATGCATCAACAGCAGGAGGATTCACGTTATCTTCTCAGGAGGTGTGGGGCGGAAACCGAAGTTACGCACAGCGAGTTGCAGATTTTGATGCAAACGGTAACGCTTATGATGGCCCAGCACATGGCGACTCGCCGTGGTACCACAAAGCATGGGGTAATGATCCGTGGTTATCGGTAGCCCAGGTTACAGACATTATGAACGGGGCACTCCTTCCGGATTCATACAACACAATAATCAACTCAATCTCAGGTGATGAAATTATTGCAGCATTAAAAGAAAACAATCTTACATATATTGAAAATCTAACAGCTCTTGAAATAATCGACGAAAACGGCAATACGGGTGCAAACACGGCAACTGTTTCTCAAGTCCGTGCATATTTTAATGATGGATCAATCGTATCAGTTACCGGTAACCGATTCAAATTTGTATTCAATCTACGTTCTCCTGGTACTGACGGAATATTTACGACACGATTTGATGTAATTACAGCAGCAGAATTGTAATAATTACACATTCGATGGGAACAGATCCCGAAATGAATTCGGAATGACAAAAAACCTAGCAAACCTACCGGTTTAAAACATCCCAACCTATCTGCCAAACACCCCCGTCATGCTGAACTTATTTCAGCATCATGTTTGTACAACGAGATTCCGAAACAAGTTCGGAATGACCCCCAGTAGATCAATCCAATCCTCCCAGAATTAATTCAGGGCAGGCTCTGAACTTGTTTCAGCCAGTCATCCTGAACTTGTTTCAGGACCCATACCAATGTATGATCCTTTTGGAAGACAATGGAAAAGGGATACGTATACATTCTAACGAATAAAAATAACTCCGTTTTGTACATTGGAGTAACATCAAATATTACTCAACGTATCAATACACATAAGTTGAAGCTTATTCCAGGTTTTTCAGCAAAGTATAACTGTACAAAACTAGTCCACCTCGAAATGTTTGACCACATAAAAGAGGCAATTGCCAGAGAGAAGCAACTCAAAAACTGGCATCGAGAATGGAAATTTAATCTCATAAAATCTGTAAACCCTTTATTTGAAGAAATCCAAACCTATATTTAGGTGCAAGAGCTTTCAGTAGAAACATTTCACCCAAAACCTCTCTAAAAACAAATTCTGAAACAAGTTCAGGATGACGGACCCACCCTAATCTATTATTGAACTGCTTTAATCGAAACGGACAGCGGAATTTGAATAGTGTGGTTTAAGGTAGTGATGGTATCTGCGCCCCATACCACAACATCAACCGACACACTTTCACCTGGGGATAATACTTTTACATAGGTTTCAGGCTGAACAACCGAATTCTGATTGATTACTACTGGCTGCATGGTAACTTCTTCACCAATTAAATGGCTTTGAGTTAATGGTGTAACAACAACTTTTCCGCCTGACGAAACTGCAATAACACGCGTTAATTCAGTACCAACCAAAACACGCATATCTTTTTGTAGAGAATGAACTGCATCTATTGTAATAACCGTTGCTCCTTGCTTAACACCTTCTAAAAGAGTAATTGGCGTTCCTTGCCTAAGTCCAAGAGTTGCAATTGAAAACAAATTTGCAGATTCAACAACATCACGGGTAAATAGAGTAACAGCTAAATTACTATCCGCGGTCGTATTGTACAACGTATACACGCCGCTGTAGGATGCCTTTTGACCCTGAAAAACAGTCACCGATAACGTGTCATCATATATCCCCTCAGAAAGAGTTTCCGGAGCAAACGAAACATAATCCCCGAAGTCTTGGTAGTTAGGCAATATTTGAATATCGGATGATGTTACCGTTCGAACACCAGCAACACTACCCAGTGGTGAGCTAAGGTCAAGAATAAAGTTACTTCCTACAAATGGAAGAATCATTATTACCGCTAACGAAACTGTAAGCGCCAAGTTAATTATATGCTTCATACCGTAACCTCTCTTTCAACATCAGAAATTAATATCCAGGTTGCAAATAGACTCCCAATGAGAGCAACAACAAAAACCCAAAGAAATGTTGAACCAACAACCACATGAAACCCAATCAAAAGCGTAGTAAGCCATAGGTATGAAAACCACACTACTCCTTGATGAAACAATTCATGCGTTGAAGAGATTACATTAGTAAGATTCCAGGAAAGTAACTGCAACACAAACCCTGGAGAAATGTGAGTATCGTGAAAATGGTGTGCCTTGGTAAGTACCCATCCAAGACCAAGAAAAACGACTATAAACATAAACAAACTCGAATATGAGTTTACAAAAATGAGCGTTGCAGAGTCTTGAAAGGTAACTCCTGGGAAAAAGGAAAGTGTGTTAAACTCCCACCTGGCCCCAAGCCACTGAATTAAAAATACCACTGCAAATAATTTTGACATAAAAATTATTATCGCAGGAATGATTGCTTCGTCTATCAGTCTCAAAAGTACGCGTGAGGCCATGTATCTCTAGTATAAAAACCTCACGCCTGTTGGTCAAGTGTGACTTTATGGGTAATATCCTACCGGAGTATAAAAACCCCCAAAAGTACAATCTGTATGACCTATAAAAGGTCACATTCTATACTTCTCCTAACGCACAGAAACAAAATGAAGTTCGCCGGTATTAGTATTTGAGACAAGAACTTCAGATGAACCAGGAACCATATGAATATTATTAAGCCCAGCAGTAAAGGAAAATGCAGTGCTTGAGAGTGAAATAATTTCTTCAACCTGCTCCGACTCAAAATCAATCACCGCAACGGTATTATCAGAGAAACTGGTTACATACACATTCTTATTCACAGAGTCGATTACAAGATCACTGGGAAACGGAATGATTGGAATCGATTTTGCAATTGACTGTGTAGACTCATCGAATACAACTAACGAATTTGTGTACTGATCAAGAATCAACAGAACATCATTTTCGGCTGTACTATAAATGCGATGTGGTCGTCCGGTAAAGGTAACGTTTTTAATATAGCGCTGAGTTTGAGTACTAATCACTCCAATACTCGCATCTTCACGTTCAATTACAAAAACAAACTGTCCACTACGTCCAATCGCAACGTCGGTTGGCCCCTTCCCTACCGAAATTGAGGTCACCACACTCATAGTTGAAGTATCAACTACATCCACCGTGTTTCCAAACTCGGTAGTAACGTACAAATAGCCACTGCTTTTATCCAGTACCATTCCTGATGGTTTACGATTTACATATACCCGAGCCTCTTCGGTAAATGTATCAACATTAACTTTAACTACTCGATTATCGCCCGCACTTACATATAACACCTGTGCTTGTTCATCAAGAAACAGTTTGTGGGTAAAATCGACATTAACCTGAGCATCAATTCGTTTACTTTTGACACCTACAATATACACAATTCCTTCGTCAAAACTAGATACGTAAAAAACTTCCTTTTGCGGGTTGTACACAATATCGGTAAGGTCATCAATGGCGTCCACCCCTTCAACTGTGACGACAGCACGCTGTGCTGGTGTTGGAAGGGCAACATCTTCCCCGGTCTCATTTTTTGATACGGCAGGCGACTGAACAATAAGGAAAACAATTACAATAAAGAAAACTGTAACACCTGTAACTACGAAAATTTTCTGTTTAATGAATGTAATGAAGTTTGTCATGGTGCCGGATCTCCTGGATAATCACTTACAACAGTATCATTAGTTTTAAATGGATTAATAGACTGCAAAAAACTTTGAACTCTCGCTGCTACACCATTGTTTTGAACGGTAGCACCCGGCTGACAGTAAGGGTGAGTTTGGTCAATATAGGCTGCAGGACAAAGCAAACCTGTACTGGAGCGAATTTCATAGTGAAGGTGGTTACCTGTAGAATCTCCCGTTGTCCCAACATAACCTATTACATCCCCACGTTTTACCGGGTACCGCTCCGTCTCTCCAAACGCTGCACCATATACGCACTCTGAACCACTAGGAAGTCCATTAGCATTACTATCTTTAGGTTCTACACGCATGTGAGAATATAATGTACGAAAATCTTGTCCGACCACAACAACATACGTACCATATGAACCTGACCCAATAGACTGGGACTTCAAATCAACACACCTATATGCCATCCCATCCATCGTGCTTTGAATTGCAAACTCTCCGGCAATATCCATTGCATTGTATCCTGCGTGCTGACCATTTTGGATAGATCCTTGAACACCACACCACGAACCAGCTGCTGCACCATTAGGACAAATCTTCCCAGCCGCATCAAGTGGATCGGGGCTATCACACCCTAGCGTTAATACACGATTTTGATCAGGCGATGGCCATCCACACGGAACACTATATGGTGAGTTAATATCAGGTTGACCTACAATAGGCGCTGGTCCACCTACTCCAAATCCAAAAGGAGGTACATTAATGATTAAACCCTGTTCATAATCGTAGTAGTAATACAATCTATCAGTACCATACTGGCCTGTACCATCTTTTTGTCCAACATCTTGATTGGTTGGACCTTTAGGTGAAAAAATCGGTTGCGGAAATACGTATGCAGAAGCACATTCATCACAACGCACTCCACCAGCTAACGATGCCTGCGTTGTTGAACCTGTTTGACCTGCAGGGGCAGGAGGAACATATGCAGGATTTGCAACTTCAATATTTGCATTCTTACACGTTATGGGGGGTACCACAACATCAGGTCCTCGAATTACCCACTCAGGAATAACACAACTTATACTTTCACCAACAGCCCCACCTTGGGTTCCACTTCCCGCTTGAGGTGCTTGTGTGGGAACAGGAAGCGTATCGCATTGACCAGTTAAACTAATGTAATACACATACTGGTCACTGGTAACATACAAGTATCCATTCATTATTCCGTACGACGCACCTTCTGGATGATTCCCTCCCCATACAAAAGAGCTATCAAGCTGGGCCGATGGAAGCGATGCTAAACTTTCCCAACCATCAATAAATTCCCCGTTAGTTTTGTTCACCTGACGACGAGCAAATTTTGAACCTCGAATACTATATAAGTAATTCTCGTAACTTAACATATCACCTCTTTGATTTCCTGTTCCTCCGGGTAAATCTTCAACCTGCTGCCACGAACCTTCTAACGACCCATCGTTTTTTGCTTTAATTCTCCATAACGAACTTTGGCCGGCTTGCCCCATATATATAAATCCGTACGAGTCGTCATTACCTGCAATATAGGCAGCCTTGTACTGTGCACCTGAACCGTCTGTTGATGAACCCCCTGTTGGTGTTTTTTGAGACAACCTATTAAATCTTGTACCTTGAGTAAATCCGCCCGGTGGAACCTCGGCAGAGTGAATGTCTTGAGTGTATCCCTTATGCAGAGCAGGACTGTCATAACCACCCAAATGATATATTACTTGTTTACTTCCAAAGGTAGCGGTAACCGCCGTATCCCACACAAAATAAATACCACTATAAGGATCTCCCATGCCTGATTCCAATGTATCGGCAACCACAGTTTGTCCACCACCATCATGAACATCCATTAAATGGCCATTTCTAAACATGTAGGCATGATTTTGCGCAACTGCAACGGTATATCCATGAGCCGCCGTAGAATCAAATCCAGCTTCAACCCATGGACCTAACGACCCATCCCCCTGTTGGTTTGCATACCACGCTTTTAAATCCTGACCAATAACATAATAGCGATTTTCTAGAGCAAACGATGGTGCTGGGTGTGTTCGATTACCTTGAATACCAGGCAAAACTGCACTAGCCCCCCACGAATTACATACCTGATTACTCGGCTCTGCAACATAATTGGCAGGATCTTTACAGGCTCGAACAATTTTTTCTGCATCAACCTTGCCGTATGTAACACTAGTCAAAGGTTTTTCCTGAGCTGTTGTCTTAACAATATTTATGATTTCCTCAGCGGAAAGATTTGGATTTACACCGCCACAAAGAGCAACAATTCCTGCAACAAGCGGTGATGCCATAGATGTACCTGACCATGAGACATATGAACCGTCAGGAAACGTAGATACAATATCAACTCCCGGAGCAGCAACATCAACCCACTGGTTTAATTGGGCAGCTGATGAGGGGTCATTCCTTTGAGAAAAGGATGATAGCTGATTTGTTGAATTACTTGCTGCAACGGCAATTACCTCTGAATGGGCAGCAGGATAATGTGGCATGTAACTTACAGGAATCTGATCCCCGTTACCATCTAAAACAGGATTGTCATTTTCGTCCCGCATAACATCGCCAAAATCATTACCCACTGCTGCAACTGGAACAACACCTTTTTCAACAACAAGCTTAATCATGTCGTGAATATTAGTATCTTCAGTTGGTCCAGCATAACTTTGGTTGATTACTTTTATATTTTCTCCTGCATTAACACGATCAATAACTTCCTGAAAGCTAGCGATCATATTTGAAAACTCACACAATGGCACACAAACCGGAAACGAAAGTAGTCTTGTATTAAATCCAATAGAGGCAACTCCAATTCCATTATCTGTATGTGCCCCTACAATACCTGAAACATGACTCCCATGATCCGCACCTGGCAGTACAGCAGGTGTAGGTGTTGAGACGGCAGGTGTTAGTGTTGTTGTTGCCGATAACGTTGGGGTTGGAGTGTAGGGTATGGCTGGTGTAGGAGTAGGCCATATGATTTGAGACCCCTTCCCCGCCAAGTCCGGAGCTACAAAATCTGCCGGTTGGTCAAATACCGCAACGATAACGTTAGAATCTCCGTGGGTTATATCCCACGCTGTTTTAGCATTTACATTCTCAAGCCACCACGATTCAGAGTTAGATCCTTGGGGTGTATAGTCATTGGGCTTATATTGAAGTTTGTACACACCATTGTATCCAACAGTTTTGATTTCTTGGATCGGTTCGATTTCATTTATTTTTTCTGCAAGATCAACGGAATCACCGTACCTAATCTCCCATATGTGCTGGGCAATGTTAAATGCTTCTAAAACACCTAGTTTGTTAATTACCGCTTGGGACTGTTCTTTTGTTATATCATCCTCAAACCGTATAATAAGTGACTTTGAAACAACAGTACTTGGAATTCCTTCTATCGTAGCTTCTTCAATCTCTTGAGACTCTTTTATTGTTGGCACATCATACGTAGAAATTCGTGGAACAAATGGAGGAACCTGTTTATTGCGTCCACTTAAAATAAATAGAATTCCAGCAAAAAGACCAATTGCTACGACTATTCCTGCAATAATTACAATGTATTTTTTGTTTGTCATAATTTGCGTGCTGGTACTCCTACTTTAACGGTATTGTCTGAAAATATATAGAGTGGTTCTAACGTTCTTCTGGTACTTACATTATAAAAATCACCCTGTGACAAATAGTAAGCTGGGTACATAGACTGTGCTGTCATTGATTCTACTGTAGATGAATTTCCCGACAATACTACTCCCCCATATTTTAATTGTGATTGTGCAGAACTTCCCGAAATTAATGATACTGATTCACCAGTTGGAACAATGTTTAATAGTAGTAAAGATAAGCTCACAATCTTTCCATCTGCATCAACGATTGCGAAAGTCTCAATAGGTAAGATTGCTTCATATCCTAATACAGTGTAGGGAATAACAATCTTAACCAAACCGCCAGCCTGTTGGAACGAACTATCAATAAGACCAGTCTTGTCAATCGTCATGTAACTATATGTTGCAGCCTCAATATTATAATTTTCAGTTGGAATTTGAATCACTCTAAATAAAGAAAGGAGTGAATCAATCGCGACCTGGTCTGTTGGAGTTCCAGAACTGATAGGTGGAGCGTCAATATTAAATGAAGTTGAGAATGAAATAAATCCTGTCCTGGTATCAATTGATAATGTTCGTGGACCTTCAAGCCAATATAACTGATTTGAAAACGACTGGACATTGGCCCGTGACGTAAACCCAAGTGACTTTGCCAAAGCAATGAGCGTTGTATCGCTAAACCAATCACTTTGTGGAAGCCCAACCACAACCTGAGGCAAAGATGAAACGATAGTTGAGTCCATCTTGCCGGACAAATCAACTTGCACTAATTCTTGCTGGGCAGGATCAATAAGACCAGCCATATACTGCTGAAATTCAACCTGTTGCGCAGCACCTTGGGAAGGTCGTGTCTGATCAAGAATCACCAATAACACAATAAGAATGGCTACAACTATAGCCGCTATTACACCAATTCGTTTTATGTTATTTACTATATATGTTTTCATGGTTGACAATTTCTCCAATTAATAAGATCTTTTGTTGGTGAGCCCAATTCTTCTGCCCAGTATTTACCGGAATTTCCCCACCCATATGGACCTCCGCAATCACTGCCATCACAATCGTTACCATTGCTCCTATCGCAACACCAAGTGTTGTTGGTATTAGGTCTATCCAGATCACAAGAAACTGTGACCCCACAATAATTTCCAGGTCCTGTAGGTTCATTGCGAGCATTTCCCCATACATAACCTTCCATACATGTGTCTGTTGACGTATTTCGATTTCCCATACTTGGAATATGGGACTGTCCTCTACCTGCAATAAGCTCATACTGAGCATTTGCGGGGACAGTAAATTTGTAATTCACGTCTTTAAGATATACATTTTCATAGGGATCATTTGTAAAATCTATCTCATATTCGTGGTACACCGTATCGGGAGTACCTCCAGTTGGAACAGTCATCCTCAGATAAAAATCTTGATGATAAACCGGCATATTGCTTGGAATACCTCTATATGAAACCTCCCACCCAGGTTGACAAACGTTCGCTATGCGTTCCAAAGGCTGCCCAAATGTAAATGGATCTCTGTAGTGGATGATCCCAGATATTTCGGTTGATGGTCCATATAAGCTTAACCAATTATTCATGATTGCATTATGTTCCGGCCTAAAATTCGAATTATTAAGATAACCAGTCGTTTCATTTAGACAAGATATTTGTTCTGGCCCTGGTGTTGGGGTTGGAGTTACTGGTGGTATTGGAGGTGGCGTTACAAACCCAGGATTGGTATATACTGGACCGCGAACTTCATCTGGTTTATTTCGGTTGATTGAAAAGAAAAATCCGGGACGAGCATAATCGGTAATGCATACATCAAGATACGGGTTATCACGACAATCATATGTATTAAGATTAGATCCGTACAAATTAGTGTATCTATTGGTAATAATTTCATACTGAATATGCTTTCGGCCTGGACTCCCACTATCGCCGAGCATCCCAATTAGCTGATTCCTTGATACATACGGACCATATCCATACGGTAATTTTTCTAATGGACCTGACGAAATTCCAATCTCACTAAAACATGACTGTAAATCCATAAAACATTCAGGCGTAAATGCTCGACGCTTGTACCGAACGTCATTTACTAAAATCGTACTCCCTGGCATAAGGTGGGTGTAGCGGGTAATAACATCCGGCACATTATCTCTATTAAGGTCAGCTTCAATTTGTACTAACCAGCCCTTTTCTGCTACTGAAGCCGGTGCAGGACCTGCATAGGTAACAAACCCTGCATGGGTTGAAAAGATGTTGTTTGAGTATGCATCAGTACGCACGGGCTCAATATCAATCCCCGGATGGAGCCATCCTTCAGTAACGGGAGGTAATTCTGAATCTATAGGATCCTCAATATCACATTTATTTCGATACTCTTGGAATACATCATATGCAGGACGATTTGTATAAGGAAGATTCGATCCTGCAACAAGACCTAGCCGTAACGTGTCTCCTGGATCAGCGATAGTATGGTACGTCATCAGTTTGACATAGTCATACCGGCCTGTCATAAGGTCGTCAAATGTTTCCCTTAAATACCTTGCCTGATCAGCTTCTGAAACATTATTAATATCCCAACCATACTCGGTTATCCAGATATCACCGGCTTGAACATCATTTCTAAACCTACTTACGGCTTCAAAATCAATCTTTCCTGTCCAATTGTAAGGTTGCAGCGAAATCACATCATACGAATTGCCACCAGGTTTAGTTTTAACCAACCGAACATAATCAGTTGGAATACCTTCTAGCCCAGCCATACTAACAACTGCACTTGGTTTAGTGGTTTTTATTTCGTTATATGTTACTCCAAGCCAATAAGCATACTCCTCGGCAGATGCGTCAGAATACCCACACCCAGGAAATGGAATTGCTGTTGGACCTGGTGCTTGATTTTCCGGATCGGGAATATACGGCAAGTCACGCGAAGAACCACACCCATTTGGTTCATTCCAATACACAAACTTGTTTATTTCAGGATATCGACGCAAAGCTTCTCGTAAAAATGCGCGATAATCCGCCTCAAATTCTTTATGGGGAAGGTACCTATGTTCATATCCCCACTGAGCACCAGCCCACCACGGCGTTCCAACAATTAAACCAAGAACTTCCATGCCATTAGTCTGAGCAAATTTTATATCACTATCCATACCGTCCCAATCGTATACTCCCCGCTCTGGCATCGAGTTGAACGCAATTGGAAGTCGGGTAATTGTTGCCCCAGCATCCCTGGCCAATCGCAACTGCTCCTCATTGTGAATGGCAGTATTTATTCCAAACACATTTGGAGATTTACATATTTCTGGTAGTGGCTTTGGTGTTGGGGTTGGAGTAGGCTGACCAGGGTTACCGGGATTACCATTAGAACATAACTCGACTTTGTTGATCTTGCCGTTCTCAACGACTTTTCCATATGAAAAACTATTATCATTTTTCCAACCGACCCTCCCAATACCTTTGGCTAAATAAAAATGTTCTCCTGAACCTGTTCCACCGGTAACCCATATGTGAGCAACATCATTAAATTCTTTACCATCAGCGCCACCTTTCCATGTAGAAAATACTTCAACAAGTTTTACTGTTCCACCAGTTTTTCCAACATATTGCGTATCACATGGCTGACAAGTTGTTTTATCAAATCCCGTAACCGTAATCTGACCACGATCTGTTGTATCACCAACACTCAAACGCCTGTCAATCCAAACCCCACCCTCCTTATCAGAACCTACGAGTGATCTAGCTTCATCTTTTTCGTAATGACCGAGAAGCCACACAAATGCGGCATCATTTTGGGTATTTGGATTAGTACATTTTACATTCTGGTTAAATCCAGTAGCCCAGGTAGTATCACGATTAAGATAAATCTTGTCATTATCATACGTATACTCTTCATACCACTTTCCTTCAGCACTTTTAAGTGTAGTGAAACCAGAACGTGAATTTATTACTCCTGCAAAGGTATGAAACTTCTCCCCATTATTCATGTGAATAACATAATCACTATTGGGAAGATAATAATCGAGTAGATCATACTGTTGCCCAACAGCTTCAACCGTTTGAACTATGGCTTTATTTTGAAAGCCAAGAAAAATTCCGGTAACCATAAAAACTATGCTGAGAATAATGGAAATAATTATTTTTGGTGTGTATATTATTTTTTTCATAGTTATGGTGTTTTGCAACTTGCATCCCACCGAGTTGACGGAAGAATACAGTTATCGTTTAATTGTGCACCGTTACTGACCCATCCATAGACACGTTTAACTTGGCTAGGGAACTGTGGGTTTGTCCCGTAGTTATTGTCTGTACACGCTTGAGTTCCACCAGAAAATATCTGCAAGAATTTTTCAACGGTTAGTTCACTTGGCGGAACACGACACGATTTATAAGATTGATACGAACCCGGTAAAATCGACATGCACGTAGCTTGCCGATCAAAGTTTTGACGTGGGAAATTTGAATTACCTACACATCCAAAATCAGCTACATTACCGTACGCGGTATAGTCACTTGCACCCGACTCTTCAAGCCAAATAGTCATCATAAACGCAGGGTCAATATCTTTTGCTATGGCTCGATTTATTAGATCGTTGTAACACAACCTAACATGCTCTTCAGAGTACGATGTATAAAACTTCTGATCTAACACTGCAATAAGATTTTCAATTGGCAATATATTATTCTTTGACGGATCAGGCGCCGGTGCATTTACATCACAATTAATGACAGCAGGTACACCACCAACCGGCGTTGGGGTTGCAGTTGGAAGATTAGTTGCTGGCGTTGGGGTTGGTGTTACCGTTGGTTGTGCAGGAGGTGGTGTACCACCACTTGATGCTACACAATATCTAAACTCCCCATAATCTTGCGTTGGGTTTGACCGGTAACTTCCCTGAGCATCAGCTTCACCGGTATAACCCCAATCTTGAGTAATTTTCCCATTAGTGGGCCAGCCATATGGCCTAGCCTGGTCATCACTCAATCGTCCTCCAATAGGCACTGATGCCAATAACACAGAGCGAGACGTTCGATTGTCACCTTCGCCCCCATACTGTGCAGTGATCTGAAGTGGTCCAATAACTGAATTGTTTGATGACGCCTGGTACCCACACCCACCAAGACCTGTTACATCTCGATACGTTCCAAATTGATTTGAACTATTGGTAATCATCACATCAGGATCTTGCCCCAAACAGCGCTCACGTTCTTCAGGGTCAGTCTGATCGCACACAAAGTTATAATCACGAGGTAAAATTCCTCCTTGGCCTAAAATACTTGGTGGTGCATTGTTTTGGCATGGATTTTGGCAACCATATGCTTCAACAGTTGGAGGATTTACCGGAGACTTTTCTGTAATAAAATCAGGCAAAAGTTGTGCGAGAAATTCCGTAATCGGGTTTTTATTCTCAGTGTCAAAGTAATACCAGTTGGGATTTGTGTCTGCTGGATTTGGAATCTTATCCCCTCTTCCATCGCCATCTAGGTCAGGACATTGATCCATAGGTCCAGAGGTACTTTGAGCCCCCTCAAAACACCACGGTGCTGGACATCCATTCACTGGGATTCCACCGTTATCACAAACCGCACCACCAGCATGTGAACCATCAGGCACCCCAATTCCATAATACAATCGGCACTGATCATTTGTTGGAGCTGAAATGGTTTCACTGCATGAACCTGCACCTAAATAATCATGAAGTCTTACTTCCTGACACTCACACGGTTTTACGGGATTTACAACTCCAACTTCACCTGAATCAAATGGATTAGCAGCTCCAGGAATATACGTATATTCACTTGCAAGTGGTTGAAGAGGGATTTTTTTAACTTCCTCTGGAGCCAAATCCATTGGTCCTAAAACCAATTTACTGATAATTCTACCATGTGGATCTGTTTCCTGAGCAATACTAACGGGAACCCCGCCAAGTGCACCGATACGCTGCATATCAGCATTTGTTAACGCATTGCCGTGGCGATATTCAAAATCAATACTATTATCACCACTTATTGGTAATGGGTAGTCTATATTATGTGGAAATGGCGTTTCCCCACTTGGGTCATACGTTAGGGTATGAATATCAACTAATACATTCTTGACCGCAAGAGAACTAATATTCTCAACATTCAAAAACAGTGAAAGTGCGTTTGACGGATAAACCTCAGTCTGAAATTCAACATAATTTTGAGTCTCACATTGGCCCTCAGAACAATCCCGTAAGCATGAAAATGCGTAACCATCCCGACGAATGTATTTATTTGAGATAGTTCCTGGTAAAGAAAAAATGTTTGGTCCTGGAGAATTAATTGGTACCTCACTGAAAATACGGCTCTGGTTTTTTATGATAGGATCTTTCCCACACCAACCAGTCAACACATGCTCAACATTCGCCTTATAGCAATCTGATTGATTTGGACAGTTAATCCATATTGTGGGCGGCTGAGCTGGATTTGGCTGTGGGTCTGGATTTTCTGGCCCGGGTGGTGCAGGAGCAGGTGGAGGATTATCGTTTCCCGGTGGAGAGGCCGATAAAACCTGACCAGTCCCACCATAAACCAAATCTGTAGGAGAATAATTCAAACTTGAAAGATTAGGTATTATTTCTGATGAACCACACTGAGGACACCCAATCCATGGTTGATGCTCCACAAAAAGAGGGTCGTTACGGGTAACCTGAGCCCCTTCTCCGCCTAAGCTTAAGGTATCCCACTCAAGAGTTAGTTTAACTTGTTTTGCATTATCGGGAAGAGGAGGAATATCTTCAACAACCTGGTTTTGTTCAAATGGTAAACACGCTACTCCACCGTAATTAAAACAACCATTGCACGCTAGAATCTCTCCCCCACCGCCAACTCCACATGGGTCAATCTGTGCTTTATAAACAGGTGGTTGGTTCTCTGATTCAATTTTAGTGGAACCAATTACAATGTAATCAACCGTTAAGTTTCTATCGGTAATAATATTTCCTTGCGCATCATTCTCAACCGCATCATTAATAAAATGTACCTCTACTTTTTCAGGAGCTATGTTTTTTTCTGGAAGATATGCACTGTAATCCCGATAGTCTGTATGGGATATTTCCCACGTATTGATAAGTCTTCCATCTACCCACAATTGCATTTTTGTCCATCCGCCCAAAGAATAGGATCCTTTTGCACGAACTGTAATCGAAGTACCATCCGATGAAATGGACGAACCCCCTGGAAGAATTCCACTAAACCCACTAAAAATACCTTCCAGTCCATTGCCAATTCCACTAAAAATGCCACCACTACTATTTGACCCTGGATCAAAAATGTCACCAGAAACTAACGATGGAAGCGTTGATCCAATTACAATTAATATGGACAATATTCGTAACAGTTGGGCAGATTTTATACGCATAATCCTTACATCTTACTGTATCACCGATCAGTAAAAGAAGCCATATATTTTAGTAATGATTCATTTACAAAGAAGCCATATGACCAGTCCTAATATCAAATGGAAGATAGGTAATCAGTACTGATGCCATATCAGACGGAACCTAGGTAATCAGTTAGAATTTCAACTGCGGCCTGACTATGGGAACCATTGTTTTTTTCAACCTGTTTTGTTGAAAGATGTTCAGGAATAATCGAAACAGTAACCGATGTTTTGTCTTGTAACCGCTGTAATACAAAATTAAATAAACGTGGAAGTTTATGTTTACCCATGTCCCCAACAACCACGACCGAAATTGAATACTCTTCAATAAGTGTTGTAATTTTATCAACGAGCTGAAACTTATCATCAAACGCCAACTCATTGAGGCTAAACGTACCTCCCCCATCAGTATAAACCGCAACCCCAATATGTGATGTTCCTAAATCAAGAGAAAGAATGTGTGCCATAAGCTTTTATGCCTACTGTGAAACCTCAACCAACACCTCAAGCTTTTCTTTTACATGAGGAAAACTTTTGAGAAAATCCGGAAGTGTTGGCCACAAACGAACTTCATAACCTTTTATATCAGCAACATTCTGTAAAATTATCTCTGCATCATTGGGTTTAACCCCCAGTAACTCTTGCTGTATTTTATCGGTATCAAGGATAGGCACAACAAGTGCAGAAATTCGTGCTGACAACTTAAGAGTTTCATCATCCACAGTTTCAACTTTATCAACCCCAACAGGATCATCATCACCCGACAACTCAAAACCTTTAGGAACAGCGTCAACAATAAGCGTTTGCATAAGTGAGGTTACATCCTTATGATCATACGAAATTACCGTTGAAGAAAGTTTCATAGACAATGAAAAAGAACTAGCCTCTTCACCCACCTCATGGCTAAATTGTGCAGATTTGGTAGCATTTTCAATAGAGTCAACTTGATATCGTTGAGTATCAGACAGTTTTTCATCAAGCGCACCGGGAACATCAGCAACAAGCTTTGAGTGAAGCTGTTCAATCGCCTTGGTTTGATCATCTGCAGAAACCACTGTAATCTCTTTTGTTAATCCCCCCGAAAAAGGAACTGCGTTCACAGCATATACATCTGAAACTTCGTATCCACCCAAAATAAACCTGGTGCTAGCCGAAAGATTGTACTGGTCACCAATATCAACGGCCTCAACGCTAACTGAGATAATACCAGCATCAAGAACCTTGGTATCTTCTGTTGGTTGTGTAATGGTTGCTTTAGGAACAGTAACTCCTTCAGTTAATGTGAACTGCTTTGTTGAGTCAGACTGACTCGTAATAACAGCACCACTCGCTAAACGAATAGCTGTTGTTGTGAAATTTTTGACATCAATCGTACCTGTTGCTTTTTCGCCAATTATTTCATGCCCTGTTGCATCAAAATTTTCAGTTGATTGAACCTCAACAGTTATTGGATTACCTGGAATGATATTTTCTTTAAGATTTACTTCAGACACAGTAGTTTTAACAAGGACATCTAACTTTCTTTCAAAGGTTTTTTCAGCTACAAACAATACAACAGTTCCACGGGGAAGATAATAATATGCAAAAGCCCCCCCCGCCGTAAGCCCCAACAAAACAAGTATCACCACTGCAATGATTAATTTTTTGGGTTTAATACCAAACGAACGACGTGTGGTTGGTTCCTTGTTTTCGATTGAAAGATTTACATTTTGTACGTTATCGTTAACAGTTACTGGTGTGAGACTATCGTTTAAACCTTCAGTAACAACAGTTTTGGCTGGAGTCTGTGAAAACTCACTGCCACCAACATTTCCTGCAATTACTGGCGCCACACCCTCATGAAAATCCGAATTGCCAGGTACTGTATCGTTATCACCCACAACGTGTATCGACACTTCTTGTCCCATATGGGCAAGAATTTTATTAATTACTGTTATGTGATGTGGGAATTTTTTTAGAAACGAACCTTCCTGATAGGTTAAATATAAATCAGAGGTATCTGTATTTTGAACAGCCTCAATAATCTCTCTTATCGATGTGTTTTCTGTTACGGTGTAATTCATGTGATTATTTTTTACAATACATATTCTGCTAGACCTGCCAATGCATCAAGGTGAGGTGTTTTACCAGGAATTGTCTGAATATCAAGTGTACCTGCAAAAGGCACTCCAGCCCATGGATACACACTCATTGCTTTAGTAAACTCCTTAACATGCCGAATCTCTCCTGCAACAATAACAGTGGCTGGAACCCGCGTTAATTTCATTGAGTGAAGCGTAGTAGCAACACCCTCAACTATCCAGTCAGACATATCTTCAATTGCTCGCCTTACATTGCGTGCACGCTCATCATCAAGATTTCCTTGGGTGTATCCCTGAAACAACGACAACGCCCCTTCTCTATGGACATTCATAAGTTTTTGAATTGCCCAAACGTAATCATCGCCCCCCATAAACAATGGTTCGCTACGTTCAATTTTCCCATCATTAACAATCACCACTGAAGTCACACTTCCTCCGACATCAATGAGCACAAATTGTTGTTTTTCAATTGATGTTATTGCCGCTAACTGAACCGATGTATCCACCAACGAAACTATTTCAACGTCAACTTGGTTAGCCAAACTATTTACAATATGTGTCTGAGATTCTTCAGAAAAATAGTGTAGAACACTTACTTCTAGTTGTTTACCGCTTACCCCAATTGGAGTGATTACACGGGCACCATCAATTTTGTATTGAGTAAATGACGTTTCAACACGTTTAAATTCTCCTTCTCGATGAGCCAACAGTGACTTTTCGGCATGTTCAAGGGTTTGGTCTTCAATATGATTTGCTATTAAACTAAACTCATCCTCGGTAATCATCTCATTGGGTTCTGTTCGATTAGTTCGAACTCTAAATCCTTCTGAATGTAAAACCCCACCAGATAATCCAATAATCGCCTCTTTAGGTTTTACGCCAGCCTGTAATACAGCCTCCTCAATCGCCAAATTGGTTGTTTCAATTACTGCATCCAGGTCTCGAATAAAACCACCATACATACTATCTGCCCCTTGGTCTTGCTGACCCATCCCCAGAATTTTTTGTGTAGCAATCTCTGTCGCACGTTTATAAATACCCGCCTTAACACTATGACTTCCCACATCAATAACTATAAAAAATGGCTCGTCTTTTTTACGAAACGGAAGTCTAAACTTTGGAAACTTCATATAAGCTTACTGTAACGGGTTTTCATAAAAATGGCAATATTAGAGATCGCAGATCGAACCAATCACAAAGAATTGTGATTGTAAAGAATTCAGTGGCTAAAAGACAACGGTTGTGAGTAGGGAATAACAATGATAATCTTCTCGTCATTCCGAACTTGGTTCGGAATCTACAAAAATACCTTGAGATACTGAAACAAGTTTAGTATGACGGGGCACCTCTTAACTTTTAACCTACTCTCTCACATGCACGTACACCCTTCGGACTCCTTTACTCACAGATTGCTGTTTATAAATCTCAACCGGTTCTAGTTCAAAAGTATTTCCAACATGTGGTCCACCACAAAATTCTTTACTGATGGCTGTTTCCATTGAATCTCCAATATAATAGACTTTAACAGTGTCTCCGTATTTTTCATTAAATGCGTGTACCGCCCCTGTCTTTCCGGCTTCATCTTTTGAAAGCATGACAAACTCAACTGGCAAATCTTGATCAATATACTGATTAACAATAGTCTCGATTCTAGAAATCTCATCATCTGTAAGGGCAGCCTCATAATTAAAATCAAAACGTAGCCTATCTCCCGTGATATTACTTCCCCGTTGCATAATCTGATCGCCCAGAACTTCCCTTAGCGCTGCATTTAACAAATGGGTTGTGGTGTGATATTTGACAACTTGATCACTATGGTCAGCCAACCCACCCGTAAATTTTTGCTCGGCTCCAGCACGAGACTCTTCCTGGTGTTTTGCAATATGTTCCCTATATACTTTTCCGAACGTTGAAAGGTTAATCTCCATTCCATTATCCTGGGCATCTTCTAATACCATCTCGGGTGGGTATCCTACTGATTGATATAAATCAAAAGCAACTGAGGATAATTCCTCTACTGATCCTGCAAATCCATTTAGTCTTTTTGCAGATTCTTTTTGACCTCGCTCCAAGGTTTTTGTAAATTTCTCCTCCTCTTCTTTAAACACCTTTTCAATTCTTGTGACTTCTGATTTTAAGTCCGGATACAACCACGAAAGCATTTCAGCTGTCACTGAAACTACATCAACCGTTGCCCCCTGTTTTATTCCAAGCTTACGAGCGTATCTCACCATTCTGCGTAAAAACCTTCGCAGTGCATACCCTTGATCTTTGTTTGATGGAGAAACCCCATCCATTGCGATAAAGACTGATGAACGTGCATGGTCAGCCAAAATTCTCATTGCCTGTGTAATTTCATCAGACTCGTAGTAATCCTTTCCTGAAATATTTTGAAGCTTTTCAATTATTGGCCAAAAGCTATCTGTTTCAAAAATATCTTGTTTCCCCTGAACAACCATCGCTATTCGCTCAAGTCCACCACCAAAATCAACATTCTTTTGTGGTAATTCCGTCCACCCATCATTTGTTTTTGAATACTGCATAAAA
>PCSU01000032.1 GCA_002771355.1 candidate division WWE3 bacterium CG22_combo_CG10-13_8_21_14_all_39_12 | reverse complement strand
GAGCATATGCTTATTGGCGCGTCCATGGTACCTCGTGGTGAGGTTGGTCTTATCTTTTTATCAATTGGAAAGTCTTTTAATGTTATAAGTTCAGAGTTATTTTCAGTTCTATTAATTGTTATAATTCTAACAACATTTATTGCGCCTTTTATCATTAGAAAATATGTGAAACTTGTGTGTTTGTAAATTAGAATTTACGTTTTTTAATGTGTCAATATTAAAGTTTGTATAAGAAAAAGCCACAGATTTCTCTGCGGCTTCATTTAATTCCCTTTTGATCACTGAGATAGGCCAATGATCATGGCAATAACCCCGATATTCATAACAGCACCGGCTGCTATTTTCTTTTGAAAGGATGTCTTAATCGTTTTGTGACGGTATTCCTTCATTCCCCAAACGATACCGATCCATCCTCCAAAGATTGAAAAAATGAAAAACTCATTTTCAGGTACTCTTTGTATGCCATGCTTATGGCCTCCAACATTTCTTTTTTTCGATTGCTCTTTGTCATATTTCATTCTGGAAGCGGCAAGAATGTTGATTCCAATGAAATATAGAAGCATAAACCATACTGTCGTTGGTGACATAGATCACCTCCTTTTAGACTAGATATGTGCGATTAACGGTGTGAGCATTCTACTACAGGATATCCATAAAAACAAAAAAGTCATTTATGTCTTTGCTTGCACGTTGTCTGATTGCTCGCTGTATGCGTATAATAATTCATATGTCTAAAGTAGCGGTTATAACAGGAGCCTCAAGTGGAATTGGACTTGAGGTTGCTAAACAACTTGCTAGGCAAGGATATTCACTTGTTCTTAACCACTACGCTGAATCTGAAAGAACTGAGACGCTACTTGAGGAAATGAGAGACGTCGCCAATGATGTTGTTGTAATTCGTGCAGACATTTCAAAAGAGTCGGATAGGGAAAAAATTATCTCAAACACAATTGAGGAATTTAATGCTATAGATGTGTTGGTTAACAATGCAGGGATTTATCATCGCACTGCGTTCTCTGATCTTACGGAAGAACAATATGACCAAACCCTTAACGTTAACCTTAAAGGCGCACTGTTTTTAACCCAAGGGTTTCTCCCCTATTTCACGGCTCAATCATCAGTTGTATTTATGTCGTCAATAAATGCATTTATTGGTTCAGATCATGGGGTTGATTACAATATTTCAAAACTTGGAATGATTGCAGTCACAAGGTCTCTTGCACAAGAACTTTCACCCAAAATCCGAGTTAATGCGATAGCACCCGGAAGTATAGATACTAATCTTATTGCATCAGATAGTCCCCAAAAAAGACAATCAAGAATAGATTCACAAATAATCAAACGTATGGGACAGCCACAAGACATTGCTCAGATGGTATCTTTTCTTGTTTCAAAAAAGGCATCTTTTATTACAGGTCAAACATTTCATGTAAATGGTGGAAGATATCTTAGTTAACCATGGTGCATTTTAAAAAACGCCAACTCATCCAGCAGTTTTTTATTCTATTTGTTGTTTTTGCTGTAGGGGTTTTTATGGTGCTTGAGTATTTCCTTTTAAAAAAATGGTTTCTGTTTGAGGTTATTCTTTCAGTAAACATCTCGTCCTTTGCGATGTTTGGGTATGACAAAGTTGTTTCATCATATGAAAAATCTACCAGGTTACCAGAAATGTTTTTTTACATAATTTCAGCTTTGGGAGGATCCCTAGGGATTTTAATTGGATCGAATATGTTTAGGCATAAGACTCAAAAGCTAAGTTTTATGGGAAGAGTTTTATTAATTATTATTGTTCAGGCTGGACTCATCTATGTTTTCATGAATACACATATGTAAGTTTGGTATAGTAAATGTTATATGGATGTAAATGTTTTAAGAGAGTTATATTCTTCACCCGAAGAAACAGCATTTTTACTTAAAACTCTTCACTATTTGATTGGAAGTTTTTTGTTGGCATATGCGTGTGTTTCAATATATACGTTATTAGTAAAGAAGGAAAAGAATATTCTTTCGATTTTGCGTGAGTCGCTTTTGGTTATTGCAGGTTTGTTGCTGATTGTTTTTTTTCTGTTGCCGAACGGGATTCAAGTTTCTTTTTCGCTTTTACCGGTTGACCCAATTCCACGGATGTACGTTTTAACGGGCTTATATGTGACACTTATTGGAATTTCGAACATGGGGTATCTGTTAGGAAAGATTACACGAATTCAGTGGAGCTATCTTGTTTCTTTTGGTTATAGCATGGTCGGGTTAATGTTTTTGTCACATACAATAATTGTTACTGATGGATTTAGTGAAACTTTATATGTATGGGGACACCGTATTGTTGGGTACAGTTTTTTGGTTGTAGGATTACTGCATGTTCAAGGAATGTTTTATAAGGAAAGTACTCCACTATGGATCAGTCGAGTTCAAGTTACATTGATTCTTCTTGCAGCAATTTTGTTTCTTGTGTATGTCGAATCTGTGGCTGGAATTCATGAAAACCACCCACTATATTCTTTACTTAACTCTATGGTTTTTTTGCGATAGGTAGTGAGAAGCTAAAAATTGATCCTACTCCAGGCTTACTCTGAACCCAAATCTCTCCTTTGTGTAACTCAATTATTCCTTTTGAGATGTAAAGACCAAGACCTGTTCCCTTTGATGTTTCAGACAATTTTCCACCGACTCGATAAAACTTGGTAAATAGGTGTTTAAGTGCTTTAGGTGGAATCCCTTCCCCGTTATCTCCAATATGAGTTATTACCATATCTTGATCAACTTCAAACCATATTCTGGTGTGGTTTCCCTCTGTACTGTAGTTAATTGCATTAGTAAGAAGGTTGTGGACCACTTCGACCATGCGGGTAGGATCAACTATTACCAGAGGTAGTTTACGTGAAGGTACTTCAACATGTATGCTTTGCCCTTTTGATTTTGCAAGTATATCTATATCTTTAGCCATTGATTGCATATTAGAGACCCAATCTGTAGGTACGGGGTTTATGGTTACAGATCCACGTTCGATTTTGCTGACATTAAGGAGGTTTTCGACATGTCCAACCAGTTGATTTACTGATAATTGAATACGATCTATAAACCTGTGTTGGTCATTTGTAAGATTTTCCGTTGATTCATTCAAAAACTCAAGGTATCCACGTATAGAAGTTAATGGTGTTCGTAGTTCGTGAGCTGCAACAGAGACAAAATCTAGTTTCATTTCTTCGAGTTCTGCTTCCTGTGTAATATCGTGAAGTGTTAATATGCATCCTACCTTTGCTATGTGACCATCTTGAATGTGGCTGGCTGCAAGATTCACAATTGTTAGTTTTTTATCTTTGCCTGTAAGGGTAATGTTTGACATGGTTTTTATGACGCCTGCGGAACTAGTGGTGTTGATAGGACAAACCTCAGATGTTTGTAGCGAGGTTTCTTTAGAGGAAAACGTAAGAACTTTACCGATAGTAGTCTCAATTACCTCTGAATTTTTATAACCAGTTATATCTTCGGCAGCTTTATTGAACAGTACAATCTTTTCATTCAAGTCAACAACAATAACTGCATCAGAGATACCACTGATGATTTGAGTTAGCTTATCGCGTTCAGCTTCAATTGTTTGCGCATCATTTTTAAGTTCATTTTGGTTTTTTAATATTTCGTGTGACATTTGGTTAAATGAAGCAGATAAGCCGGCTAGTTCATCGAATGTGTGCACATTTGATTTATAGTTATAATTTCCTTTTTGTATTTCCTCAGTACCCTTAACCAGATCCTTGAGTGGATTGAGAAGTTGCCTAGAAAAGAAAAATCCTGAAATAAATACCACAATAAGAACGATTGCAAAAGCACCCAATGCCTGCGACTGATTTAGGATTGACTGTTGTGAAAAGAATGAAAGTGGTTTGATGGCAATAATGTTCCAGTAGGTATAAGGCACTACTAAGACAGTTTGTTGCATGGGGGTTCCGTTTTCATCTAATACTAATCGTACGTCACCTTCAGCCTCGTTATTGTTTGCACGATATATGTTAAGGAGTGTATTGGGGTCATAAGATTCGTTTGTTGGTGAATATATTGGTCTGCCGTCAACGGTAGCAATGATCCAGGAACTAGTGTCATTTGTTGCGAATGTTGATATTGTCGTTATAACTTCATTCAGATCAAGTCCGCCTACAAGGATGATTTTTGTGGTTTTTACGTCAGAGGTTATTTCAATTACTTTGGTATACATAAGAACGTTATTTTCTAAGGTCTCAAGATAAATGGGCTTATCTGTTGGCTCAAGAGATTGTGTTGCAAACGAAATATCGTCAATACTATTAACAAGTGCTGGTGGAGGTGTATTGCTGCTATGAGAGTAAAATGAAGAAAGTTTTCCCTCTGAGATGGTTGCCAAGAACGTGGTGTGCGAATCGTTTTCCAAATAGTTTGAAAGAATTGGTGCGATATACGAAACAGGGTCTTGGTTAGTCTCGTATGTGTAGGAGCTAAGGTTTATTTCATGCTCAGAAATAAATTCTTCAATTGTTGATGAAACATATTCTGTATTTGTCTCGAGTAGTTGAGCTTCATAATCATATGTTAGTTTTGCAGCTGATTGTTCCCAAATAAATTGTGTGATGATATAAGGGACCACAGCAATAACAATAAGCATTAAAAGTACTTTGAACCGTAAAGAAAAAAATATTTTTGGACCAGTCATTTTATATAGCATAACAGTCAATAAAGGATGCTGTAAACCCAAGGAGTATAAGGCTTGTTTAGGATTGTTGTGTGACATACTATTAAGATATGTTTAAAGCAACGGTCCTAACTTTTTTGGTTGTGATAGGGTTTGTAACCCTTTATTCTTTTGACTGGTTTAGTACGAGTACTGCAGTATCAAGTGAACCTCAAAGTTTTGTATCTACCCTTAAGGTCTCTGAAGAGATGGTACAACTGGGACCATGTATTGATGGTCTGGGTGTTCCCTTTGGGGCAGTTGATACCACTGGGACATATTACGTGTGGCAGGGTGCTGTAACAGCGCTTGGATTAAACAACAATATAGTTGACGGGACAAGTGAGTATCAATTAGAACCTGCAGTTTTTACTTCAGCCTTGATGTCAGATAACCAGATTATTCTTTATGTGAATAGTCTTAAGGATCGAATGGCAATTACGTGTGAATAGATTTGCGTGACTCTTTTCTCAACGTTCCTGTGAGTCAATAGTGTTCATCCGTCGAACTTACATTAATGCAGTACAATAGTCACAGTGGAGTTAGCGGAAGCAATACTCCTGAAAATGAATGCAAAGCATTTTTTTAGCCCCTGTAGCTCAACTGGATAGAGTAGGAGTGTTCTAAACTCAAGGTTGCAGGTTCGAGTCCTGCCAGGGGCACCAGTCGTCAGGCAAAGCCTGACTTAGGGAGTATTTGAGTACAAAACTCCACTGAATTGCAGTAGCGTTTCTTAGTAGTTTTGTTCCAAAACTACACTTTCTTTTAATTCGTTTACATAGAGCCACTAAACCTCTTTTTTACTTCTTGGTGATTTACTGTTTTTCCTATTAGCTTTTCATGAAAAAAGGCCACCAGAGATAAACCCTGACGGCCTTTTGTTAATCTTCCACCCACGTTATGCATTTCACAACGTATCACCAGGTGAATTTGACGTGAGCCAAAC
>PCSU01000010.1:5454-5612 GCA_002771355.1 candidate division WWE3 bacterium CG22_combo_CG10-13_8_21_14_all_39_12 | reverse complement strand
AATTGCGTCTAGTCTATTCCATATAGTAGATTTCTACTTTCGTAGATATGCGAGCAAGATTAGCAGCACAAGAGGTCTATTCCATATAGTAGATTTCTACTTTCGTAGATATTGTCTTGGTGGGAATATCTGACTCGGTCTATTCCATATAGTAGATT
>PCSU01000010.1:0-5430 GCA_002771355.1 candidate division WWE3 bacterium CG22_combo_CG10-13_8_21_14_all_39_12 | reverse complement strand
TTGGTCTATGGGTGCTTTGTCTATTCCATATAGTAGATTTCTACTTTCGTAGATCTGAACAGTTTCCTAAATGTATGTTTGTCTATTCCATATAGTAGATTTCTACTTTCGTAGATACTAATCCGCCCTGATGCTTCTCTCTAGTCTATTCCATATAGTAGATTTCTACTTTCGTAGATTACCTCCTGTAATTGGCGTTATCGGGAGTAGGTCTATTCCATATAGTAGATTTCTACTTTCGTAGATTGCAAGTGGTGCAACAACATTGGTGAAAGTGCCCGTCTATTCCATATAGTAGATTTCTACTTTCGTAGATAAATGATTAAACGGCATCTCCTTAAGTGGTCTATTCCATATAGTAGATTTCTACTTTCGTGGATATACCAGCTTACCCCGAATAGTTGTCAAGTCTATCCCTACAGTTTTGTGGAGTATTATTATGTTCCATGAAACATCACGGTATGCTGATATGATGCCTAAGAGATTTGACTATACCCCCAGGATTTTTCGATATACTTCAGGAGTAACGCGGACACGGCCGGTTTCTTGCATACGTTTTTTACCAGCCTTTTGTTTTTTGAGTAACTTGTCTTTTCTGGTTCTATCTCCACCATAGAGTTTTGCCGTCACATCTTTTCTCATTGCAGTTATTGTTTCACGAGCTACAATCGTTCCACCAACAGCTGCCTGAATTGGCAAGGTGAATTGTTGACGAGGAAGAGATTCTTTTAGCGTTGCAACCATTTTCTCGCCCACATCATACAGGCGCTCCTTTACGACAAGCCGCGATAAACTTTCTTCTTTAACTTTGTTCAGTAAAATATCAAGGCGTACAAGATTTACGGGTCTATACTCGGTAACGTCATAATCAAACGAAGCATACCCTGATGAAATAGATTTAATTCGGTCAAAAAAGGTACTAATTACATCTGACAAAGGGATTTTATATACAAGAGTTGTTCTGCTATGCATACTCTCTAAGGATTCTTGAATTCCTCGATGATCCTTGGCAATTTGCATAACACCACCCAAATATTCGTTAGGGGTATAGAGTTTAACCGTACACCACGGTTCGGTAATATTTGTAATAAGGTTTGGTTCGGGTAAATCTTGTGGAGCTTGAACAGATATTGTCTCACCATTTGTTTTTGTAACATAATACAAAACGCTTGGCGATGTAAGCTGAGTTACTACATTAAATTCTTGTTCAATACGATCTCTAATAATCTCAACATGCAATAGGCCCAAAAACCCACATCGAAATCCTGAACCCAAAACGGTAGATTTAATAGGGGTAAAAGTAAATGCAGCGTCGGTTAAGTTAAGTCGCTCAACCGCGTCTCGAAGGAGACTGATCTCATCACCATCATCTGGAAAAAGGTTTGCAAAAACCATTGGGGTAGGTTCTTTGTATCCTTCAAGCGGGGTCGTTGCTGGAGTTTTAGCTGATGTTATAGTTTCACCAACTTGTACAAATGCAATGTTTTTGAGTCCTGTTGCAATGTATCCAACCTCACCACATTCGATTGAATCGCTTATGGTGAATCGTCCGGTATTATACCCAATCTCAACAGGTTCAAAATCCTTTCCGGATTGCATAAGTATTAATGAATTGTTTTTAGTAAACGATCCATCAATAACTCGAATGAGTGCTACAACACCTTTGTAATCATCGTAAAAACTATCAAAAACAAGTGCCTTTGGGGAGGATGAAGGATCTCCTTTGGGGGCAGGTATTTTTGCAACAATTGCATCTAACAATTCCTGAATACCGAGTCCTGTTTTTGCGCTAGTTAATATAAAATCTTCTTCATTAAACCCAAAGGTTTCCATCATATCAAGCATAACCGTTTCAGGGTCAGCTGCCGGAAGGTCGATTTTATTAATAACAGGAAGAATGGTAAGACCTGCATCTTTTGCTTTCATATAATTTGCTAGGGTTTGAGCCTGGATCCCTTGTGCTGCATCAACAAGTAAAAGAGCTCCTTCACAGGCCTCAAGTGCACGATTAACCTCGTATGAAAAATCAATATGGCCGGGTGTATCAATTAAATTTAGAATATAGTCGTTCTTGTCACTCGCATCTGTCGGTGGAGTGTATTTCATCCGTACAGCTTGAAGTTTAACGGTAATTCCACGTTCGCGTTCAATGTCAATGTTATCCAAAAATTGTTCTTGCATGTCGCGCGCGCTCACCGTTCCTGTTTCTTGCAGGAGTCTATCTGCAAGAGTGGATTTTCCGTGATCAATGTGGGCTATGATCGAAAAATTTCTAATGTTTTGCATGAGGTGCATTATACCGTAGTGAGTGGCTAAACATATAAATAGGTGGTTTCTTCCCATAAACTGATTACGTATAATGTGGGGTACATGTACCGTGGATCAAGCATCTCAATAGTTATACCTTGTTTTAATGAAGAGATTGGAATCAGAAATGTTTTACAACAAGTACCATCCTACATCGATCAAGTTGTCGTTGTTGATAATAACTCGACTGACAATTCTGCATCTGTAGCACGTTCACTTGGGGCAACAGTTGTGACTGAAACAAATCAGGGGTATGGAGCAGCATACAAAAGGGGACTTCCTCAGGCCAGTGGAGAAATTATTGTTACTCTAGATGGCGATGATACGTATCCTGTTCATGAGATTACCGGACTTTTAGATTTCATGTTAGATAATAACTCTGATTTTATATCTGCATCTCGTTTTCCACTTGCACATAACGAGACTATGAAGGTTGTAAATAGGTTGGGGAACTATGTATTAACTCATGTAACGAGGGTTCTTTTTGGAGTTAAGATCAAAGATTCTCAATCAGGTATGTGGATTTTTAAACGAACGGTATTAGGACATGTTATTCCTGAATCTGATGGGATGGCGTTTTCTGAAGAGATAAAGATTAATGCAGTATTATCCCCACATGTTACATTTCACGAAAAGCATATTAATTATCAAAACCGTATTGGAAACGCAAAACTTAATGTATGGGGAGACGGGTTTTTAAATTTAGTATTTTTGTTTAATAAGAGATTTCGTACATAACTATGTCAATAGTAAAAACACTTCACCAGCGGTTTGTTGATAAACAAAGAAAAAACATCCTCATTAACGAGATTTCTAACATGATTCCATCTGATGTTACCTCTATTCTTGATTATGGTTGTGGAGATGGGTACCTAGCAAAAGGAATTTCAATAACACATCCGACAGTTAGATTTAAAGGGCTTGATGTTGTCTCATTTGAAGATAAACATATTACAACAACGATATACGATGGAGAGCACATTCCATTTCCTAATAATAGTTTTGATTTAGTTATGGTAGCTGACGTACTTCATCATACTGAAAATATTGGCGAAGAATTAATTAAAATCTCGCGTCTTTCTAAAAAGTATATTGTTATAAAAGACCATCTTTGCGAATCGTGGTGGGATGCACTTGTTTTAAGGGTAATGGATTGGGTAGGGAATAAGTCTTATGGTGTGTCTCTTCCGTATAATTACATTGGAGCTAAACAGTGGAATGTTCTGTTTCAAAGTTGTGGGCTTTTTCCTCTTACTACCGTTAATAAAGTTTCACTATACCCATTTCCACTTAATCTGATATTAAAGGATACGTTACAGGTAGTGTATTTACTAACCCATGCTAAAACGTAGGTTGGCAAAATCAATATCGTTAGTACGGGGATTGTATTTATATTTGCGTAAACACTTCTATGTTTCGTTACTTATAATAACTGCAATCTCGATACCGTTTAGGGGAGTGTTACTTCAAGGAGATGGATTATGGTTTGATGAAATTAACGGGATTCGAATTTCATCGTATGACATTTTAACACTCATGCAATGGTTAAAGTTTGAGTTTAGTCCGCCACTGTTTTATTTATTACTTCATTTTTGGATAAAGATTGTTGGGTTTGCTCCATTACTGTTGAGGGTTTTTCCGTTTATGTGGGGAGTTATTGGTGTGTATGTAACAGGGGTTGTTGTCATGGATATTTATAAAAGGAAAGGCGTTGCATTGTTAACGGCCGTTATGGTTGCTTTATCACCACTTATGGTGAGGTATTCGGTAGAGGTTCGTATGTATAGTTTGCTGTATGTTATGTTCCTTGTACAAGTGATGTTGTTTTTTAGGATATTAAGATCTCCATCACGTAAATATATTGTATTGCTATCTTTCGTTACTGTCATTGCTCTTGGTCTTCATCACTCGATTCTATTTCTTTTTATGGTTGAAGTGATTTGGGCACTTTTGTTTTACCGAAGGGAGTTACTTGAGCATCTTTCATATTGGTTGTTAGTTGTAGTAGGAGTAACAGTTTTGTACCTTCCAGTTCTTATTTTAACCACAAGATACCAGTTGTTTCGTATTGGGGGATCAGGTCTGGATTATACAGAATTTGTTGAAAGAAATTCTGTTGTTGAGTTTTATTTTTCTTTAGTTAAAACATCGTTTTTTGGAGATACTAATCCAATTCTTGGGAGTATAACTATTATTCTGGTTGTAGTTTTGGGGCTGATGGTAACAAAAAAGAAATGGTTTGTTAGAGAGAGTTACAAGACATTATTGTTCTTTATTTTTTTATCAATAATCCCAACGATGTTTTTATATGTAAGGAGTGGAAACCTTGGAATAATCAGGTATTTTTTACCATCGGTTTTAAGTGTTTATGTGATATTCGCGATGTTGATTGAGAATATTAATCACCATTTTATAAAAGTAATTGTAATTTTTTGTTTTTTGATTTCAATTATCGGAGGTACTTTCGCTTACTATAGTTTTCGAAGTACCGTGATATCACGGCACGTAGACAAGGTTGCATTATTTGTAAGTAGTAAAGCCAATAGGGATGATGTAGTGCTTTTGTCAACGCCATCGTTTAAGTTTATTTTTGAATGGTACTATACCGGGGAAGCAAAAGTTATGGTTCTTGATCCTGGTGCATGGATCGGAATTAATGGTGAGGTCGATGATCAGTTGGTACTATCTCGGGGAGGGCAGCAAATTGTTACTGAGGATAACGTTTATTTATTGTCTGGACTAGTTTCTCCTTACAAACGAGTATGGTTTATTGATTTTGACCGAGCCGCAGATCCGTATAACATTCAGTTTAATTTTCTGCTAGGAGAGTATCCAACGGTAAAGTATGTTGCGTGGGATGATATACAAAACAACACCCTTCCTGGAGAAGAAATTCCATCTTTTTCAGCAGTTAAGGTTTTTGAAAAGTAGGTAAATGTTTAAAATTTATGACAATTATGGATCTTAAAAAGAGTGTGCAAATCATTGGTGCATTGGATTTTATTAAGAATCTTAAACAAAGAAAATCGATACCAAAGTCTGTAGTCGTTGTAATTGCGATACTTATCTTCCATGGTGCCCTAACCTTTTTTAGTGGGATACATGATTCTCCAACAATAGATG